>CAIYZD010000085.1 GCA_903930585.1 uncultured Geobacteraceae bacterium | reverse complement strand
GGTTTCTTTTGTAGTGAACGTTACCATCTTCCCAATAGGATAACAATGTTCAAGTCACAATTTTTTTACCGCCACGTACTTGATAATATTTGTATCTGGACAAAGGTTGCTGCAGCAACTTATGTCGCACTACGTAACATAGCAATTTTATTAAAAAATGGCACACAGTTAACCTTGTTGTCAATTTTCGGGATTAGTGTGGATTTTTTTACAAATCCATGCACGAGTGTAACATACTGATTTAAGGACAAATTAATGTACAAAAATGTGGCACTTAATTTGCTATTTAATGAGACCTGATTTGTAACTGTCAGAAAAAATTCCTACAAAAAATAGTTTACTAGACTATTCTAATAGTACATAATACGTCGGGTAGACACATGTAATTACTAATAACTAAACAAAAAAATGTTTTATGAAATGAAAGGAGGTAGTTACGATGGCGCACATACTGGTGATAGATGACAATTCCGACATCCGGTACATACTGAGCGAAATTCTTACGGACAATGGCCATACAGTCAGTAGCGCCGACGATGGCAAGATTGGTATGGCACTTACCGATACAAATCAGTATGACCTTATTATAACGGACATAGTTATGCCGAATATGGACGGTATTGAAGTCATAACAGAAATCAAAATGAAACACCCGAATGTCAAAATAATTGCCATGACCGGGGGATCCGCAAAACTCGATAGAGATTTTCTGGCCGGTATTTCCAAGGCTATGCGTGTCGACAAGGTAATCACCAAGCCGTTCAATGTCCGTGATGTGCAGAAAGTGGTGGACGAACTCCTGAACGTGTGAAGCTGTAGAGACTACTTATATGAACCGCTCAATCATACTGTTGCGTACCATTCTCTGTGTGGGCGTTGTTCTGTACGTTTTTTGTACACTTTCTTCCGCTTCAGCAATGGAAAAAGTCACGCTTCAGCTTAAATGGGTACATCAATTCCAGTTTGCCGGGTACTATGCCGCCCTGCAGCAGGGATACTATCGCGATGCCGGATTGGATGTGTCAATTGTCCCCGCCACTCCCGGTTCCGACCCTGCTCTCGCCGTAATTGACGGAAAAGCCGAGTACGGAGTCGGCACCAGCAGTCTGCTGATTCAGCGTAATGCCGGCAAACCGGTGGTGATCCTGGCGGTTATTTTTCAACATTCTCCCTATATACTCCTGACCAAAGAAGTTCGGCAACGCAGAGCATCCATTCCTTTGCCGGTAAACGTTTGATGCTGGAACATCAGGCGAATGAACTGATTGCGTATTTACAAATGGAGGGTTTGCCACTTGATAAAATGCAGTTGGTTGAGCATAGTTTTAACGCAAAGGATTTGATAGACGGCAAGGTTGATGTTATCTCAGGATATATTACTGACGATCCGGACGTCCTCGCCCGGGCCGGTTTCCGGTATCAACTGTTCACGCCCCGTTCCTGGGGTATCGACTTCTACGGCGACAATCTGTTTACTACCGAAAGAGAACTGAAAGGGCATCCTGGCCGGGCCAGGGCTTTCCGTGAAGCAAGCCTGAAAGGGTGGCTTTATGCGATGCAGCATACCGATGAGATTATCGATCTTATCAGTACTACATATGCCCCCAAGAGTGATCGCGCTCATCTGAAGTACGAAGCTGAACAGGTGAGGCAGCTGATACAGCCGGATCTGGTTGAAATCGGGTATATGCACGCCGGTCGCTGGCGCCACATTGCCGATACGTATGACAGCCTCGGTATCAAATCCGATACGGTCGATCTTCAGAAGTTCATGTATAACCCTCACCCCGATAAAGACCTGACGTTACTGTATAGAATCGTCTCGGTTTTGCTCGGTATCGGTCTGCTGGCCAGCGCTGTCCGCCTGATTGTCACTTCCCACCGCCTCAAGACCAACGAAGCGCAGATTCGTATTCAACTGAATGAAATAAATCAGATAAACATATCACTGGAAGAGCAGGTTGAAAAACGGGCCAAAGAGATAGAAAACGCCAACGTCCTGTTACAGCTATTTATGAAATACTCGCCGGTGTACACCTTCATACAGGAGTCAACACGAACGGAAAGCCGCGTGCTGATGTCCAGCGAGAACTTCCGGGACATGATAGGCATATCCGGTTCACAAATGGTCGGAAAAACCATGTTCGAGCTATTTCCTGCAGAACTGGCGGAAAAAATCACAGCTGACAACTGGGCAGTCATATCCGGCGGTCAGGTGGTCAATATGGAGGAAAGTTATAACGGACATGTCTATTATACCATAAAGTTCCCGATTCCATTGGCGGATAAAACCCTGTTGGCCGGCTACACTATCGATATCACTGAACAGAAACAGTTGCAGACGGAACTGCAACTGAGAAATAGCCAACTGGCCCTGGCCACAAATCTGGCAAGAATTGTCCCCTGGGAGCTGGACCCCGTACGGTTTGAGTTTATCTTCAACGACCAGTTCTACGCATTTTACGGCACCACTTCCGAACGGGAAGGGGGCTATATCATGCCGGCAGAGACATATCTCCGCGAATTCAGCCATCCCGAAGATGTCCCGCTTGTTCAGTATCAGATCGAGAGAGTGTTTGCCCCCGGCAGCGACATTATGCTGGTCGAACTTGACCATCGTATCGTTTCTCGTGACGGCATGGTCAACAATGTTATGACACGGGTCACAATCGAACGGGATGATTCAGGCGCCGTCACCAAGGTGTTTGGCTACAATCAGGATATCACCGAGCGAAAACAGATGGAGTTGGCGTTACGAAATGCCATGACCGCCGCGGAAGCTGCCAATAGTGCCAAAAGCCTGTTCCTGTCAAACATGAGTCACGAAATCAGAACACCTCTTAACGCTGTTATCGGGTATTCCGCTTTGATGCTGGGTCACAATCTGGAGCCGGGAATTCAGGATTACGCCGGCAAAATTCATACTTCCGGTAAACTTCTGCTTAACATTATTAATGACATTCTCGACTATTCCAAAATTGAATCCGGCAATTTGACGCTTGAAAAAATCACCTTCAGGCCCGAAGTCGTAATTGGCAACCTGCTCAGCATGGTACAACAAAATGCCCGGGAAAAGGGGTTGATTATCCGGTCACATCTTCCTCAGGAAATAGCCCCGTTCCTCGTTGGTGATCCGCACCGACTGACCCAGATTCTTGTTAACCTCTTAAGTAACGCCGTGAAGTTCACCATTCACGGAGAGGTTGAACTTACCGCCACACTTCTGCAGGAGGTAAACGACCGGCAGTTGCTTCAATTCTCCATCCGGGATACCGGCGTCGGACTGACCACTGAACAGATCGGCAAGCTGTTCCGTCCTTTTACCCAGGCGGACGAGAGCACCACCCGACAGTTTGGGGGAACCGGTCTGGGATTGTCAATTTCAAAGCAGCTGGTTGAGTTGATGGGGGGAGAAATAAGCTGCACAAGCAGACAAGGAGCGGGGAGCACTTTCAGCTTTACGGCCTGGTTCGGGATTGGCCATGCTACGGATGCTGATCTGTTTGAACTCGATACCCCCCCATGCGCCGAAAGTACCTCTTCTTTCGATTTCAGCGGCCGTAGAATTCTGCTCGTAGAAGACATTCAGACCAATCAGCAACTGGTTATCGAGCTGCTTAAAGATACCGGGGTCAGCATTGATCTGTCTGACAACGGCTCTGACGCAGTGGCACAGGTCTGCAACAGCGGCAAAACCTACGATCTGGTGCTGATGGATATCCAGATGCCGGTTATGGATGGCTATCAGGCGACTCGACTGATCAGGGCGGACGGTCGTTTTGCCGGTCTCCCGATTATCGCCATGACTGCACATGCCATGGTAGAGGAACAACGCAAGATCATGCAGGCCGGCATGGATGTGCACATAGCAAAACCGATTAACATCAGAATCCTGCTTCAGGTCATGAACCTGTTCATCAATGCGCCACAAAAACCCCCCGTGCCCGGCATCACACCACACCATCAAGAACCCGTAATCCCGTCCAAGTCTCAAATCGGGGAAAATGTCGGCACTCCTGCGCAAGTTCCTGATGGTGTGGAGGAGGAGAGCCTTCCCCGGCATGTTTCAGGCCTTGACTTCGATGCCGCCCTGCTCCGTCTGAACGGAAAAGTAAAGATGTATAAGTGGCTTCTGCGCTCCTTTGTCGAGAACTGGGCTTCCGGTCCGGCGATGATTGAAGAAGCCTTGAACGGTGGGGATATGGAGCTGGCTGTGCGTCACGCCCATTCCATAAAGGGGAGCGCCGGAACTATCGGGGCCGATGAACTTGGGGCTCGGGCCCAGGCTCTTGAGGCGGCGGTCAGTTCCGGAGAATCGTTGGATTCCGTAGTTAACCGTCATCTCCCACATTTTGCCGAAGAACTTAACCGGCTCATCGCAGGGCTGACCGGCGGAAGCAGTGAACAAAAATAACCAATTGCCATCTGATCAAAACGAGGCGACAGAAGAACCATGATACGCAAACTCTATGGCAACGGCAGGCCCATACTGCGACCGAGCGCTACCTTCACTGCTGTTGCCGTAGTCGGATGTTTGCTGACATTTGCCCTGTCAGCATGGGGATGGAAGGTCTCATTTAATGAGTATCAGGCCACGTTCTTTAATGATGCGGATGTGCGTACCAAAGCAATTACCAATTACTTGCAAGCCCAGATACAGGATCTGGATGCTCTGAAGCGCCACGCTGAAGGAAAGGCGGTATTCGATTGGCCTTCATTTCACGCATTTGTCAAACCGATGCTGGAAAGGAAGGGTGTCCAGGCAATTGAATGGATACCTGTCGTTCCGCGTTCTACACGTTCTTTGCTTGAGAGTGCTCCTGCTCCGGAGGGGATGAGCCGATTTCGGATAACAGAGCGCACCGGCGAAGGAGTACTGGTCCCGGCAGGAGAGCGAAATGTCTATTACCCGGTTTACTTCGTTGATCCTTTACAAGGGAACGAAAAAGCGATCGGTTTTGACCTGGGCTCGAACCCGCAGCGCCTTGAAGCAATCAATGCCGCCATCAAAAGTCATCATCCTCAGGCAACCTCTCGTATTACCCTCGTACAAGAGCAAGGAAAGCAGTTTGGCTTTCTGATCTTTTCACCGGCCTATCGTGATGGAAAACTTTCCGGATTTGCTCTCGGGGTGTTCAGAGCCGGAGATATGCTGGATAACGCTATCAGACGCACCAGAGCTACACCAGCCAATCTGCGCACCACACTGAATGATCTTTCAGCACCGACAAAAACGAGAGAAATGGCGTCCTGGGACGGCTATAAAGCGACAGTGTCCGATACGTTTTACCTCAAATCCGTATTATTTCCGCTTCTGAACGTTGATCATACCGAAGAGTTTGCCGGACGGACCTGGCAGACTACCATTTCTACAACCCCCGAATATCGGGCATCGGCCACGTCCCTCGCCTTTATCATGATTATTCCGGCAGGACTCATTATTACATTATTGGTAGCGTTTTATCTGGATGCTGTGCAAACCCACAAAGACAAAGCTGAAATCCTGATCGGGGAGCGTACCGCGCATCTTGATGCTGCAAAGAAGCTGGCTGAAAAGATGTCAAGTGATGCCAGAAAGCATGGAGACACATTACAACTTATCCTTGATTCAGCCGCTGAGGCCATTTACGGTATTGATACAAACGGAGAGTGTACATTCTGTAATCAAGCCTGTCTTGACATTCTTGGCTACACACGTGTTGAGGAACTGCTTGGTAAGAATATGCACTACCAGATCCACCATACGTATGAAGACGGTAACTCTTTCCCGGTTCATGAATGCCAGATTTTCAGGGCATTCCAGAATGGCAAAGGGTGCCACGTAGTTGATGAAGTGCTCTGGCGCAAAGATGGTTCTTCGTTTCCGGCTGAATACTGGTCATTTCCGCAGGCGATTGATGGAGAGATTGTCGGAGCTGTCGTTACGTTTTTCGATATTACCGACCGTAAGCAGGCTGCAATAGCAATCAACCGGGCCATGAACGCCGCAGAAGTTGCAAACCTTGCCAAAAGCCGTTTTCTCGCTAACATGAGCCATGAAATACGTACACCAATGAACGGTATCATCGGCATGGGGTATCTGGCATTGCAAGAGGAATTAACACCAAAGGTGTACGATTATCTCAATAAAATGACGTACTCGGCCGAATCACTGATGGGAATACTCAACGATATTCTCGATTTTTCAAAAATCGAGGCCAACATGCTTACCATTGAACGGGTAGAGTTTTCAACAGTGCAGTTGCTTGAAAACATTAACACCTTGTATAAAATTACGGCTGAAAACAAAGGTCTTAAACTGACTCTTCCCGCTCCGGATGCTCTCCCGAATATACTGGTTGGTGATCCTCTGCGTATCCAGCAGGTTATTGCCAATCTGATCAGCAATGCCATTAAATTTACGGCACAAGGGTCCGTTACGGTACGTGCTGCAATTAATGAATCAGATACGGAGCACAATCGCGTCAAAATTGTCTTTACCGTTCAGGACAGTGGTATCGGTCTCACCTCAGAGCAGATTGAACACCTGTTTATCCCGTTTACCCAATCGGACACGTCAACAACCCGGGAATATGGAGGTACCGGCCTCGGCCTCTCCATCTGCCAAAGTCTGGTGCAATTGATGGGGGGGGAAATATCAGTAACAAGTACCCATGGCGCAGGTAGCAGCTTCACTTTCTCCGTATGGTGCGGATGCGGTCCGCCCCTGGCGATGAACAGCGACCTGTCGACTCAAAGTAGCTCTCATATGCCTGATGGAACGGGATCAGGTGTTCCGGTCAGTACCATCACGGCTCATCAAACACGACAACATTTTTATCGACACCGTGATGAATTCGCGGGGGTGCGGATACTTCTTGTGGATGATAACGCCATCAATACCCAACTGGCGTCAGAACTTCTGGAGCGGGTCGGTATTTCCGTTACTACGGCGGCAAACGGGCGTGAAGCCGTGGAAATTGTTAACAGCTATAACGGTAACTTTGACCTGGTACTGATGGATGTACAGATGCCGGTTATGGACGGCTATACGGCTACAAAACAAATAAGGGAACGCTGGAGTGCCTCCCGACTGCCGATAGTTGCAATGACGGCACATGCCATGTCGGAAGAACGTGAACGCTGCATGAATTCCGGAATGAACGACCTGCTCACAAAACCGGTAAATCCGAATAGCTTGTTCCGCATGGTGGCAGACGTTATGAAGCACGCGGATAGTTCCGAAACTATTCCGGCGTCATCACCAGAAAAGTCCCAGCTACCTGCCGTGGCAGGTATTAATATTGTTGAGCTCCAGACGCGATGTATGGGAGAAACGGATCTAACGTTAAGAACGCTTGAGAACTTCCTGGAGGGGGGGCAAAAAATTGCAGATGATCTGTTCGCTGCAATAGAGTTGGACAGGAAAGAAGATATTGAAAAACATGCTCATACATTAAAAGGCATTTCGGGGAATATTAGTGCCTCAGAGTTATATAATGCATGCAAAGAGATAGAATCAACACTTCGAGCAGACGGGACTTCTGCCGTATTGCACCAGCATACGGCTGTAATACGAGAGCAGATGCTGCTTGTAATGGACTCTATCAAAACTCTTATGGCCTCGGGATTATCCGACACGGCACGTGCTTGTACGCCTCCAAGCTCAGGAGAGCCGAATGGACATTAATAACTCGGCATATGATGAGTTGCTGGCCTTTCTGAACCAGATACCGGTGGCTATAGCCCGGATTTCTGCTAATGGTGACGTCAAAATGCTTACGCCGAGAGCGGCGGCACTGCTCGCGCGTTTTACAGGCCCGGGGCCGTTTAAAAATATTTTTCACGCTCTGGACCCGGTTATTCCGGAAATTCACACCGCGATCGCTGCGTTTACCGGTGAGAGTGGGATGGTGTGGGAGGAGTTCCCGGTCACTATTGAGTCCGGTAACGGCAACCCGGACAGATTGATGCTTGAGATCACTGTTAAAAAGGTGCACGCCGATGAGCTGATGATCGTTTTTACCGACGTTACCAATAAAGGCGCCATCATTGGAGTGTCTGCAATTTCACATGACATACCTGATCGGGTAACCATAGCGGCGGATCTTCAGGAGAAGCAGAGGGAGCTGGAAGCGGAGCGAGTTCGGCTGGGTGGCATCATTAACGGTACCGGGGCGGGAACCTGGGAGTGGAATATCAAAACCGGCGAAGCTGTCGTCAATGAACGCTGGGTAGGCATTTTCGGTTACACTCTTGCGGAGCTTGCCCCCGTTTCTTTCCAGACGTTACTGACCTATGTTCATCCGGATGACCTGAACAGCATTGACGAATCATTCAACATTCATGTCAAGGATCCCTCCAGGCCACTACATAACGAATTTCGCATGAAACATAAGAATGGCGGGTGGGTCTGGGTTAGTGATTACGGGAGCATAACTCATTGGGATCAGGATGGAAAACCACTGCTCATGCAGGGATTTCACATTGATATAACAGAGCAAAAACAGATTTCCGACTCGCTTTCGGTAAGCGAGCATTTTATGAGAAAGCTGATTGATATACTCCCAGGAATGGTTGGCTACTGGGATCAGGATCTCTGCTGCGGATTTGCCAATCATGCCTATCAGGAATGGTTCGGAAAAAGTCCGGAGCAGATGAAGGGGATCCATATCCGGGATCTTATGGGCGATGAATTGTTTGGCAAGAATGAGCCATTCATAACGGCAGCCATGGGAGGCCAGCATCAGCATTTCGAACGTACCTTGACCAAATCCGATGGCAGTACCGGCTATACCTGGGCCCATTATATTCCCGATGTCGATGGTGACACGGTCAATGGGTTCTTTGTGCTCGTAACCGATATCACCGATTTAAAAAAAGCTGAAGCTGACCTGACAGCGCAGGATCAGTTTTACAAAGCGACTCTTGACGGCATCAGGGCGCATATCTGCGTAATAAATCCGATGGGAACCATCATTACGACCAATCAAGCCTGGGAATCTTTCGGTGATCAGAACGGTGCGGTAAAAGAGTTCAGCAGTATAGGAGCAAATTACCTCTTTGCCTGCCAGTCCCCTGCCGCCGGGCAGGATCACTCGGTAAATGAATTTATCACCGGAATCCAATCTGTGCTGAATGGCACTTCTGCGCAATTCATAAAGGAATATCCGTGCCACACTCCGGAAAAAGACCTTTGGTTCATCTGCACGGCAAGCCCCTTCAGCGTTAACGGCATCAGATACGCGGTAATATCGCATGAAGACATTTCCTGGCGCAAGGTTGCCGAAAGGCAATTGAGTATGCTTTCCCGTGTCATCGAGCAAAGTCCCGTTACCGTTGTTATTACCGATACGGATGGCACGATAGAATTCGTTAACCCGTTTTTTGTCGAACTAACCGGCTATTCTGCAAAAGAAGCCATTGGTCAGAATCCGAGAATGCTCCATTCGGGCTTAACTCCGCCGGAAACGTTCCATGAACTCTGGGCAACTCTGAAGAGTGGGAAAATATGGGAAGGGGAGTTCATTAACAGAAGCAAAAATGGCGATATCAACTTCGAACACGCCAGAGTTTCACCGATTCGCGATGAAGAGGGGATCATAACTCATTATGTCAGCATCAAAGAAAACATCAACAAGCAAAAGGAACTGGAATCATCCCTCATCAAGTCCAAAGAAAAAGCTGAAATAGCAAACCGTGCCAAAGACGAGTTTTTGGCGGTAATGAGCCACGAGATGCGTACCCCGCTTAACGGGGTGATCGGCATGACTGACCTGCTGCTTGACTGTGATCTGACCGGTGAACTGCGTGAATACGTGCAAATAGCCAACCAGTGTGGTAATAACCTCCTCGGGATAATCAGAGACATCCTTGACTTCACGTTGGTCAGGGTAAACAAGCTGGCTATTGAAAGTGAGGATTTCAACCTCCGGAGTATCCTGCATGAAATGACCGGCAAGCTTGTCCCCCGGGCCACGGAAGCCGGGCTTGGACTGACCTGCCGCATAGCCCCCTCTGTCCCCTGCCACTTGAACGGGGATGCCGGTAAATTGCAACAGATAATTGCCAACCTGGTGGACAATGCCATAAAGTTCACCACAAAAGGCGCCGTTGTCATATCGGTAACATGCCCGGCGGTGGAACATGGCACTGCAATTATACGATTCGATATCCATGATACCGGAATCGGTATTGAAGAATCCCAACTGAAGGACGTTTTTTCCGCATTTTCCCAGGCTGATAGTTCATCCACACGCGCCCATGGAGGCACCGGTTTAGGGTTGGCACTATCCAGGGAACTGTCGGAGCTCCTGGGGGGAGAGATCGGTGTGTCGAGCGAAGTCGGAAAAGGTTCGACCTTCTGGTTTACGGCCCGATTGGAGCTTGCCGGACTGGAACCGGGTGGGGATTCAAAAATACAAAACAGTGCGGCAGTTTCATCGTCGGAGGGGACTAATACCGACCAGCCAGAAGCGGTAGTGAACGCTCCGGAGACCCGGATTCTCCTGGCGGAAGACAATGCCATAAATCAGAAAATCATGTGTAATCTGCTGAAAAATATCGGCTACACGGCTGATGTCGTCGACGATGGACTGAAAGCGGTGCGGGCATTGGAAATATGTGATTATGATCTCGTACTGATGGATTGCATGATGCCGGAAATGAACGGCTATGAGGCAACCGCAGTGATCAGGGATGTAACATCAACCGTTATCAATCACAACGTACTGATCATTGCGGTAACGGCAAATGTCCTGGAGGGGGATCGCGAGAAGTGCCTTGAGTATGGAATGGATGACTACCTGGCAAAACCGCTTAATAAAAAAGCCCTGGCTGAAATTTTGGAGAAATGGCTGCCTCCTGGTAAAAACATGAAGGTCGGCAATGAGTAGAAAAGGGGCTTGATATGGAACCGTCTCAGTCAAAAGATGACTTCGACTCGCTGATTCATGCGTTTACTGTAATGACTGACAATGAGCTGGATGGAAAAATGAAGGAAGCCGGTGCTCTTATTGTTTCGGCGGTATGTGATGAAAAGGCCGCTGTCAAGGTCGTTGATAAAACATCCCAACACTTCGGCATTCTGGTGAAAGATTCGGAGAGTAACAACTCACAGTTGGGACGGATCGCTGCTGCAACGGAAGAAATCTCAGAAACCAACGATGAGATCAATCGCCAGATAGGTGACATACATAGCTTGAGCATCGGCACCCTCGGTCTTTTGAAGGAAGCCAGCATATCGACAAAAGATTTGAGCTCCATCACGGAACAGATGCTTGAGCGGACGTCGCGAATCAAGACAGGAAAAGGGAAGATTGAAGATGTAATCAACTGGGCACTGCAACTCGGGAATGTGTACCAGAACAAACTGATTGAACTCCATGCCAAAGGCGTCAACGTAATGGACAGGGATTATAAACCGGTACCCAACACCAACCCCCCCAAATATACCGTTTCCTACAATGCTCTCTTCGATCGTGAGCTACAGCCATTGTTTGACGCGCAAAGGGAGTCTCTGAAGGGATCAGCATACTCCCTTCTCGTTGATGTCAATGGCTACCTCAGCACACATCATAGCAGCAACCAGAAACCACTCACCGGAAACTATGATATCGATCTAATCAACAGCCGAGAAAAGATCAAATACTGGAATAATGATACGGAAATCCGGCGTGCACAAAACACCATGCCGTTCCTGCTACAGACCTACATGAGAAATACAGGTGAAATTATGAACGACTTGGCAATACCCCTCTACATAAACGGTATTCACTGGGGAAATTTTATTACCGGCATGAAGCCTGAAATATTATTGGAAAACTAACCGTACAGGGGTTGTAAGTTCAGATTTCCTGATCCGGACGGCATTTTGAGCCCGGATTGCGGTATTTGAATTTGGCATATTTATATTGAAGATTCCATCGATATTGGCTAAGATTTGCCAACCTTTTTACGATGGAGGCCTCCAATGTCCAAGCAGTCATTTCTTCCTGGTTTTCCGGGAGGCGCTATAAAAGTTGGAGTTTCGTTAACTCTCTAATATACTGCATTATTTCATCGAGGTGACTTGCCATGAAAAAACAAACTCAGCAGGTCACCCCCCCCCCCGAGTCGCCCAATGTTTCCCATAGTCGGCATAGGCACCTCGGCCGGCGGTCTGGAAGCACTGGAACTGTTCCTGCGCCATGTACCCGCAGAGTGCGGCATGGCTTTTGTCGTCATTCAGCACCTGTCGCCCACTCACGTCGGCAACCTGCCCGAACTTCTCCAACGATCCACAACAATGAAGGTTTCCCAGGTTGATAAAACAACCAGGGTTCAGCCTGACCACGTCTATGTCATCCCCCCCAATAAAGACATGTCGATCAGCAAGCGGGCTCTCAGTTTGCAGAATCCTGAAACCGAAACAAAACATGGACTGCGATTGCCGATAGATTCCTTTTTTCACTCATTAGCAGAGGATGCTGCCGAACTGAGCATCGGCGTTATCCTGTCAGGTATGGGGTCTGATGGCAGCAAGGGATTATGCGCCATCAAAGAGCAGGGCGGTCTGACACTGGCGCAGGAACCATCATCGGCCAAGTTCGGCAGTATGCCAAAAAGTGCCATTGATGCAGGCCTGGTTGACATCATTGCCCCGGCAGAGGAACTACCGGCACGGATTATTGATTTTCTTGGCTGTGCCACGCCACGCTGGAAAAACGAACAGGATCTGAGAGAAAAGGAACAGAGCAGTTTTGAAAAGATAACCACCCTGCTCAAGGCCAAAACCAGGCACGACTTTTCACTCTACAAACCCAACTCACTCTATCGCCGCATCGAGCGGCGCATGTCGATCCACAAAATCGATTCCATCACCAATTATGCCAAGTTCCTTCAGCATAACAGCCACGAAGTAGATCTGCTCTTCAAGGAGTTGCTGATCGGCGTAACCAGTTTCTTCCGGGATCCCGTCATGTGGGAAGAACTGAAGTACGAAGCCCTGCCGAAAATCCTGGCGGCATATCCCGAAGGAGGGGCTTTGCGAGCCTGGTCATGCGGCTGTTCGACAGGTGAAGAGGCCTATTCTTTGGCCATATCGTTCAGGGAAGGCCTGGATCAACTCAAGCTGCCGGATGGCTACACTCTTCAAATTTTTGCCACCGATCTTGATGCCGATGCCGTTGAGAAGGCGCGGAGAGGACTCTATGCCGCCGCTATCGAAGCGGATGTATCACCAGAACGGCTCCGGCGCTTTTTTATCAAGGAAGACAACAAATATCTGATACGCAAAGAGATCCGTGAAATGGTCACCTTTGCCCAACAGAACGTGGTCATGGATCCACCTTTTACCAAGCTGGATATACTGATCTGTCGCAACCTTCTGATCTACCTATCCACAGAACTGCAAAAAAAACTGATGCCGCTGTTCCACTACAGCCTTAAACCGGGTGGCCTGCTCTTTCTGGGGAGTGCCGAGACCATTGGTTCCCAGATAGAACTTTTTTCAGCCGTACATAACCGGTCAAAACTCTTCTGGCGCAATAATCTGAAACTACGGGCCGACTCGATTACGTTTCCATCCTCCTTCATATCCAACTCAATAGCTTCTTTGCCACAGGAGTCCCTTATGCGTAAAACGGTCGACAACATTCAACTACTGGCTGACAATCTCATCCTGCAGTATTGCTCGGCGCCGACGGTATTGACTACGGACCAGGGGGATGTTGTCTACATCAGCGGAAAAACAGGCAAGTACCTTGAACCTGCGACAGGCAAAGCCAATTTGAACATCTTTGCCATGATTCGGGAAGGGCTGCGCTATGAACTGGGGAGTGCCTTCAGTAAAGTGTTGCAGCAGAGTGAACCGGTCACGGTGCGAGGGACTCTCGCAGACGAACACAACTACACACAGACTGTTGACATGCTGCTCATAAGAATTGAATCACCTGAAGCGTTACGTGGCATGGTGATGATTGCCTTCAAGGAGGTGTCTCTCCTGCCAAAGGCACGTCGCAGAAAGACCGGAACGCAGCCCGATAGCAAACAGATTGAAGAGTACGAGCAGCAACTGCTGAAATCGCATGAAGAGTTGCGTACGACCCGCGAGGAAATGCAGACCACCCACGAGGAACTGAAATCCACAAATGAAGAACTGCAGTCTACCAATGAAGAGTTGCAGTCAACCAACGAAGAACTGACAACCTCGAAGGAAGAGATGCAGTCCATGAATGAGGAACTGCAGTCCGTAAACGCTGAACAGTCCACCAGGCTGGAAGAGTACATGCGGGCCAATAACGATATGGAGAACCTGTTGAACAGCACCGAGATTGTCACCGTTTTTCTGGATAATCACCTGCAGGTGCGGCGGTATACCACCGGCGCCAACAGGCTGTTCAAGCTGATACCCGGCGATGTGGGGAGGCCATTGACGGACATAGTCTCGGATCTGGACTACCCCCATATTTATGACCATGTACAGGATGTGCTGAGGAAGCTTATTTCGGTGGAGAACATAGTGCCAACCTATGACGGACGCAGCTTCATGGTGCGGATCATGCCATATCGCACCATGGACAAGGTGATAGACGGCGTGGTGATTACCTGCATCGACATTACAGCGGCAAAAAAAGTCGAACACGAATTACTGGATAAGATTGTGAAACTGGAAGCGCAGCTTGCGGGCTGATCCGGGAGATCACGTAGTGTCAATTGATACGGCAAATACTAACAGTACCGTCGAACTTAGGACGGAAGCTGAGGCAAAAGTTGCTGCGCAAGCTGTCGCCACCGATTCCTTGAACGACCAGGATGTGAAGCGGTTATATCATGAGTTGCAGATCCACCAGGTAGAACTGGAGATGCAGAACGAGGCATTACGTCTTACAAAACTTGATTTGGAGGCAACCCGGGACAGCTACTTCGACCTCTATGATCTTGCGCCTGTTGGCTACCTGACCCTTAATAATGATGGCCTGATCCGGAGATCCAATCTCACCGCCGTTACCATGCTTGGTGTTGAAAGAGGTGCTCTCATCAATCAGCAGATTCAAAAATTCATTTTCAGGGACGACATTGATTTTTACTACCTTCAGAGCAGAAGTGCCATTGAAGCATCGGAGGACTTTAAATTAGAACTGCGCTTTGTACAGTCCGATGGCACTCCGTTCTGGGTGAATCTGCAGGTTACCCCGCAAAACGATGACGAGTTATGGCTTACCTTTAGCGACATAGGCGATCGTAAACAGTTGGAACAGTCACTACGGCAAGCAAACGACACTCTTGAAGAACAAGTAACTGAGCGAACCGAAGAGCTGGCTACATCTGTAACCAGACTGGAGCAGGGGATCGCCGACCGTCAAAAACTGGGGGAACAACTTCAAAAGAGTGAGAATCAGTACCGCACCCTGTTTGAGATGATGGATGAAGGTTTCTGTGTTGTCGATTTGATCTATGATTCAAACGATAAACCAGTTGACTTCCGTTTTCTTGAAATCAACCCGGCGTTTATAAAGCAGACGGGGCTACACCAGGCTTTGGGAAAGACAATGAGGCAGTTTGTTCCGGATTTTGAAGATTTCTGGTTTGAGACTTACGATGAAGTAATCCGAACTGGTGAACCCAAACGTTTTGAGAACCATAGCGTCGCTATGGAAAGGTTCTACGATGTATTTGCTTTCCGTATTATCGAGGCAGGCACCCTGAGAGTGGGAATCCTCTTTAATGATATTTCCAACCGGAAAAAAGCAGAATCAGAAAAAGTCGCACTCGAATACCGGCTCAATCAGTCCCAGAAAATGGAAGCAATCGGGCAACTGGCTGGTGGTGTGGCCCACGACTTCAATAACAAGCTCATGGCAATTCTGGGTAATGCGGAGCTTGCCAAAATGGATATTCATGACAGTGACAAGGTAATACATTATTTGAACGAGATTCGACGTGCCGCCGAACATTCCAGAGATATTACCTATCGGCTGCTGGCTTTCTCACGACAACAGGTTGTCACCCCCCAGGTACTGGATGCAAACAAGATCATAGCTGATAGCCTTAAATCTCTTTCCCGTCTCATTGGTGAACACGTCTCTATTTCATTTGCGCCTTGTGATACTATTTGGAATATTCGGATGGATCCGGTACAACTTGACCAGGTTGTTATGAATCTGGCCACCAACGCTCGGGATGCAATGCCGGACGGCGGATCGTTACTCATTGAAACCAGAAATACCTCCTATGTCATAAACAGCAGTTCCGGCATTGATGCTGTCCCGGGCGATTACGTCATGGTAACGTTCCGTGACACAGGAACCGGAATGGACGAGAAAATGTTTAATCATATTTTTGAACCTTTTTTTACTACAAAGGAAGTTGGCAAAGGAACGGGACTCGGTCTTGCCACAATTTACGGCATAATTCGTCAGAGCAGCGGTTTCATTGATGTTTCCAGTAATATTGGATTTGGAACTGAATTCAGGGTTTACATCCCACGATTTAGTGCATCTAAAACAGAGCCCGCTAAGACAGCCGATACCTTATGTACTGGTAGTTGTTCCATATTGCTTGTTGAGGATGAGGATGCCGTTAGAAATGTTACATCGCTGTTTTTGAGGAAAATTGGCTACACCGTCCATGAAGCCGCAACTCCACGTGCAGCTCTGGAACTTGCCAGAGATCCTTCAATACGGATTGATCTGGTTTTGACTGATTTTCTCATGCCGGAAATGAACGGCAGAGTTATGATGGAGCAAATACTGGAACTGAGACCACAGTTGCAATGTATTTATGCTTCAGGCTTCTCTACCGACCATGTACTACTGAGTGAAGATGCACATTTTATACAGAAACCCTATGACTTTACAAAACTGAGTGTTTTTTTAAAACGGGTACTCAGCAACGTACGGGAAGACGTTTAATCTTATCAAAACTGGTGTAATCATGCCGGAAATGGATATGCTTATCAACATGACTCGCTCTCTGCGTGCGCATAGGGCGGTTTTCAAGCCTCTCGACCTGAACCCGCTGAGGAGCGTCGTTGCAGAATTGATGGCGGATTTAACCTGTGGCGGAGTGCTGTGCAGGTTGTGGGCATGAATACGACATCGGTTACATTTCCACTCGGGATTCGACTTTCAATCGTACAAACCGTGCTGATGGTCCTGGTCATGGCCGTATTCATCAGGTTATTGACGATTGACATCAATAACCGATTTGAGCAACACGCCGAGCAGGAACTTTCGCAGCAGGCAGAGTTGCTGGCCAATTACATATCTTCGTATCACGCCTCACTTGCCGACAACGCCTCCCGGCTGACCTCCGTATTCCGCTCCTCTTTTCCCGGCAAATTTACGCGGGATGCTTCCCACACCGTGACCATCCACGGCAAGCAGACACCCATTCTCAGAAGCGGCGCGACCACACTCAATTTGAACAGTGATATCGTGGACAGATTCACGCAGGTGACTTCGGCAGCCTGTACTATTTTTGTACGCTCCGGCGAGGACTTTGTCCGCATAGCCACCTCGCTGAAAATGGAAGGTGGCAGCCGGGCGCTCGGCACTGTCATGGAGAAGACGAACCCTGCGTATCACGGGCTGCTCAAGGGCTCGGAGTATGTCGGCAAGACGACACTATTCGGCAGAGATTACATGACAAAATACCTGCCGATTCAAGATACGGACGGCACTGTCATTGCCGTCCTCTTTATCGGGCTTGATTTTTCTGAAAGCTTGAAGTTTCTGAAAGAAAAAATCCGCACTACAAAAATTGCCCCTTCCGGTTATTTCTTTGCTATTGATGCTCAGGAAAGCAAAGAGGCCGGAATATTGCGGATTCATCCTACCTTGGAGGGGCGTCAGGCTTCGGATTTCAGAGACTCTGATAATGGCCGGGATATTGTCAGGGAAATCCTCAGGAAAAAAACAGGATTCATCCGCTACCACTGGATGAGCGCGGGGCCCGGCGAACGAACTCCGGTCGAAAAGATCGCCGCGATCCGCCACATTAAGGAATGGAACTGGATCATCTGCGCCTCCGCTTCACTTGATGACTACAAAGTTGAGGCGCGATCCGTAGATAATTCCATGATCAGGGCAATCCTGCTGGCGGTGGCAATCCTGATGATCGCTTATTTATATGTCATCAGGCGCTGGATTACCAGACCGCTGGCCGTTTTCACCAGGCAGATCAGGGAGGTGGCGAAACAGGATTCAAACAGCGGACTGCGTCTGGACACAACGCGGGGTGACGAACTGGGGCTGCTGGCAGCTGCGTTCAATTCGCTGCTGAACCAACTACAGCACAGGGAACATCAACTGCAAAAAAATAACGACGAAATCCGGCTGATCAACGAAACCCTGGAAGCTCAGATTGCAGAACGAGTTGAAGAATTGATGAGAAGCGAGCTGCGTTTCAGCTCGTTTATCGAAAATGCCAATGACGTCTTGTTTATCTTGACACCGGATGGTCGGTACTCATATGTCTCGCCCCAATGGCAGCAGGAGTTTGGACATGAGCTGAACGAAGTGATCGGCCACTCATTTGAGCCCTTTGTTCACCCTGATGACGTAGATCGCTGCGCAGACTTTATAAAACAGCTTCTGACATCCGGTGAAAAACATGGCGGGCTGGAATATCGTGTGCGACGCAAGGACGGTGTCTATCTCTGGTACACGGCTAATGCGTCGCCGGTAACCGACCCCATTAGCGGAGAAATCAGGCTTTTCGGGATTGGCAGAAACATCTCCAAACGAAAAAAGAGCGAGTTGGCGCTGCGGACGAGTGAAAAAAAATATCGTTCAATAATTGATTCCTTTGATGGCCTTATGTACGTCTGTTCCACTGAGTACCGGATAGAATTCATGAACAGGAATCTGATTGAACGGACCGGGTGGGATGCAACCGGAGAATACTGTTTCAAGGCGCTGCATGGTCTCGATTCCATCTGTTCATGGTGTGTTAATGAGCAGGTTTTTGAAGGTAAATCCGTACATTGGGAAACCAAGAGTCCGAAAGATGGCAGATGGTACGAGATTCATAACACACTCGTCAACAATGCGGATGGTACTGTCTCCAAACAGGCGATAATTACCGATATCACCGAGCGCAAACTGGCAGAGGAAGAATTGCACTGCTCGAAAGCGGATGCCGAGGCTGCCAAAGAGCAGCTGTCACTATCTGCCAAAGCCGGTGGTGTCGCTTTTTGGGAATATGACCTCATTACCAACAAACTGCATTGGGACGATCAGATGTATCTCCTCTACGGAGTCAGACCTGATACCTTTGAAAATATATTTGAGGCGTGGACGGCGCTGTTGCATCCGGATGATGTTTTGCGTGTTAACGAGGATGTCCGGATGGCATTGAACGGTGAAAAAGAGTATGAAACAGATTTCCGGGTGATCTGGCCTGATTATTCCACTCACAACATATCTGCCGCCGGTAAAGTGCAGCGGGATGCTGCCGGTCAACCACTACGCATTATCGGTGTGAACTGGGATATAACCAGAGCAAAAATGGCGGAAGAAGAGATAAAGTCATTTTCACGAAGTCTGAAAGAAAAAAACAGCGAACTGAAAGAGGCTCATTCTTTATCAATCAAAGCCAATGCTGCAAAGAGCCAGTTCCTATCCAACATGAGCCATGAGATACGTACACCTCTGAACGCCATAATCGGCTTTTCAACCCTTCTGCTGGAGTCGGAACTGCTGCCCCGTCAGCGCGACTTTGTCCGGAAGGTAAGCAGCGCAGGCGAAATACTGCTGAACACTATCAACGACATCCTTGATTTTTCAAAGATAGAAGCCGGGCATCTGCAATTGGAACGGATCCCTTTCATCTTGGAAACCACACTTGCCAACATCGCCGAAATGGTACGGCAGAAAGCTGCGGACAAGGGGCTGCAACTCTGGCTCAGGATAGCTTCCGATATCGCACCGTGCCTGAAAGGCGACCCCTTCCGTCTCGGTCAGGTCATTCTCAACCTGCTGAACAATGCTGTTAAATTTACTGAGCGGGGTGAAGTTGTCCTTGAAGTCTCGCTTTTGAACCAGGAACATGAACGCCAGCACCTTTCTTTTACTATTCGTGACACCGGCGTAGGCATCCCGGCGGAAAAAATAGACCATCTCTTTCAACCTTTCACACAGGCAGATGAAAGCACCACCCGCAGTTATGGAGGCACCGGACTGGGTCTGTCAATCTGCAAGCAACTGGTGGAACTGATGGGTGGTGAAATCTGGTGTGAGAGCATACCGGGTCAGGGGAGCAGTTTTAGCATCACCTCCTGGTTCAGTATCGGTCTGGCTGAAGACATTATACCTGCTCAAGCGGATACAGATACTGCTGTGAGCCACGACTTCTCCGGCTACCACATTCTTCTGGTTGAGGATTTTGAGGTAAACCGGCTATTGGCTGTCGAACTTCTCAAAGACACCGGCATCATTGTAGATGTAGCTGTCAACGGAATGGAAGCGGTTGATATGGTTTTAGCCGGCGAGAGTGCCTATGACCTCGTGTTGATGGATATTCAGATGCCGGTTATGGATGGCTTTGAGGCTACCAGGCTGATCAGGGCTGATGAAAGGTTTTCCTCTCTTCCAATAATTGCCATGACAGCGTACGCTCTTTTTGAAGAACGGGAGAAAATTTTAAAAGCCGGAATGAACGCCAATATTACCAAGCCGATTGATGTTCGTAACCTGCTGCGTGTTATGGCATTATACCTGGGTAAACATGAATCACACACGACACCGCCGGAAGAAAGTACTACCATCAGCATCGGGTCAGTTCACATACCAACTATTGAAGGGCTTGACGTTGCCGGTGCCCTGACACGTCTTGATGGAAACAACAAAATCTATACGTGGCTGCTGCGCTCATTTATCGACAACAAGTCCAATGCGGTGCCCGCCATACGGGAGGCTTTCGCCGCCGGAGACATCGATTCGGCGGAACGCCTCGCCCATTCGCTTAAAAGCAGCGCCGGTACCATAGGCGCCGTGGAACTGGAAGCGCTGTATCAAAACCTTGAAACTGCCTTTGAACAGGGTGCATCACTATCACGATGTACAACTGCCATCGATCTCTGTGCAGTAGAGATGGAGCGTATACTCACATCCCTGGCACAGCATTTCAACAGTATAGCTTAGGAGGTATGATGGTTTGTTACCTCTCCATCCAAAATCTCTCGTACTTTTCTTAGAAGTGTTTCGGGCTTGATTGGTTTACTTAAAAACGGCACGCTATAGTCTACGGCAACTTTTCCACTTATTACTTCATGGGTGTATCCACTGACAAAGCATGCTTTTACATCCGGGCGCATGGAGCGTATCAACTCCCAAGCCTGTTTGCCGGTCATCTTGGGCATGATAGCATCAAGTATCACCAGGTCTATCTCATCTCCACGGTTTTTGAATATTTCCACGGCTTCAACCCCGTTACGGGCCTGGAGAACTCTGTAACCTCTGGACTCAAGATGATGCGTTGTAATATCCATGACCATTATATCGTCTTCTGCCAAAAGGATTGTTTCGCTGCCGTTTAGCGGGTCTTTGCCAACCATGTTCACTGCGTCGGCTGTACTCTCAAACCCATCGCATAGTGGGAGATATATGGAGAAGGTTGTTCCTTGCCCAAGAACACTGTTACACGTGATAAAGCCATTATGCTGGGCAATCGTTCCATGTATCATAGAAAGACCAAGCCCGGTTCCTTTTCCTTCTTCTTTTGTTGTAAAGAATGGCTCGAATATTCTTTCGGCAGTTTCCTTTTTCATACCCGTTCCGGTATCACTAACGCGAATCACTGCGTGACGCCCTACATTTCCGTACCCTTGAAGTGAAACAAAATCTTCATCGATATTTTTTAAGACAATACTGACAGTCAGTTTTCCGCCAGATAACATGGCGTCACGTGCGTTTGTCGCCAGGTTCATGAGGACCTGCTGGATTTGAGTCCGGTCTACGGACACTACCAACTGGGAGGTGGGGAATGATGTTGTCAGTTCTATATCTTCGCCAATCACCCGTTTCAGAAATTTACAATTATCAGCCACCAGTTGATTGATATTGGTTCGTTCCAGATAGAAATTTTGCTTTCTGCTGAATGCCAGAAGTCCTTTCGTGAGCTCAGCAGCGCGCTCGGTCGCCTTCAAAATCTGCCCCGCGTTGTCCTGCAATTTACCTTCCGGAAGCTGATTTGTCAGAAGTTCACCGTACCCCATTATTACCGAAAGAATGTTATTAAAATCATGTGCGACTCCACCAGCCAGAAGTCCAATTGCTTCCATTTTCTGTGACTGACGTAGTTGTTCTTCAAGCTGCAAATGCTCTTCTTCAATCCTTAAGCGCTCCGTTATTTCTTCCTCAAGTGCCGTAGTCTGCTCTTCCAGGTTTTGCTGGACAGATTCACGTTCCTCTATCTGACCTTCAAGCTCAATGGTTTTTTCCTGGAGAGCTTCATTCATCCTCTGGTGCTCAGCCATTTCTTCCTCTAACAGCAAAGCCTTTTCATGCAGGTCAGTTTCTATCTTTTCGCGCAAAACCAATTCATGCCGTAATTGATCATTAGCCATATTAAGTTCGCTCGTGCGACTCAATACTTGAGCTTCCAACTGTTCATTGTGGTTTTTGAGTGCCAGTTCGGATTGGCACGCTATCTTCCACTTTTGCAACATAACCCATGCTGAAAAGAGGGTACCTAATGTAAACAGTAAACAAAATGACGCTGTCAAGCCGGCGTCACGGTACCAATCAGTCAGGTAATCTTTAGAGGCTAATCCGGCATTAACATAGAACGGATAGCGGCTGAGTTTGCGAAAAGAAAAGATACGACTGACAGGATCGACACTTCCCGGATTGCGATAGGTGCCAGACAATTGCCCATTCTTGATAAGGCTGAGCCACTGTTTGGAGACAACTTTTGACCCGATAGTGCTAGTGCCGTTTTGATCTACCGGATGCCGGGCGATAACGTTTAATTCCATGCTTCTCAGCGTAATGGCGCCTAATTTACCAAGCTCATACGAAGAAAAGATTTTAACCAGATAATCTATTGGAAACGTTGCCTGGACAATTCCGGCAAAGGTCCCGTCCGTATTGTTAATTCTGCGCCCGGCAATCAGAATCCACTTTTTATTTACACGACCCCAAATGGGTTCGGAGAATACGAGGCCGACCGATGGTTCTTGTTTGAGTGTAATGAAATGCTGTCTATCTGCAATATTGGTAAGTTTTTTTATCTCCCCGTTTACAAGTGAAATCATATCGCCATTTGCTTGAATAATCTGAAAGTTGGCGATTTCGGGAACACGCGAATGGTGGCGGTCTTCAAATTCGCAAAGGGTTTTCCAGTTAATTTGACCGTTTATTAATTCTTTTTCCGCTTCGTCAGCAATAGCAAGAAGAGTAAGATCTGTTTTTTCTATGATGCCGGAAATTGTCTGTTCGAGGGCAATTACGAGGTTTTGAGTCTGAGTCTCAACTTTTTTTATATATTGCCGTTTACTTTGAAGCAAAAAATAGCAGGAGAGGCCAACAACAAAAACATTGATGAGGATAACACCGGTAAGCAACCTGGACTTAAAAGCGCCGGCTGATAATGTATGCGGATTTGAATTTAAGTCCATTATTTTACCTCAAACAAGCGGTGCTTTATCAGATGGTAAGGCAACAACGTAATCAGGCGACCTTCGCTGCGCTGTAATCAGGGAACTCGTGACAGGTTTACACAACATTGTGGCGCGGTCAAGAAATAAGAAGCTTTACCGCGACGATGCTGCTATCGTAATGTCACTGATCTTGAACTGTCGGTCCGGTCAGGTGATGCCCTCAGAAACGCCGGAATTAATATTATCTGCGAATTGGTAATCAAATCGGAATCATAATCCCGAATGTCACATACCATTTTTGTTGTGGATTATACCCCTTCCTTGTATACATGCAGCATTCAAGTTGCAGATGCACTTATTTCTCTCGATGTACGAGAAGATTTCCTTCGCGGAGAGTTACGCAACCCCACCTGAAAGGACAAATTTAGTGTCAGGTACATCCCACTTGTCAGTAACCGGTAATGAAATCAGAAAACTTGGTTACAACCTCTACATCCGCATTTCTCCGGATCAAATGAAATGCCACTGTAGCTATATCCCCACTGACAAAGGGTCAATGATGACCCGCGGGGAGTTTGAAACATACCTGAGACAGTACAATGTCTACGAAGGGATCGACCTTACTGCGTTGGAACGGTTCGCGATTAGTGCCGCAGCGGGAAAACAGCTGGTAGATGTGTTGGTGGCGTCCGGAACCCTACCCATCCACGGCGCGGATGAGCGTATGGAGATAAAAGCCAGGGCCGACGACGCTGATCTAAAGAACGAAGACGGTACCGTGAACATGTACCGAGTACAGACATTCATCAACGTCAATAAAGACGACGAGATCGGTATAGTTTTCCCCGCCGAAGAAGGCACACCTGGCAGGAACATCCTGGGCAGGTCCATTCCCCCTGTTCCGGGCAAACCAATGAGGGTAAAGATCGGAAGAAACGTTCGCCGGGTGGATGGAGGTCGGCTCATAGCTTCCATTACAGGTCGGTTTGTGCAGACGCCATTTGAAATCTCAGTGGAAGACGAATATATAGTACATGGAAACGTAAATTTCAGGGTCGGCATAATTGACTTCAAGGGAGTGGTTGATGTCCGGGGCGAAATCCGGGACCACTTTGATGTCAAGGCAACCAAGGGGGTTAAAGTTTTTGGCAACATTGGAGCCTGTAATATCAACACTGACGGCAACGTCACCTTCTGCGGGATGGATGGCCGCAACAAAGGTTGTATCATAGCTGGTGGCAATATCTACGCAAACTACCTGCATGATGTTACGATTGAGTGTGCCGGAGATGTCGTTGTGGCAGTCGAAATTCACAACTGCTCCATTAAAGCCCTCGGGAAGGTTGTCGTCGACAAGGGGGCGATAATGGGTGGCATCTGCATCGCGCTCGGCGGCATCGAAAGTAAAACGATCGGTTCCAAATCGTCATCAACTCCCACTATTCTCAATGCCGGTAACAGCTATTTTGATCTCAATGAAATCAACGGTATTATGGCAGAGATGGAAAAGGTTCAGTGGCTATATGATTGTTCCGTACTGCTTTCGGAGAGAACTAAACTAAAGGAGGAGATTGAGGCGCTGTCCGACCGGATAGTGGCGATCCGGAACAAGGAATATCCGAACAGGAACGCCAAGATCAATGTCAAACATATGATGCACGAAAATACGCAGATTACCATTGGGGCTTCAACGGAAGTCGTCAAAGAGAAAATCAGTGCCGGCACCAGCGTCATAGAGAATTCTCTTAAAGGCGGTTTCAGGTATCTGCCGTTTACGAACTTGTTTGTAAGGGCCACAGATATTGAAAGGTCTATTATGAGCGAGCTTGAGCAGCTGAACAGTGCCGGCTGATCCCCGTTCTCAGCCTTCAAACTCACACCTGACGACATGTCACACGTAACAGCATTGACGTATACAAAATTTGTGTTATAGCACTAGGAATATGCTCACGAATAAATACACATGTGAAAATTGCAGGCCTGTTGCTTCTGAATAACTATCTCGTTGCAATTTTGATGGGTGATGGTCGTAAACCTTTTTTGTAATTGGAGACCGTATGGAAACCTACTTTGCACCTGCAGAAAAAACGGATCGACGCATTTTTGCCAGTCAAATTGAAAGTATCAGTAATAGTCCAATAATGAGTAAGTTGCTGGAAGCTACTTGTGGTCTTTTAATTGTACTCAACGAAAACCGCCAGATTGTTGGACTCAACGAAACCTTTCTTCACACATTAGGCATCAGTGACGCTTCGACCGTATTGGGGCTCAGGTTGGGTGAAACTCTGCAATGTATTCACGCTTCAGAACTGCCAAGTGGTTGTGGAACAACGCCGCATTGCACAACCTGTGGTGCAGCGATTGCCATGATGTCCGCAATTAATGAGAATAAACCATCGGAACAAACGTGCGCTCTCACCGCCGACAGGAATGGGGAAAAACGTGATAAGTATTTGTCAATCCAGGCGCGCCCTTTAGAGGTGGATGGTAGAAGATGGATTCTTATTTTTGCTCAAGATATTACACATCAACACTCCTTAGCTTCACTTGAAAATATTTTCTTCCATGATTTTAACAATATTCTTACTGTGCTTGCGGGAAATAGTGAATTATTAGCCATGAGAATGCCAGACGATGATCTGGTATTACGAATTATGAATGCATCAAAACGTCTCTGCTCTGAAGTTTCATTACAGAGGTTTTTGAGTAAACAAAAGGATGACGCGAACTTCCTTTCAATGAAGGATGTGTATATTACAGATATAAAAAACGAAGTTGAACTCATAATATGTAACCATTTGGCATCCAACAACAGAAAATTGGAGCAGAATTGGCCGAATGAAAATATAAAGCTACAGACGGATATTCATCTGATTTCACGCGTATTGGGAAATATGCTGTTGAATGCTCTGGAATCGACTGCGGAAGGTGGGACTGTACGTCTTAATACGACGGTTGGTGACAAAGATATTGTCTGGGACGTTTGGAACGATGCGTATATCCCCGCAGAAGTTCAACTGAGGATTTTCCAGAAGCATTTCAGCACCAAAGGGTTGATGGGGAGGGGGTTGGGTACTCATTCAATGAAACTTCTGGGCGAAAAATATTTAAACGGCCAGGTCAGCTTTAGATCCTCGTCAGAAGATGGAACCATTTTCAGCTTTAAACACCCGATAGTATTGCCTTAATATATTTCAATGAATTCAGAAAGGAGATATAACCTGTCTTGATTTGTCTTTGTTCTTCTCTTCGATTTAAAACGAAAATTACCTTTGTAACGGCCATTTTCCTGCTCTTTGTCCTGGTTTCATCTGCCGGTGCTCAGGAAAATATCGCTACCTATCCCCTTCTGGCGTCCGGATATACCTCCATCAAGGTTTTTGACAACCAGAGCCGTTTTGTCGGCCGGATCCTTCCGGAAAAAAGATACTGGGTTCCCATTGACCGTATCCCTCCGTTTCTGCAAAATGCCGTGGTAGCGGTGGAGGATTCCCGCTTTTATGAACATGGCGGCATCGACTTTCGCGGGATTGCACGTGCGCTGGTGAAGGATGTGGTCAAGCGGAGGCTGGCCGAGGGGGGATCTACCATTACTCAGCAGCTGATCAAAAACAGGTATCTGACGGGAGCAAAAACCATCGAGCGGAAGTTCGAGGAAGCCCGCATGGCCATGGACTTTGAAGAAAAATACAGCAAAAAACAGATTCTGGAGATGTATTTCAACGAGATCTATTACGGCAACGGTGCATGGGGGATCGTCCAGGCTGCACGCCTCTATTTTGATAAAAACCCCGAGGAGCTGACCGACGCCGAGTGCGCCATGTTGGCCGGGGTGCAGAAAAATCCGTCGCGCTACAATCCGCTCGGGAAACCGGCATACGTTACGGGGCGGCGGGATATGGTGCTCAAGCGGATGGTGGATCTGAACATGATTACCCCCCGGCAACGGGAGGCGTTGCGGGCCCATCCCCCAGCGGTAGTCAAATCGGGACAGGCATCTCAGTATCTGGCTCATATCCGGATCAAGCTGATCGAACGGTACGGAGTTGATATTGCCGAGCAGGGAGGGTTGGAAGTCACCGCTGCTCTGGACCTGAAACTGCAAAAACATGCTGAACAGGCGCTCCATGATGGAGTCAGGCGGATCTCTCCCGATTTGCAGGGAGCGTTGGTTTGTCTGGACGCTGCCACGGGAGATGTCCTGGCCGCTGTCGGTGGTGCCGACAGCAGTGTGACCTCCTATAACCGTGCTTTTTTCGCCAAACGTCAGCCCGGTTCGGCCATCAAACCATTGATCTATGCTGCGGCACTGGAAAAGGGCTTTACTGCCGGGAGTCTGCTGGACGATACGCCGGTCGCCTACAACCGTGGAAATGGTGAAGTATGGAAACCGTTGAACTATGGCCGGGAACTCTACGGAGAATTAAGCCTCAGGCAGGCCCTTGCCTATTCCAATAATGTCATCGCGGTAAAATTGCTGGACACCATCGGTGTCCCGTATTTTGTCGATTTTGCCGGAAAAATGGGAATGCCGTTACCGGCTGACAGTGGTCTCTCACTGGCCCTGGGAACAGCTGAAGTATCTTTAAGTGAGCTGGTGCAGGCGTATACCCCGCTGGTCAGTGGAGGTGCGCGGTCCGAAGCCCGAACCATTATTCGTATTTATGATCGCGCCCGCCGTACCTGGACGGAGAACCCCCCGGTAGTTGCTCCGGTCCTTGCTCCTGCGACAGCTTTTGTCACGACAGAGATGATGAAAGATGTTATGACCTATGGCACCGCCAAGGGGCTCAAAAAATTCAGCATGACGTATCCGTCCGCCGGCAAGACCGGAACGACCGATGATTATCGGGATGCATGGTTCGTCGGTTTTACGCCTCAGATCATTACCGGCGTATGGGTGGGGTATGACAAACCGCGCCCTGGGGGCAAAGGTTTTACCGGCGGAGCCGTTGCCGCCCCTATCTGGGAGCGGTTTATGCGTAAGGCTGTTGCGTCGAAGCCGGTTACGGATTTCTCCAGGCCGGATACGGTGCTCCTGGTTTCCATCGATCCGGAGACCGGATTTCTGGCAACTCCCGACTGTCCGAAGAAAAAGGATGAATTTTACATCGCCGGGAG
Source organism: uncultured Geobacteraceae bacterium (assembly GCA_903930585.1). Taxonomy (GTDB): domain Bacteria; phylum Desulfobacterota; class Desulfuromonadia; order Geobacterales; family Pseudopelobacteraceae; genus JACRCG01. Next base: position 22,917 of record CAIYZD010000085.1, on the reverse strand, counting down.
TCAACCGGTGGAGTATTGTCCAAAGCATGGCGGTGCCGGCGTTACGCTTCCACCGCCTTCCGTCGTCCCCCTGTCAATTCCGAAGGATTAATTGTCAGGAAATATCAGAAATTGCCACAATTTGTGCCTTTTAATACGGTATGAATTGCTGTATGATACGCATACAAGCGGGATAAATGTTCTGCCTCAACTCAATCAGTCCCACGGAAAGGATCGGGGGTAACACCCTTTGGTAAGTAACCGTATGATTGACCCCGTACCTGTTACATCACGTCCGCTGCGAATCGTTGTTGTAGAAGACGACGAGTTACAGAGATCTTTTTTCGTCGCCGGGTTACAGCATTTCAGGCATAACGTCCGGGGTGTCGGAGACGTTTTCTCCCTTGATGCCGCGTTGCTCGAAGCGCCGGCAGATGTGGTCATTCTGGAAGTTGGTCTGTCCGGAGAAGACGGCATTGAGATCGTCAGGCGCCTGCGGAGGTCAAATGATTGCGGTATCGTGATTGTGACCGCGCGGGGGAGAGTCGATGATCGTGTACAGAGCTATGGAGCCGGCGCTGATCTCTATTTTGTAAAGCCGGTTGATCTGCGTGAGCTCAATGCCGCATTGCAGAGCCTGTCCCGTCGGATGTTCGGAACACAAAGTTCGGCGTGGTGTTTCAATCCCCGAATTTCCAGGTTGTGTACCCCCAAGGGAACCAAGATCCCATTGACCGCCCAGGAGTGCATCGTTGTACGCAAACTGCTTGAAACTCCGGGTGAAAACGTGTCGCGTAAGGATCTTTTTACGGCTCTGGACCAGTCGGATGATCACTACGCCGATAAGCGCCTCGAAGCTTTGGTCAGCCGGTTGCGGTCGAAGGTTCGCCGCTGTGACGCAGACTATGAACTTCCGGTGCGTGCTCGCCATAATCTCGGATATGCGTTTCTTGGTGAAGTCGAGAACTGAAACTGGCCATCCGGAGCCTTTTCATTATATGAAAATCCTTCTCTGGGGCGCGAATTGTCAGAAATTATCATAAATTGTCAGGATTCGTACATTTCAATATGTAATGAATTGCTATAGATTGGTCAGCTAGTCGTCGGCAGAGTCTGAAATCCTTCGTACATAACTACCGAGGCGCGTGTTCTTGTCGGACGAGGGAGAATATATGGCGGATAAAAACGGCATTCTTTTGGAGAGCGGGACCAACGAGCTTGAAATCGTCGAGTTCTGTATCGATGATGGTGAAACTCCCATGTACTATGGGGTTAACGTGGCGAAGGTCCGCGAGATCATACTGAAGCCGAAGTTACGGTCCATTGTCGCGGCTCATCCGTCCGTGGCCGGAATGATTACGTTGCGCAACAAGATCCTGCCCGTGCTGGACCTGGGGCAGATACTTGGGCAATACCCTGCAAAAGCGGCTGACCGGATTGTAGTGCTTGAATTTAACAGAGTTGTGATCGGGGTGCTGGTCAATTCGGTCTCCCGCATCTATCGTTTGTCGTGGGAGCAGATCGAGGCTCCCCATTCGGTTGCCTGTGGTTCCTATATTACCGGTCTTGTGAAGATGGATGATCGCATTATCCTGATTCTGGATTTCGAGCGGATTATTGCGGAAATGTACCACGAAGGCGCGGTTAAAGCGATTGACGCCCAAGATCTCCTTGCCCATGACGGCGCCGGCAGGAAAATTCTTGTTGCCGATGACTCTTCCTTTATCCGTTTGCAGATATGCCTTTCTCTCCGCGGAGCCGGTTATACCGTGCAAGAGGCGACTAACGGTGAAGAAGCATGGCATTATATCGAAAATGCCCTCTCCACCGGCCGGTTCGACATCGATGCGGTAATTACGGATGTCGAAATGCCGAAAATGGATGGTCTGCATCTGGTGACGCTTATCAGGGAAAAAGGAGCGCTGGCCACGTTGCCGGTCTACGTATTCAGTTCCCTCGCATCGGATGACAACATCAAAAAATGGGAAAAACTTTCCATTAACGGTGTCCTGACGAAACCGGATTTGCCGAAGCTTGTCGATATTTTGGGAGAATGTCTGGCGGCAACCCAGACAGGCGGTATAACGCCATGATGATTTATTCAGACCGCTTTTGTTAGGCGATGAGGAGGAAAGCATGATTAGTACGGAAATACTTGCACAACTTGATACGACAGAAGAACAGCTTATCGGACATCTCGACGGTGATGTCCGGGAAATCTTCACTACCATGATTGGCGCTGAGGTCTCTCCGTCCCACCTGACCGCCACGGAAACAAAATTCAGGGATTGCGTCACCGCCATGGTCGGTTTTGCCGGAAGTTATAACGGGATGATCTGCATCAGCACCCCGAAAAAGCTTGCAATAGATCTGGCGTCACAAATGCTCGGCATGGAAATTACCGAGTGCGATGATGATGTTCGTGATGCGCTCGGAGAAATTGCGAATATGATCGGTGGTTCCTTCAAGCATCACTTTGTGAAGAATGGCCACGAAGTACGGCTTTCAACACCTTCCGTGATATCTGGTGAGGAATACGTAATGAGCGTGGGGTCGATTCCGGATACGCTGACACTCATGTTTGAATCGGGCGCGGAACATTTTATGGTAAGCGTGTATTTGGAGTCCGGAGATTAACGAATAACGTTTGTTAAGATTTGCGTTCTGCGTACTCCCTGACTATTCGGGGACGCACGAATCCGGTCTGACGGTCTTGCCACAGGAGGTATACTCCGGTGGCTGCATGTCGTTATATCCCCCCTGATTTCCCGCGGTTCGCCCGCTGTTCGCATTATCCCCTGTTTTTTTCAACCAGATGTGGTCGAAGCCGCGGCCACAAAAAAAATCCGGAGTAAGGTCTGTTTGGCCGGTTTTCCCCTCACCGGCGGCATCTTCAGCCGCCATGTTCAGGGAAAAGCTTGCAATAGCCGGCAACAGGGCTATAGTCTCGTTTACACGAAATCGGCTTTGACGAGGAGACAGGTGTGTTAAAAAGCAAGTTCATTCTCATCCTGATTGCAGCAGCGGTGGTTTTTCCGTTTCTGTCAAACATTTTCAGCTTCTATGCGGAGTGGCTTTTTTTTGTTGAGACCGGTTTTACATCAGTCTTTACGACAACACTGTATGCCAAAACATGGGCGGGACTGCTGTTTGGCGGGCTGTTATTCCTGGTTGTGCAGGGTAATCTGTATTTCGCCAACAAGGCACGCTTTTCCCTGTTCGGTACCTTCCTTGTGGGAGACAAAATCCGGGTAAACAGGGAAGATGTGGCGCGTCTTGCCAAGCCGGCAAGCGTACTGGCCGGTTTCCTGATGGCGCTGTATGCAGGCAACTGGGGCGCCGGACAATGGGAGGAAATGCTGCTTTTTACGAACCGGGTGGCTGTCGGGACGGTTGAACCGGTCATTGGCAAGGATATCGGTTTTTACCTCTTCTCTCTTCCCTTCATGGAGCTTCTCAAAAGTTTTGTTGCTTTTACATTGCTGGTCGCGGCGCTCGTTTCCGCTGCGGTCTATTTTGTCCGTGGCGGTATTGTTCTGAGCGAACGGGGAGCCTCGATTGATGGCAAGGTGCGCCGGCATCTGGCGGTGCTGGCCGGGTTTTTCTCGCTTACGGTTGCCGCGGGTTACTATCTGGACGGTTTCAGGCTGCTGTTGTCCAATAACGGTACTTTTTACGGGGCCGGATATGCGGATATACACGCGCGGCTGCTGACCTGCCAGCTTCTGACTGTTCTGACGCCGCTCTCGGGAGTTCTGCTCGCCGTCGGCATCTGGAAAGGCGTCTGGCGCATGGCGCTTGTGCCGCCGCTTATCGTTGCTGCACTGTACATTGTCGGCTTCCGGGTCTATCCGGGGTTATTGCAGAAATTCAAGGTTGCGCCGAACGAGTTGGCTCTGGAGATGCCTTATATTGAGAATAACCTCAAATTCACCCGCTTCGGTTACGATCTGGACAAGATCGAAACCATTCCCTTCGATGTTGATACGAAACTGTCGGCTGTGGATATCGCCACTAATGATGCCACCATCAAAAATATCCGGCTCTGGGATCATGCGCCGCTGCTCAAAACGTACAGCCAGCTGCAGCAGATCAGGACCTACTATAAATTTTTCGATGTGGATAACGACCGCTACAAGGTAAACGGCCAGTATACCCAGGTGATGCTGTCGCCGCGTGAGCTTTCCTACGCCGATTTGCCGAGCAAAAACTGGATCAACGAGCGCCTCATATTCACTCACGGCAACGGCATTACCTTCGGTCCGGTCAGCCGGATCAGCAAGGAAGGATTGCCCGAGTTTTTCGTCAAGGATATTCCACCGGTCAGCCTGGCGGACATCAAGGTGTCCCGCCCGGAAATCTATTATGGAGAACTCTCCAACAATTACGTGGTGGTCAAAACAAAAGTGCCGGAATTCAGCTATCCCACTGCAACCGGCAATATCAATACGACCTATACCGGCAAAGGGGGGGTGCCGATTGATTCGCTCCTTAAAAAGGCGCTGTTTGCCGTTACGTTCGGTACGGAAAAAATACTGTTGTCATCCGATATTACCGCTGAGAGTCGCATTCTTTATAAGCGTAACATCAACGAACGGGTCAGGGCGGTGGCCCCGTTTCTTCGTTTTGACAACGATCCATACATGGTCGTCACAGAAAACGGCCGACTCTCCTGGATCATCGATGCCTACACCTGTTCGGATCGGCTCCCCTATTCAAAACCGCTTCAGGGCGGCGTCAACTATATGCGGAATTCGGTCAAGGCGGTTATCGATGCCTACGACGGCACACTCAGCTTCTATATCAGCGATCCGAACGACATTCTGGCCAAGGTCTATGCCCGGATGTTTCCGGGGCTCTTTAAACCGTTGACCGCCATGCCGGAGGATCTGCGCAGGCATGTCCGCTATCCGCACCAGTTCCTGCAGCTGCAGGCGGCCATGTTTGCCGCCTACCATATGACTGATCCGAAAGTTTTTTATAACAAGGAAAATCTTTGGCAGGTTCCGGTACTGGGCGAAAAACCGATGGAGCCGTACTTTACCATCATGAAACTGCCGGGAGAAAAGGTGGAGGAATACATTCTGCTGCTGCCGTTTACTCCCTCCAAGCGGGACAACCTTGCGGCCTGGCTCACGGCGCGGTGTGATGGGGCGAATTACGGGAAAATCCGCGCCTACACCTTCCCGCGCGACCGTCTGATCTATGGCCCGAAGCAGATCGACGCCCGCATCAATCAGGATTCTTTCATCTCTCAGCAGTTGACCCTCTGGAATCAGCGAGGCTCGGAAGTTATCCGAGGGAGCATGCTTGTGATCCCGATCGAAAAGTCGCTGCTCTATGTTCAACCGCTCTTTCTTGCCGCTGATAAGGACGGCCTGCCCGAACTGAAGAGGGTGATTGTCGCGTTCGGAGATGAGGTAGTCATGGAGGAAAATCTGGAGCTTGCCCTGCAGCGGCTCTTTGGCGGGAAAAAGGCTCCGGTCGGCCCGGTCGCGGCCGCCCCTGCGGACATGAAGGCAAATCCTGCGGCACTGGCAAAGGAAGCGATGACCGTTTATGAGAAGGCGATTACATTGCAGCGTCAGGGAAACTGGGCCGGTTACGGCGAAGAATTGGGCAGGCTGGAGCAGATTCTGAAGCGGATGGCGAAGTAAGAAGCGAGACGATGTTCGGTATTTTGTTGTGCGGAGGCGGGTAACCGCCTCCGCACAAACTGATATTACTTAGTGTGGCACCCTTTGCAACTGGTGGGCCCTTTCTTCATTTCGGTGTGGCATTCCCTGCATTTCTTATGAGCCATGTCCTTGCCGAAACCATCAATTTTGCCGCCGGCAGCGGTTGCATGACATTTCGTACACTCCTTGACAGACTCGATATGGGCCTTGTGCTTGAAGGAAACGCCCTTTTTCATCTCAATCACGTCGGCCGCAAAAACCGATCCGGCAAATGCGGTTACCGCAAGTACGGCTACTATCAACTTTTTCATGTACACTCTCCTTTTCGTGCAGTTTTCTGCGCAGTGCGCAGTAGTGTGATGCAATTTTCGACTGATGAAATAATTTTTGACGAGTATACCATACGCTTTGTACAATACAACTAAACGTTCCGAAAGAGTTTTTTCAGATGTCTAAAAAACGAGTGCTTCAGGAAATAATCGCGGCGCTTTCCGCCGACCGGGCGCTGTTTGCCGCAGCAGCGCGGACGGCTCATGAGGCGGCGACTCACGAGGAGTGTCTCCCGGACAACAAGTACGATACCACCGCGCTGGAGGCCTCCTACATTGCCCAGGGGCAGGCCAATCGCGCTCAGGAAATCCGGGTTGCGCTCGAAATATATCGGACTCTGACGCTGTCCGATTTCGATGACGATACTCCGATCCGGTTGACGGCCCTGGTGACGCTGGAGAGCGGGGAGGGGAGCGTGCGTCGTTTTTTTCTTGGTCCCCAGGCGGGAGGTATGAAAATAGCCGATGACGCCGGGGAAATTGTGGTCATTACGCCCGGTTCTCCGTTGGGCCGCCGTTTATTGGGGTTACGGAACGGCGACGAGGTTCAGCTTGGTGACGGTGCAGGGGCAACGTCATTTACGATTATCTCAGTATGTTGATAGTGTGTGTGCGCCCTTTTTTCGGGTTATTCATTTTTTCAGGATGGCTTATGGTATGAAAATTACTCTGTTGACGCATTTCAAAGAGTTCGAGAAACGATCCAATACCGGTCGTCTGGTGGTTGACGTGTTGGGGAACGCTGCCGAACAGGTGTGCTGGGACAGGATGAATCCGCCTCCCCGGTTGATCGAGGAAATTGAGGCTGGTGGAGTGGCGCTGGTTTATCCCGGTGCCGTTGACGGCAATGACGGCGATGTCAGCGATATTACGCAGTTCATAATAATCGATGGTACCTGGCATGAAGCCCGCAAGATCCACCAGCGGAGTCCCTATCTGCAGAAAATTCGCCGCATCTGTCTGAATACCGGGGAGACATCGCGGTACAACCTCAGAAAGAATCAGAAGGAGTCCGGTTTGTGTACGGCCGAATGTGTTATTGAAGTACTGCGTCTTGCGGGAAACAGTGCGGAGGCCGACCGTCTGGAGGAACAATTTCTGGCGTTCATCAGACCACCGGGTATCATGCGGGGAGCGGTGCAGGGGCATTAGGGACTCCACGAATGGAGTTTCCCAGGTGACTCCGCTTTCCATCACCGATAGCGTGATCATACTAACAACCAACCCAGGGAGCAGCATGAAACCGAAAATCCTTGTCATTGACGACGATACCTCGCTCCGGCGGGTGCTGGAATATAATTTACAGGAGGCCGGGTATCAGGTGCTGTCCGCCGCTAACGGCGCAGAAGGGGTGCAACTGGTTGCCGAAGAAGCTCCGGCGCTGGTGCTCACCGATATGAAAATGCCCGGCATGGACGGCATGCAGGTGCTGAAGAGTATCAAGGCGAGCTCGCCGGATACCCTGGTGATTATCATTACCGCCTTCGGGACGGTCGATATTGCGGTGGAGGCGATGAAGGTCGGCGCGTACGACTACATCACCAAGCCGTTTAACCGTGACGAACTCCGCATAACCGTTGCCAAGGCGCTCCAGTTCACCGGGCTGGCAGCCGAGAACAAGCGCCTGAAGAGTGAACTTTCCGACCGCGCCGACTTCCGCACCATTGTCGGCTCGTCACGGGAGATGGAACGGGTGTTTGCAATAGTCCGCAAGGTGGCCGACACGGAAGCTTCGGTGCTGATTACCGGCGAATCCGGCACCGGCAAGGAGCTGGTGGCCCGCTCGATCCATAATCAGAGCGGTCGCAGGGAGGCCCCGTTCATTGCCATCAATTGTGCGGCCATCCCCCGTGACCTCCTGGAAAGCGAACTGTTCGGCCATGTCAAAGGTGCGTTTACCGGAGCGATCAAGGACAAAATCGGCAAGTTTCAACTGGCGGATGGCGGTACCCTGTTTCTGGACGAAGTAGGCGAACTGCCGGTGGAGTTGCAGCCCAAGCTGCTCAGGGCATTGCAGGAGAAGGTGGCTGAACCGGTGGGGGGGACAAAACCGCACAAACTGGATGTCCGGGTAGTAGCCGCGACCAATCTCGACATGGACAAAGCACTGGCTGATGCCACGTTCCGCGAAGATCTCTATTATCGCCTGGCGGTTATTCCGATTCATCTGCCGCCGCTCAGGGAGCGCCGCGACGACATTGCACTGCTGTTGCGCTATTTCTGCACCAAGCATGGCGCCGGTATGGTGAGTTTTGACTCCGGGGCCATGGCGGTCCTTTGTTCCTACCGGTGGCCCGGCAATGTGCGAGAACTGGAGAATCTGGTTGAACGTCTTCTGATCATGCGGAGCGGAGACAGTATAACCTGTGACGATCTGCCGGATAAGGTCCGCTCCGGCGGTGCGGTTCCAGGCATGGCGCCACGTGCGGGCAGTGTGATCAGCCTGCCTGATGACGGCTATCCGCTGGAGCAGCTGGAGCGGGAGGTGGTGGTCGAGGCTCTGGAACGGAGTGGCTGGAATCAGACCGCCGCAGCGAAGTTTCTGCATATCCCCCGGCATACCCTTATCTACCGGATGGAGAAGTACGGGATTGTGACCCCTTAGCGTTTAACCGTGTGTGAAGGAATCGTATGAGGCATATTCTCTGTATCATCATTCTCCTGGCTCTGGTAACGTCACCTTCAGCTCAGGAATACTTCAAATATACCGATCCGAACGGCTTCGAGTACTGGCTTGACGATAAGAGCAAAATACCACCGCCACCGCCGGTGAAGTATAAATATGAAGACAAGAACGGACTGACCTTCTGGGTTGACGATGTCGCCAAAATTCCGGTCGAGTATAGGAGCAAGGTACCGGAGAACAGGGACAGTGCGGAAAAAACGAAAGCGCCTGTGGATCAGAGCCGGGTGGAAAAGCGTCAATATGTCACCAGGATCAGTATCGACAATAATCAGATTATCGTACCGGTGGTATTCAAAAACAAGGGGCGCCGGGTAAAGGCCCGGATGATCCTTGATACCGGGGCGTCGGTAACGACAATCTATTCGGCTTTGGCAGCAAAACTTAATTTGAAAAAAAACAAGCTGACCAATGTCAGGAGCGTTGTTGCGAATGGGGCAGCGACGGACACCCTGTTAACCAAAGTGGATTCTATTGAAGTAGATGATAAAATCCTGGCAAATTCCGAAGTGGTTGTCATGCCAGCAAGCAATAGTATTGGCGCTGACGGCCTGTTGGGGAATTCATTTCTGCACTTTTTCAATTTTACCATCGACTATGAAAAACAGCTGCTCAGATGGAATGAGAAATGATGTGACAAACGTACGCTGAAACAGTTCCTCGTGATGTCTCCTCTGAAGAATATTCTTCCCCTCCCTGTAGAATAGTCCACATCAGGTTTGTGCCGCTAAAATAATGTGTATGAAACAGGGTAGTTATGAATTGGCATGACAACTGCTATGTTTGGTATATCACGATTTTTACCACCAAAGGAGATAGGTACCCATGAAGAAATTGATTGTAGTAACATCCGCACTACTTGCACTTTCCGCCCCGCTGGCTTCACTGGCAATGGATCACGAAGGACATGACATGGATCATGGTGGACATGGAATGAAGCATTCAGCCAAGGCTGCCCACGAAGAGGTTGTTGACGGGGTTAAGGCGACTTTCAACGTTCAGACCATGGCTGATGCCATGAAGGGGATGAGTATGGAAATGCCCAAAGGAATGAAGGAAACTCACCACCTCTCGGTACTGTTCAAGGATGCCAAAAGCGGCACGCCCCTGACCGAAGGAACGGTAACGATCAAGGTGCAAAACCCGGATAAAACGGCCCAGACCAAGGATTTGATGGGGATGCAGGGACATTTTGGCGCTGATTTCGATTTTTCCGGAAGTGGCAAGTATGGTGTCATGTGCAAGTTTCAGTTGAAGGACGGCAAGACCCGTCAGGCCAAATTCTGGTATTCGGTAAAATAACCATGAACAGCAGGGATATTAACATCGCTCTGACGGTTGTCGTTATTGTGCTTCTGGCGCTTCTGGCTTTCAGGGTGAGTTTTGAGGCATCCCCCGGTTCGGGAGGGTGCTGTAGTATGGGTGGCGGATGCAATGCCGCAGCAAAAAACGTTCCTCAAGGGAGATTGAAATGACCGGATACAGTAGAAAATTGATGGGAGTGGCAAGTGTAGTAATGGTGGCGCTGCTGATTGGCGCAGCTGGAGCGTTTGCTTTCTCGCTTGGCAAGTACGAGAAAGTGAAAGCGAGTAACGGCATGGTCACGCTGCCGGTCGCTCAATTGGCTGACGGCAAGGCCCGCTTTTACAAGTTTGAAGAGAGCGGCAAGGAGATCGCGTTCTTTGCTGTCAAGGCCCCGGATGGCGGCGTAAAGATCGCATTTGATGCCTGTGATGCCTGCTACCGCGCCAAGAAGGGGTACGAACAGAAGGGTGACAAGATGAACTGCAATAACTGCAACCAGAAGTTCGCCACCAACCGTCTTGGTCCCAACACCACCGGTGGCTGCAATCCCGGCTATCTGCCGCATCAGCTAAATGGCGGCAGCATTTTGATCAAGGTGAGCGATCTGAAGGACGGAGTGAAATATTTCTGATGAAACTGCACACGATCTCCATCAATAACCTGAGACGACGTAAAGCGAAAATGGCATTTCTGACGGTCGGTCTGATGGTTGGAATCGCCACTATCGTTACCCTGGTGACCCTGACCAGATCCATGTCCAGCGATATTGAACGGAAGATGGATGCGTTTGGCGCCAACATTTTGATAACCCCCCAGAGCAACGGTCTGGCGATGAACTACGGCGGCATCAGCCTGGGGGGGGTGACCTTCGACCAGCGTGAGATCCGTGAAGAAGATCTGGCAAAGATCAAGACCATCACCAACCACAAGAATATCTCGGCTGTTGCGCCAAAAGTGCTGGGAGGTGTCACGGTAGGCGGCCACGATGTGCTATTGGTCGGAGTTGACTTCGACAGCGAGTTGAAGATGAAGCAGTGGTGGCAGATCTTCGGCGCTGCACCCAAAGGGGATACGGAGCTGCTGCTCGGGAGCGATGCGGCAAAAGTGCTCAATGTCAGTTTCGGGGAGAACATCACGATCAAGGGTGAATCGTTCAAGGTTGCCGGAGTGCTTGAGCAGACCGGTTCACAGGATGATGCTCTTGTCTTTGCCCGTCTGGCCAAAGCGCAAAAGTTGCTGGGCAAGGAGGGGAGGATAACTCTGGCCGAGGTGGCGGCACTCTGTTCCGGCTGTCCGATAGGCGACATGGTCACCCAGATTGCCGAAAAACTGCCCAATGCCAGGGTGTCTGCAATTCAGCAGGTAGTGGCCGGGAGGCTTGCGGCGCTGGACCAGTTCAAACGCTTTTCGTACGCCATGTCCGGTGTCGTTGTTTTTATCGGTTCACTGATCGTTTTTGTCACCATGATGGGAAGTGTCAACGAGCGGACGGTCGAGATCGGTGTGTTCCGGGCAATCGGCTTCAGGAAAAGCCATATAATGCGGATCATCCTTCTGGAAGCTGCCCTGGTGAGCTTGCTGGCTGGTTTGCTGGGGTATGCCGCCGGCATGGGTGGGGCCACGCTGGCGTTGCCGTTTATGGCGGAGAGCAAGGATGCACATCTCGTCTGGGACGGGATGGTGGCGTTCGGGGCAATCGGCCTTGCGTTGGTTCTTGGTGTTCTGGCAAGCCTCTATCCGGCGCTGCATGCGAGTAAGATGGACCCGACCGAAGCACTGAGAGCATTGTAAGGGGATAAAATGCCACTTATCGAAATAACACAAGTAACAAAACGGTACACCAGCGGCGATGATGTTGTCGAAGCGCTCCGCGGTGTCGATATCAGTATCAACTCCGGCGAGTTTATTACGATCATGGGGCAGTCCGGCTCGGGGAAGAGTACGCTGCTGTCGGTACTGGGGGGGATGAACCATCCCACGTCGGGAGAGGTCGAGATGGCAGGGGTAAAACTGTATCGCCTGCCCGGTGAAAAACTGGCCGACTTCCGGGCGCAGAATCTCGGGTTTGTCTTCCAGTCATTCCACCTGATTCCCTATCTGACTGCCATCGAGAACGTCATGCTGCCACTGGTTATCGTAAAAATGAGTACCCCGGCAAAAAAAAGAGCTGCACGTCAGGCTCTTGAGCGGGTCGGTCTCGGCAACAAGCTTGACCGACTCCCCAATCAACTCTCCGGTGGAGAGCAGGAGCGGGTGGCGATTGCCCGTGCCATTGTCAACAACCCGCATATTCTGCTGGCTGATGAGCCGACCGGAAATCTGGATTCAAAAAACAGTGAAGAGGTCATGGCTCTGTTCCGGGAACTGAATAGTTCCGGCCAGACGGTCGTTATGGTAACACATAATCCTGGAAATGGAGCATACTCGGATCGTACCATCAACCTGAAGGACGGCATGGTGATCTGATACCTGTCGAAGCGTTACATTTATCCCTTCCCGAGGCTGCTATGAAATTGTTTCCTGCCATACTTGTACTGTTTATCTTTTCCGCAGCCAGTGTCTTTGCTGAAGAATCCAAAACGGTTGAACATCTCCCCTCTCTGATCACGGCTGCACTCACGAACAATCCCGAACTGAAATCATCCCGGTCCCGCTGGCAGATGTTTGTCAATAAGGCAGAGCAGGCTTCGTCCCTTGAAGACCCGATGTTCATGTTCAAGCTGCAGAACCAGCTGGCACGGCAGCCATTCTCGCTTGGCGGCAAAGATCCCCAGACCGCCAAGGTTATCGGTATTTCCCAGCAGCTTCCGTTTTGGGGCAAGCGGGCTATCAGGCAGGAAGTTGCCGGGTTTGAAGCTGAATCCTATAAATGGGCTGTCGAAGAGCGTAAGCTGGAACTGGCCCGCATGGTCAAGGAAACCTATTACCAGCTCTGGGCCATTGATAAAGGATTGGAAGTCGTCGGCAGGAACCTGAAGATCCTGGCGGACTTCGTGACCATTGCCGAGTCGAAATATTCCGTCGGGCAGGGAGTACAGCAGGATATCTACAAGGCCGGCCTGGAAACATCCCGGATGCTTGATATGCAGATTACCCTCAAGCAGCAGCGCAAGAGCCTTGAGGCAAACCTCAATTATCTGCTGTATCGCCCTGGGGATACTCCCGTCGGTTCGGTCGCTGATTTTGCTCTGCCGCAGATAACACTCTCTGCCGGGCAATTGAATGCGGCCGCCTTCGAAAACCGGCCTCAGGTGAAAAGTCTGACGAATCTGGCACATAAGGGAGAGGCATCTCATCGCCTTGCGCAGAAGGAGTTCTATCCCGATTTTAACCTGTCTGCCGAATACATGTTCCGTCAGGAAGCCATGGGGGATCCCGGTTACAACATGTTCACCCTGGGTGTCACTTTTAATCTGCCGGTTCAACGGGAACGCCGTCAGGCAATGCTGGCGGAATCCTCTTCCGAGACAAGCATGGTAACGGAGGAATTAAACGGCTTGAAAAACAGCATCTCCTATACGATCAACGACACCCTTGCCCAGATGGAACGGCGCAGAAATCTGGTGGGACTGTACAAGGGGGGGATTATTCCGCAGGCGGAGCAATCACTTGAGTCTGCGGTTATCAGTTACCGGGTCAATAAAGTGGATTTTTTGACCCTCCTTGACGGCAGGGTTACCCTGTTTAATTACGAACGGGAATTGTATGAGTCACAGGCCGAGTACATGATGAAGCTGGCTCAGCTTGAGGCGGCAGTAGGCGTGGAGCTGCACTGAAAGATAATTTTGAATGATGGATTTTGAATCTGATTCAAAATCTGGAATTCAAAATTCAAAATCGAGGTTTTATATGGCCCTGAACAAGAAAATTACGATTCCACTTACCATTATTACCCTGACTATTGTTGCCGTCAGCTGGCTCTACAAGTCAGGCAAGCTTTCCAAGTTGCCGGGGTTCTATAAGGATGATGGACATAGTCATCTCGAACAGACAACAAAACCGCTGTACACCTGCTCGATGCACCCGTTCATCATCAAGGACAAGCCGGGTGCCTGCCCGATCTGCGGGATGGAGCTGATCAGGAAGATTACGGATGCCCGGAATTCTGCGGTACAGACTCCTGAACAGAAACAACAGGCCGATATGCTCGGTCACGTGTCACTCTCGCCGACCCAGCGGGTCATGGCCAATGTTGCTACGGTCGCGGTAAAAAGCGGCATCCTTAACAAGGAGATCAATGCCGTCGGCATCGTACAGTATGACCAGTCACGGCAAGCCAAGGTTACCGCCTGGATCGCCGGCCGTATCGACCGCCTCAATGTCAATACCGTGGGGGCTGTTGTCTCCACGGAGAGTCCGGTGGCGGAAGTGTACTCACCCGATCTGGTTGCGACACAACAGGAATATCTGCTGGCGGTCAAAAGCCGCGAACAGTTGAAAAACTCCTCGATTCCGTCCATAGCTCAGAACGGCGAAGGTCTGGTCTCCTCTTCCAAACAGCGGCTGATGTTGTTCGGGGTCAAGGAGAGTCAGATTGTCGAACTGGAGAAGTCGGGCAAGCCGAATATCCGTCTCCCGATCTATACACCCATCACCGGTGTCGTTGTCGAAAAGATGGTACAGCAGGGGCAGTATGTGAATGTTGGTGAAGTGCTGTTCAATGTTGCCGACCTTTCCACCGTCTGGGTTGAGGTAGAGGTATATGAAAACGAGTTTCCGAATATTCATGTCGGCCAACAGGTGGAGATTCGTTCTCAATCATTTCCCGGCAGGCCGTTTACCGGAAAAATATCCTATATCTATCCATTTCTCGACCCCAAGACCAGAACCGTCAAGGCGCGGGTGGAGATGCCTAATCACGGCATGAAGCTGAAACCGGACATGTTCGTTAATGCCATTATCAAGGTGCCGCTCGGAGCGGCGATCATCGTTCCGGTTACTGCGGTCATGGATACGGGCAAGCGCCAGGTGGTCTGGGTAGAGAGTTCTCCGGGCATGTTTGAACCACGCGATGTACAGGTCGGCCAGCGAACCGACGACAAGATTCAGATCCTGTCCGGAATCAAAAGCGGCGACAAGGTGGCGGTCTCCGGCGGCTATCTGATCGATTCGGAATCGCAGTTAAAAGGTGGCGGTGGGCAGGAGAATATGCCCGGAATGAAGATGGATGATCCAAAAACCGTGAAACAGCCGGTCGCCTCCCCGGCAGCACAGCCGCCGGCAGTAAAGAAGAGTTTGAAAATGGATGACATGAAGATGTAATGGTAGGGGCGGCCCCATGTGGCCGCCCGGTTCGGGGCAACCACATGGGGTTGCCCCTACATGGGAATGAAAAAATGATCGAAAAAATTATCGAATATTCCGCCCGTAACCGGGTCATTGTTCTGCTGCTGTTCGGGCTGGTCATCGCCTGGGGTTTGTGGTCTGTCTACAAGACTCCGGTTGATGCAATCCCTGATCTGTCGGACAACCAGGTGATCGTGTTCACCGATTATCCGGGGCGCTCGCCTCAGGTTGTTGAGGATCAGGTAACCTATCCGCTGGCGGTTAATCTGCAAGGTCTCCCCCAGGTTCGCGCCGTGCGGGCCTCTTCCGCCTTCGGTTTCTCGATGATCTATGTCATCTTCGAAGACAAGGCGGACATCTACTGGGCACGAACCCGTGTTCTGGAACGGCTGAATTATGCCGCCTCGCTGCTCCCTCCCGGTGTGGTTCCGACACTTGGTCCCGACGGCACCGGCGTCGGCCACGTGTTCTGGTATACCATTGAGGGTAAGGGATATGATCTGGAGCAACTGCGCACCCTGCAGGACTGGTTTGTGCGCTACCAGTTGAATACCGTCCAGGGTGTGGCCGAGGTAGCTTCGATAGGTGGTCTGGTTCGGGAATACCAGATCGATCTGGATCCCTCAAAGCTCTTTGCCTACAACATAAAAGTAGCCAGGATCATGGATGCGATTAAAACCTCCAATACGGATGTGGGGGGAAGGCTGATCGAGCAGGCTGACGCCGAGTACCTGATCCGGGGGAGGGGATACGTCAAGTCCAAGGAAGATCTGGAGAACGTCGTTGTCGGAGCCGACATGCGCGGTACGCCGATCTACGTTAAAAACCTGGGGACCGTCCAGCTGGGAGGCGCAATCCGGCGCGGTATGCTGGATATGAACGGGGAAGGGGAGGCGGTCGGCGGGATCGTGGTGATGCGCTATGGCGAGAACGCCAAAGACGTCATTGACCGGGTCAAGGTGAAGATTACGGATTTGGAAAAGGGACTCCCCCCCGGTGTCAGGATCAAGGTTGCCTATGACCGTTCCGACCTGATTGAACGGGCTATCGACACCCTGAAACATAACCTGCTGGAGGAATCGGTCGTCGTCTCGCTGGTGATACTGCTCTTTCTGCTTCACTTTCAGAGCGCCCTGGTTATCGTGCTGACGTTGCCGATTTCAGTGTTGATCGCCTTCATCACCATGAAAATGATGGGGGTCACCTCCAACATCATGTCGCTGGGTGGTATTGCCATTGCTATCGGCGTTCTCGTTGACGCCGGGGTAATCATGGTGGAAAACTGCTACCGTCATCTTTCGGAAATGCCGCCCGAAGAGCGGGATGCGAAGCGGCTGGATGTTGTCATCGCTTCGGCCAGACAGGTCGGGCGGGCAATCTTTTTCTCCCTGGCGATCATCGTGCTCTCGTTTGTGCCGGTTTTTATGCTGGAAGGGCAGGAGGGGAAGCTGTTTCATCCGCTGGCCTTCACCAAGACCTTCTCCATGATGGGCTCCGCCATGATTGCCATTACGCTGGTACCGGTCCTCATGTATTACTTCATGCGGGGCAAGATGCTGCCGGAAAACGCCAACCCGGTATCAACCTTCTTTATAAAATTGTATTCACCGGTCATTCGGTGGGTGCTGGTCTGGAAGAAGACCACCATCGCTCTTAACCTTGTGGCGCTGGCAATTGCCGTGCCGCTCTTTATGAACCTCGGTTCCGAATTCATGCCGCCGCTGGATGAAGGTTCACTTCTCTATATGCCGGTCACGCTTCCCAACGTTTCCATTACCGAGGCCAAACGGCTGATCCAGGTGCAGGACACCATTATCAAGAGCGTACCGGAAGTCGAGCAGGTACTCGGCAAAGTCGGACGGGCCGAAACGTCCACCGACCCGGCGCCGGTCTCCATGTTCGAGAGTATCATCATCCTGAAGCCCAAAGACAAGTGGCGTCCGGGAATCAGGAAAGCCGATATCGTGGCCGAACTGGATTCGAAACTTCAGCAGATCGGTGTGCGTAACGGCTGGACCCAGCCGATCATCAACCGTATCAACATGCTCTCCACCGGGGTGCGCACCGACCTGGGGGTCAAAATTTTCGGCAACGACCTGAATGTGCTCAAAGATCTGGCAATTCAGGCTGAGGCTCTATTGAAGCCGATCAACGGCGCAGCGGACGTGGTGGCCGAACGGGTTACCGGCGGCACCTATATCGACATCGACATCGACCGTGAAGCGGCGGCTCGTTACGGTGTCAGCGTCGGGGATATTCAATCGATTATTGAGACAGCTCTGGGGGGAGGGATGCTCTCGACTACCGTTGAAGGGCGCAACCGTTTTCCGATCCGTCTCCGGTACCTGCGGGATTACCGCGACAACATTCCGGCTATCCGCCGCATCCTGGTGGGGAGTATTGATGGCGCCCAGGTGCCGCTCTCCCTGGTGACCAGGCTCAAAATATCCACCGGTGCGCCGGAGATCAACAGTGAGGGTGGGCTGCTGCGTTCGCTGGTGTTCCTGAATGTTCGTGGCCGGGATATGGGTGGTTTTGTCACCGAGGCCAAACAGGTACTGGAGAAGAACTTGAAGCTCCCTCCCGGCTATTATGTCGCCTGGTCCGGGCAGTGGGAGAATCAGGTGCGCGCCAAGGCGCGGCTGCAATTGCTGATACCGCTCGGTATGGTGATCATCTTCATCCTGCTCTACTTCACCTTTCATTCGGCTCTTGAAGCGAGCATGGTCATGCTGTCGGTGCCGTTTGCCCTGGTCGGTGGGGTCTACCTTGTATCGGCTTTGAATTATAATTTGTCGGTGGCGGTCTGGGTCGGATTTATCGCGTTGTACGGCATTGCCGTGGAGACCGGCGTGGTGATGGTGATTTATCTGCACGAAGCGCTGGACAAGAAATTGATAAACGGACCATGTACCGAACAGGATATTTATGACGCCACGTTCGAGGGTGCCGTTCTGCGCCTCCGCCCCAAATTGATGACCGTGGCCGTGGCACTCCTCGGGTTGATCCCGATCATGTGGTCGACGGGTACCGGGGCGGATGTTATGAAGCCGATTGCCGCACCGATGATCGGTGGGATGATCTCCTCGGCAGTTCATGTGCTTATTATGACACCGGTAATTTTTGTGCTGATGAAGAAACGGGATTTACGGAAGGGCACGTTAAAGTACAGCGGGATGAAGCATTAAAAATCAGGGTAAATAAAAAAATAAGTATCATTATTTTTTTGTTGACTTTGAATAGTAAAGTGAATTATAAATGCGTTTCCTCGAAAGAGGGATGTTTGTAGTATGCGGTTTCGACATGAATGGAGATGCTGATATGTATTCAGCCCTACACCTATTCCATTCCCAGCCTTATTAAGTCGACCGTGATCGTGATTTCAGTACCAACTTCGTAGCAACCATGTAACATCACATATGTCTGCAATAAATCGCGTAACGGTCAACAGTGGTCGGCGGTGAGTTTTTTTGCTGCGCGGATAAAATATATTGACATTATGTCTGTATATTTGTTAGTTTCGCAATTCGCTCCTCTTTGGGGGCAATTTAAGATAATTATTTTGTTTGGAGAATTTGACGACTATGCCAACAATTAACCAGCTCATCAGGTCAGGTAGGGAAAGCAAAAAAGATAAATCTACGGCTCCGGCTCTGAAGTCATGTCCTCAGAAGCGTGGCGTTTGTACGAGGGTTTATACAACCACGCCGAAGAAGCCTAACTCAGCGCTTCGTAAGGTAGCGAGGGTTCGCTTGACTAACGGCCTTGAAGTGACATCGTATATTCCTGGTGTTGGTCATAACCTGCAGGAACACTCCGTTGTTCTTATTCGTGGCGGCAGGGTCAAAGACCTTCCGGGTGTTCGTTACCACATAGTTCGCGGTACTCTTGACTCGGTTGGTGTTAAGGGTCGTTTGCAGAGCCGTTCCAAGTATGGCGCAAAGCGCCCGAAATAATACCGAACCTGTTTAGTCGAGGGGAAATATATGCCAAGAAGAAGAGAAGTACCTAAAAGAATAATTCTGCCGGATCCAAAATATAACGACAAAGTCGTAGCAAAGCTGATTAATTCACTTATGCTTGCCGGTAAAAAAAGTGTAGCCGAATCAATCATGTATGGCGCGCTTGAACTTGTTGCTCAAAGGGCAAACGAAGAAGCGGTCAAAGTACTCAAGAAGAGCCTTGATAACATCAAGCCGATGCTGGAAGTAAAATCCCGTCGCGTTGGCGGATCAACATATCAGGTACCGATCGAAGTGCGTCCGGAGCGTCGTATGTCGCTGGCAATGCGCTGGTTGATAAAATATTCATCTGCC
Organism: uncultured Geobacteraceae bacterium; assembly: GCA_903930585.1. Lineage (GTDB taxonomy): Bacteria > Desulfobacterota > Desulfuromonadia > Geobacterales > Pseudopelobacteraceae > JACRCG01. The sequence goes on along the minus strand of CAIYZD010000085.1, from coordinate 3,341 downwards.
CGCAGCGAGAAAACAATGAAGGATAAGCTGGCAGGTGAAATTCTCGACGCTTTCAATAACCGCGGTTCAGCAGTTAAAAAGCGTGAGGATGTTCATAAAATGGCTGAAGCAAACCGTGCCTTTGCCCATTATCGTTGGTAGTAGTATTATCAGTTTCTGGAGGATTCAGTGCCCCGCTTAGCACCACTTGATAAATATAGAAATATCGGCATCATGGCTCACATCGATGCCGGAAAAACGACGACGACCGAGCGTATTCTTTATTACACCGGCGTGTCCCATAAAATCGGTGAAGTTCACGAAGGTACCGCAACGATGGACTGGATGGAGCAAGAGCAGGAACGTGGTATTACGATCACGTCCGCAGCTACCACCTGCACCTGGAATGACCATCGTATCAACATTATAGATACCCCCGGCCATGTTGACTTTACCATTGAAGTCGAGCGTTCATTACGTGTTCTCGATGGAGCGGTTGCAGTATTTTGTTCCGTTGGTGGTGTTGAGCCACAGTCGGAAACGGTGTGGCGTCAGGCTGATAAGTATGGTGTTCCCCGAATCGCTTTTGTCAATAAAATGGACCGCGTTGGAGCTGATTTCTTTCGCGGCGTCCAAATGATAAAAGACCGGTTGAAAGCCAATCCTTTGCCGATTCAGATCCCGGTCGGTAAGGAAGAAAATTTCAAAGGTATTGTTGATCTTGTTACAATGAAGGCAATTTTGTGGGATGACGAAAACCTCGGTGCAACATTCCGTACGGAAGAAATTCCCGCCGATCTGCTGGATGAAGCGATTGAATATCGTGAGAAGATGATTGAAGAGATTTCGAGTCACGATGACGCGCTGATGGAAAAATATCTGTCCGGTGATGAACTGAGTGAGGCTGAAGTAAAGGCAGCAATTCGTGCCTGTACCATAGCAATTCATATCTGTCCGGTTATATGCGGCTCGTCCTTCAAAAACAAGGGCGTGCAGAACCTTCTCGATGCTGTTGTTGATTATATGCCTTCTCCGCTTGATATTCCGGCGATTAAGGGTGTTGATACCGAGACAGGCGCCGAGATTGAACGTCATGCTTCAGATGCCGAGCCGTTTTCATCACTCGGATTCAAAATCATGACCGATCCTTTCGTAGGGCAGTTGACATTTTTCCGCGTTTACTCGGGCGTTGTTCAGGCCGGTTCATACGTATATAATTCAACTAAAGGCAAACGCGAACGCATTGGACGTATACTTAAAATGCACGCGAACAAGCGCGAAGAAGTCAAGGAAGTTTACGCCGGCGATATCGCTGCTGCAGTAGGTTTAAAATATACAACTACCGGCGATACCCTGTGCGACGAAGATAAAGCGGTCATTCTGGAATCCATAGAGTTTCCGGAACCGGTAATTTCAATCGCCATCGAGCCAAAAACCAAAGCAGAGCAGGAAAAGCTCGGTTTTGGACTACAGAAGCTTGCCAGCGAAGATCCTTCATTCCGCGTTAAAACGGATGAAGAAACGGGCCAGACCATTATTTCCGGTATGGGCGAGCTGCACCTTGAAATAATTGTTGACCGTTTGATGCGTGAGTTTAAAGTCGAAGCAAACGTCGGCAAACCCCAGGTTGCGTATCGCGAGACAATCACCAAGAAAGTTAAGGTTGAAGGTAAATTTGTGCGTCAGTCGGGCGGGCGTGGTCAGTATGGTCATGTCTGGCTTGAAGTTGAGCCGCAGGAAGCCGGAAAAGGGTATGAATTCGTCGATGCGATCAAGGGCGGTGTTGTTCCACGCGAATATATACCGGCTGTTGACAAGGGTATTAAGGAAGCACTTGATAATGGCGTGCTTGCCGGTTTCCCGGTTGTTGACGTCAAGGTTACCCTGATTGACGGTTCGTACCATGAAGTTGACTCATCGGAAATGGCTTTTAAAATTGCCGGTTCAATGGGTTTTAAAGAAGGGTGCTCAAAAGCCGGTCCGATCATTCTCGAACCTATCATGTCTGTCGAAGTTGTCGTTCCTGAAGAATACATGGGAGACGTAATCGGCGACCTTAACTCTAAGCGTGGTCGCATTATGGGTATGGATTCGCGTGCAGGCGCCCAGATAATCACTGCCATGGTTCCGCTTGCTCAAATGTTCGGATATTCAACTGATCTGCGTTCAGCCACACAGGGTCGCGCTACGTATGCAATGACCTTTGATCATTATGAGCCAGTACCGAAGTCGGTTGCTGAAGAGATAGTTGCAAAAATAAAGGGTTAATCTAAATAAATCCGTAACTCAGGAGGGCTTTTCTCATGGCAAAAGCAAAATTTGAACGTAATAAAACTCATGTAAACATTGGAACCATCGGTCACGTTGACCACGGCAAGACTACTTTGACCGCTGCAATCACCAAAGTTCTGGCCGGTAAAGGTCAGGCCGAATACAAGGCATTCGACCAGATCGATAACGCCCCTGAAGAGCGCGAGCGCGGGATTACTATCGCAACCGCTCATGTTGAATACGAAACCGACAAACGTCACTATGCTCATGTTGACTGCCCCGGCCATGCCGACTATGTCAAGAACATGATCACCGGTGCTGCCCAGATGGACGGCGCAATTCTGGTTGTATCCGCAGCTGACGGCCCCATGCCGCAGACTCGTGAGCACATCCTGCTTGCCCGTCAGGTAGGCGTGCCATATATGGTCGTATTCCTTAACAAGGCTGATATGGTTGACGACGAAGAGCTGCTTGAACTTGTTGAGCTTGAAGTTCGTGAACTCCTCTCCAGCTATGACTTCCCCGGTGACGATATTCCAATCATCAAGGGTTCCGCTCTGAAAGCTCTTGAAGGCGAGAAGAGCGAGCTTGGCGAAGAGTCCGTCAACCGTCTCATGGATGCTGTCGATTCCTACATTCCCGATCCGGAACGCGCAATCGATCGTCCGTTCCTGATGCCGGTAGAAGACGTGTTCTCGATTTCCGGCCGCGGTACGGTTGCAACCGGTCGTGTAGAGCGCGGTATTGTAAAAGTCGGCGAAGAAGTTGCGGTTGTCGGTATCAAGGACACGATCAAAACGACCGTAACCGGCGTTGAAATGTTCCGCAAGCTGCTTGACGAAGGTCGCGCAGGGGACAACATCGGCGCGCTGCTCCGCGGTGTAAAGCGTGAAGACATCGAGCGCGGCCAGGTGCTTGCCAAGCCGGGTTCAATCACCCCGCACACCAAGTTCAAGGCAGAAGCATACGTACTCACCATAGAAGAAGGCGGCCGTCATACTCCGTTCTTCAACGGTTACCGTCCACAGTTCTACTTCCGTACAACTGACGTTACCGGTGTTGCAGAACTTCCGGCCGGAATTGAAATGGTT
>CAIYZD010000084.1 GCA_903930585.1 uncultured Geobacteraceae bacterium | reverse complement strand
GGGGTGATGCGATGAGACCGTTTCAAGCCCGTAATGACACGTCGCACATTTTGACGGAGATACCGATGGTAGAGAACAGCCGGTGAGACAGAACACGATCCATCCGAGGCAAACGGCAATCAGGTTGTACGTGCATCCGGGCATATGTCTCCATCGAAGGGATGAACTGTTATATACCGGAGGCATGTTGCCATGCCTCCGGTATCGCATTCAGAACTCCGGAATCAGCAACCGGAAACTTCTTTTTTACCCTTGGCTGCAGGCTTGGCTTCTTCGTTTTTCTTCTCGTCTTTCTTGGTACCCTTTTTCTCTTTTTTAGCGTCTTTCTTCTCCTTCTTGACATCCTTCTTCTCAGCTTTTTCTGCTGCCGTTTTTTCTTCAGCCGCTATTGCTACCATCGAGAAGCTCAGGGCCATCATTGCTGCTACAATCATCGCTACAATTTTTTTCATGGTACATCTCCTTTACGTTGTGTGTTGATATTCCCGCAGTACGGGTAAAAATAGTACATAAGTGCCGGACGGCTCTCCCTCCTTTCCCAGAGATTGATTTATACGATGTAATATACCATCGGCTTGGTACCCAGTTCTTCCTTGTATCTGATCACGTTGGGCTTTGAAATTAATTTAGTGATCAGTGCCTTCGGATCATTGATATCTCCAAAATAGGTGGCATGCCCCAGACAGGTGGTCGTACAGCGGGTCAACTCTCCTTTTTCGACGCGGTGGATGCAAAAGTGACATTTTCGGGCGTTACCGATAGGTGAATGCCAGTGACTCTTGCGCTTGAAATTGCCGCCGTATTCACCGGAATTCTCCACTTCATAGGTTTTGTCATGAAGGTCGCCGGTGTAATAATGCCCGACATCGGCAGATCGTGCTCCATATGGGCAAGCCACCAGACAATAGCGACAGCCGATACATTTTTTGTAATCAATTACCACAATACCGTCATCACGTTTGTAGGTAGCCGTGACCGGGCAAACCGGTGTACAGGTCGGCGAATCGCATTGCATGCAGGGACGTGGCAAAAAACGCATGCCGGTATTGGGGAATTCGCCGATTTCCTCCTCCTTGACCGGACGGTAGTGGATCTCGGGTGGTGTCAGGTTTTCGGACATACATCCGGTGGTGCATGCGTGGCAGCCGATACATTTTTTCAGATCAATCGCCATGGCCCAGCGGCGTTCCTTGCGCTGTTTTTTCAGAGCACGTTGCAGGTCAGCCCGCATTATTTCCAGGATATCCTTATCTTCAAACTGTTCCATGGTCAGTGGTCCTCCTTGATGGTACGGGCCTCTAAAACGCCTGAGCGTTCAAAAACAATATACAGTACTGTTACGAGCGATGCGGACGCCACTACAACCAGATACTCGTAAATCGAGGGCGAGTAGTGTACCACCTCCGGCATGTCATAGACCCGGAATAACGGGATCTTGAAGGCACCGATCACAAGATCATTACGGGCTTTCAACTGGGTAATCATGATAAACAGCCCGACAAAGATCAGCCAGTTGGCACTTTTACCCATCCTGAGCAGGATATAGGGAATAATAATTACGACAATTATCCCGAACAACACACTGTTGATAAGCGTCAGCGAGAATACTTCGGAACCCTCCAGATGCGCGGAAAGTCCGATCATTGTTCTCCAGAAGGTAATCAGGAGCGCCAGTCCCAGGCCGATTTTGAGCAAAGTTACAAACGGATGCAGATGGTAGCTCACGTCCAGTTTTTTCTGTTTGACCGTCATCGCGGCAATAATCGTCGTAAGCGAACAGCCGGTCAGAAAAGCGATAAAAAGGAAGTAGATCGGCATCAATGCACTGTAGTAGTAGACGCGTGAGCTGACCGAACCAAGCAGACTTCCCAGGGTACTGTGCGTAAATACGGCAACAAAAAATGCACCCCACATGACCCGGTTGGAATGTCTGTTCGTCTGGATATTGATATACTCCCACGTAATGGCGATCAGGTAGGTCGTGTACCAGATTGCCATCCAGAACATTGGAGATTTCGGATTGGGTGACAACAGGAAGTTGTACATGCGGTCGATGCGTCCCATTTCGGTTGCCAGCGAAAAAAATGCTGCCACAGCAGTAATTATGCCGACAAAAATGATTCGTGAGGCAAACGGTTTATACTGTTTTTCAAAGAATACATGACCGAAAAAATTGACAAAGGTACAGCCGGTACTAAGCAGCGCGAAATAGACATAGGTGGATATTTGCAACCCCCAGGGCACAAGGTTTGAGGTGTTGATGGTGTGGGCATGCCCCTGAATAAAGATGGCGGCAATAGCGTAAAATCCGATCACAAGACCGCACAGCGCTCCATATAGTGTCAGTCCGGCTTTTCCTTTGAGCACATCGTTCGCCGTGGCGATAAGCTTTTCCTTTTCAGGAATAAGAACTCCGAATAATTGCATGGTCAGGCCCCCTTCACGATCTTGACAAAATTGCCGCGCATGGCGGTGCCACCCATGATCGGGTCAATGGCGGGTTTTGTGATAAGGTCATCATCCGCAATACCCTGATTATTGGCGCGGCTTGCTCCTTTGGAATGAACGCCAAAACCATGATTCATGTAGACCGCATCATCTCGCAGTCGCTGAGTCAGCTTGACCTTGATCCGGCCGTTTGCAATAACTCCGTCCTGATTGACCAGCGATACATAATCGCCGTTATTCAAGCCAAGCTCTTTCCCTTTTTTGCTGTTGACCCACAGGGCGTTTTCCTTCTGCAAATCAGTCAGCATGAAGTTATTACTTGTACGGGAAAAAGTGTGCAACGGCGCCCGTCCGAACAGCAGCCTGAAGTGACCTGCCGGCGGAGCAGCGTGCCTGGTGTACTTGGGTACCGGGTCAAGTCCCTTGTCTGCCAATTGTTTGGAATAGAGTTCTATCTTGCCGGACGGTGTGCCGAATTCCGGCTGTTTGTCAGCGGTGATATATGGTGAACCACCTTTCTTGATGATGACACCGTCCCGTTTCAGCTGGGCAAAGTCGATCCCTCCGGCCTCGCAGCGCCTGGCAATATATTCCTCGCCGTCTTTCCAGGGGAAGTAGGGAGCCAATCCCAACTTGTTGCCAAGTTCCCTGGTTATCCACCAGGATGGCTTGGACTCCCAGAGCGGTTCAATGGTCGGTTGTCGCAGAGCGATTTCGCCTTCCCCCTTGAACTTGCCCAGGTTGATATTGTCGTAGCGCTCCATATATGTACACTCGGGCAGCACCACATCGGCATAGTTGATGATATCCATCGGCATAGTGTCAATCGCAACCATCAGGTCCAGGTTCTGAATTGCCTTTATGGTTTCCTGTTTGTCCGGCATGGTCTTCATCAAGTTTGATCCGTAGACGAACCACGCTTTGACCGGTCGTGGCTGGCCGGTAATGGAGGCTTGTTTGATGGAAGTCGTCGTCGGCAGAAGAGCGAAAGGGAATGAAGCATCCAGTTTCGCTACCTCCACATGTTCCGGATAGGCGGGGAGTCCCGGATATTCCGGAACGGCTGCTCCTGTGGGGAAGAAATAGCCTCCCTCTCTCCCCCAGGTGCCGAGCAGGGCATTAAGGATGGCAATGGCACGGCTCCGCTGGGTATCGTCTCCATACCAGGCTGAAAAGCGGCCGGCGCCGATACAGACATTTGGGGAGTTCTTTCCCATTTCGCGGGCAACCGCGACAATTACATCACTGTCAATGGACGTCTCCGTCTCGGCCCATTGCGGCGTGTACTGCTGCACAGCCGCACGCAGTTCGTCAAAACCGGTAGCATATTTCGCTACATATTCCTTGTCGTACAGACCCTCCTCAATGATGATACGAATCCAGGCCAACAGGAGCGCCAAATCGGTGGCCGGCTTGATCGGCAACCAGCGGTCCGCTTTGGAGGCGATGTTGGAAAGACGGGGATCTACTACAGTCAGTTTGGCGCCGTTGGATATGCCTTCGACAATATCTTGTACCTGGCTGTTATGGGCATTTTCGCCGAGGTGAGAACCGAGCAACACGATATACTTACTTTTACTGAAGTCGTAGTACTCCGGGGATCCGACATCCGCCCCGAAGGTCAGGACAAAACCGATATCACGCGGTCCACGGCATTGTGCAAATGAAGGAGCCGCCGACAGGGTGCTGCCGTACGCGTGCAACAGATGCTTCCAAAATGATGCTCCGGTACCGTGATAGATCAATGCCATGGACTCAGGCCCGTACTTTTCTTTGATGACCCGCATTTTCCCGGCGATGAGACCAAGTGCTTCATCCCACGTGGCCCGCTTCCAGACCGGTTCACCCCGCTTACCGGTATTGATCAGCGGGAACTTGAGACGGTCGGGATCATAAAGAGCGCCCAACGCTGCATTACCGCGTCCGCACAAGCGTCCGCGGCCTCGCAGACTAAGGGGATTGCCGTCGACTTTAACGACCTTGTTATTTTCAACCTTGGCGATCAACCCACAATTCCAGAAGCAGAGTTCGCAAAACGTAGGAATTTGCTTCATATCTTTTTGTCCGGCTTCCTCAGCCCAAGAAAGAAATTTTTTCGGGACTGTTGTGGCGGCTGCAACTCCTGCCGTAAGAGCTCCGCCCGCTTTCATAAATGTTCTTCGTGAATATTTCATTGTCACAATTGCTACCTCCCGCGTTAATATGTACGTAAGTTGGTTCAGGTAGTTGCCGTTTGTAATATCTATATATGATATTTTATTATATGGATTATTGGATGCTGCTTGATAAAAAAACGGTATTCGTCAAGCTATGGTAAAACATGGTTGTCCCGTCGAAATGAAGAGAGGGACCGGTGCAAACGCCTTACTCGGTTACAATCTTGTAACTGCCGTTTTTATCAAACTCCAACTTGGCATTGACAAATTTGACATTGGTATAACCAAGCTCTTTCAAAGCATGATACGCCATTTCAGCCCGGACACCACTGGCACATTGGGTTATGATCAGCTTGCTTTTCGGAATTATTCCTGTTTTTTCAGAAAGTGCTTCCTCAGGGATATTGATTGCGTTTTTGAGCATGCCGGATTTGATTTCATCTTCGTTCCTGACGTCAATGATCATCACATCGGAAGGGAGTGCAGTCGCGTACTGTTTGAACGTAGCAACCGGGATCTCCCCAGGGCGTGGCTGCGGTGTGTAGGTGGCCGTTGTTGACGGTTTGCCGGAGACAATCTCATATTTGGACGAACGCCACCCGTCGTACCCTCCCGCCAGTATCATGACTCTGGTGAAACCGCCTTTAACAAGCTTTGAGGCGACATTCTCCGCGTCAGTACCGCCATTCGCATCATAGATGATAATGGGGGGACGTTTGTCTTTTGGCGGCAAATTCTTGAAAAGTTTTGCGGCCTGTGCAGCTGGAAATGAAACTGCTCCCTTGACATGCCCCCTTGCGGAAGTGGCCGGGGGACGAACATCAAGCAGCACGTGCGGGATACCTTTATCCATCCAGGCGTCATTTAGAAATGTCGGTGAAAGCATGCTGAAATGTTTTTCAGCCCAACCAGGCGCGCCGTCACGGTATACCCTGACATTGGTATAGCCCAGTTTCTGCGCTTTGGTGGCTGAATCCGAACTCAAAATGCTGTCCGGGCCGGTATCATAATAAATGACGAGGCTGTTTTTATCCTTCGGGAGATTTTCAACCATCATATCGAAAGATGAAAACGGTATATTGATTGCGGTCGGGATGGCTCCTTCCTGAAACCGGATTGCCGGACGCGAGTCGCAGAGAAAATATTTCCCCTTGGCCGGTCCCAAAGCGACCAGCTTTTCAAGTTCCGACGTTGACATCAGCATATTATGGGCGACTTTCGCAGGTGGCCGTTCTGCGAGCCTGATGGCCGTTTTTACGCCCTTGCTTTCCGTATAATAGATTTTTACTTCATGCCCTTTAGTAGTCTTTTTGAGCAGTTCTCCGTCTCCTTGTTTTCCTTCACTTGACGTTACCTTGATGTCATCCTCATCGAACTTTAGTAATTCAATCCGTTCATCTATCTTGAGCTGAATGGTCTTGGCCTTGAAAGCCACATTATCAAAGAGTCCCATGAATACGCCCGG
>CAIYZD010000083.1 GCA_903930585.1 uncultured Geobacteraceae bacterium | reverse complement strand
GATTCTGGCGGCCCTTCTTGCGCTTATTCCTTTGAACAGAGCCTTACGTCTTGTGGGGGAAACGGTCAGGTTTCGTAAAATGCGGCGGGCGATGTCCGGAAAAACAAAGGAAGGCGTGTCAAAGATGTTTGACGAAGTGGTTGAACTCTCCGCTTCAGCCGCTCATGCGGATATGGAGAACCGTTTTGCTGCCGTGGGGTACAAAATGGTCCGCTCGGGAAACGTTATTGCCGCATGGCGTGGAATCAGCAACTTTCCCGCTCGTCTTCTGTTTCTCTCCGGAACCTTTTGTCTCTTTACCGGCATTCTTGTTACTACCACATCCCGGAACGCATACAGGCAGATGGTCGTTGAAGGTGAACCTCTCAAGGCTCCCGACGGAAGTAATGGCCTGGTGGAGCGGATTACGCTGGCGAACGCAAACGGTCCGATATTAAAAAAGACTCTGACCATGGAGGTCACTCCGACAGGCTCCACTTCCGGAAAAAGACGGTTTGGCATCTATCCGCCATCACGGTTCGGTGGGGCTTTCGTCTATCCGCGCTATCTGGGGCTCGCTCTTCACCTGCGTTTCACCGCTCCTGACATGCCGGCAGGTTATGAGACACTTAACTCCCTGAACGTCTATCCCCCGGGCAAAGAGGAGAATGTGGTAATTCCCGGCTCCCCGTATCGGATCGTTTTCAGCATACCGGAACCGGAAAATGGCATTGAACGGTATATTTCCTATATGTCGGGTGTAGTTACCCTGCGGTTCAAGCTTCTCAAAGAGAAAGAGGTTCTCTTTGCCGAAACTGTTTCGGGGGGCGGCTCTTTTGTTCGCGATGGTTTTCGTCTGGAGATCCCCGATGTCAGGCGTCTTGTGGTTACCGATTTCATTGAGGATAATGGTGTGCTTTTTATATGGTGGGCGGCAATCTTTTTTTGTGCTGCGGGAGCTCTCTGGGTGCCGATACGGCTTTTGTTTCCCCGTCGGGGAATATTGTTCAGATTTGATCAGGATGGTACAACCGTTTATTCTTTTGCCGAAGGGGGAGCGAGAAAACATGCCGGGGTATTTCATGAAATGCTCGATATGATTGATGTGAAGGAGAGGTAAACCACACTTTATGGAAAAGAGCACCAGCGGATCCGGTTCCCCGGCAAAGTACGTGCCGTACATACTGCTGGCCATGATTCTTGGCATGGTGTTATTTGTTCGCATACGCCTTCTGCAAGCTCCGATGGAGCGTGACGAAGGGGAATATGCCTACATGGGGCAATTGTTGCTTAAAGGTCTCTCCCCATACGCCAGTGCCTATACGATGAAACTTCCCGGTGTCAGCTTCATGTATGCGCTGTCAATACTCTGTTTCGGGCAGACGATTACGGGTATTCACATGGGGCTGCTGGTCGTAAACGGCATCTGTGTCTTTCTGGTGTTTGTTCTTGCCCGCCGGGTACTTGACGTGAATGCTGCCGTCATTTCATGTGCAACGTATGCGGTCCTGTCACTCAGCCAATCGGTGGACGGAGTTTATGCCCACGCAACACACTTCGTAGTATTGTTTTCCCTGGCCGGTTTCCTGCTGCTTTTGCGTTATGTGAGTAAAAACAGTCTGTTCGTTCTGTTTGCCGGTGGAATCTGTTTCGGACTGGCATTTATCATGAAGCAGCACGCCGTGTTGCTGATCGGGTCCGCTTTTCTTTACCTTGTGCGGAACGAGTGGAAAAAAGCGGACGGCGGTCTAACCAGGCTGATAATGGCGTGCTTCCTATTTTCGACAGCAGTGATGATCCCCTATGCTCTTGTTGCTCTCTACGTATTCAAGGCCGGGGCATTTGGTGAATTCTGGTTCTGGACCGTAACATACGCCAGGGAATATGTATCCGAACTGACGTTCGAGCAGGGGATCCATTATTTTGTCATAACCATTAAACGCATTGTCACTCCGCAGATGCCGTTCTGGCTTCTTGCCGGAGCTGGAATGGCTGCCCTCTTCTCAAAGCAGAGCGGAAAAACGAACAGATTCTTTATTGTTTCCCTGTTTTTCTTCTCTCTCCTTTCAACATGTCCCGGATTCTATTTCCGGGAGCACTATTTCGTCATGCTGCTGCCGGCAGTGGCACTGATGGCGGGTGCTGCGGCACGTTCGGCAGAGCATGCCCTCACGTCATTACAGTCGGGCTACGTCCAACAATCCCTCTCATCTCTGCTGCTCGTAATTGCCGTAGCGTACGGTATCTACCAGGAGAAGGGGTATTATTTTGTCCTTGAACCTCAGCAGGTGACTCGCACAAATTATGGTCTGAACCCATTTCCCGAGATGGTGCAGGTTGCCAGATATATCAGGGAACGCACCGATGCCGGAGACCGGATAGCGGTGTTAGGGTCCGAACCGGAACTCTTTTTCTATGCCGACAGGCGTTCGGCGACCAGGCACATTTATATGTACGGACTGATGGAGAAACAGCGCTACGCGGAACAGATGCAGTTGGAGCTGATACGCGAGATTGAAATGGTAAAGCCGAAATATGTTGTCATGGTGAATACGCCGTCATCATGGGGTATTCCACCCTTTGTTTCTCACACGATTATTGACTGGGGGGAAAAATATGCTGCTGAGCAGTACGATCTGGTTGGCATAACCGACATTATCGATGCTGACACGACACGGTATATATGGGGCGAAAGCGCCCGAACCTACCGGCCGGTTTCCGACACGTTTCTTTGTGTCTTAAAGCGAAAAGGAACCATGTAGTCTCATCTTGAAAAGATGTCTACTGTTGTACGGGGTAAATCCGTTCATGATCGACTCACAAAAACGCCTCATATTCCGGCTTGGATTTATTGTGCTGATTGTAGTGGCGGTGTACGGCACCACACTTAAAAATGGTTTTGTCTGGGACGATACGTTTATTATCGTCAATAACCCGCTCATAGAAAAGATTGGGAACATCCCCCGATTCTTTCTTTCCGAAGACACGATCGAGGAGACGACCGGGTACTATCGCCCGGTAACGTATATTTCTTTTGCACTGGACCGTTCTGTCTGGGGAGTTAATCCGGCCGGTTTCCACCTCACTAATCTGATACTCCACATCATGGCAGTTCTGCTCTTCTACCGTGTTGTTGCGGCGCTGTTCAACAAGGAACGGCTGGCATTTACCGCTGCCGTGGTGTTTGCGCTGCACCCGCTGACCGGAGAAACCGTCAATTTTCTCTCCGGTGGCAGGAATACCCTGCTTTCCGCCTGCTTTGGCCTGCTGTCGCTGCTCTGCTACATCAAGAAAAAGCATGTTCCGGCAGTTGCCGGCTTTACGTTCGCAATCTTTTCAAAGGAATTTGCCTTGTTACTGCCGGTAATGTTTCTTTTGTATGATTGTCGGATTCGCCGGGAAAAGATTCGTTTTGGCAGTTATATTCCCTACCTGATTTCGGTTGCCATATATCTGGTCCTTCGATCGATTGCGGTGCAAAAAGCAAATTTTCTTGCAGAGATCAGCCTCGACGATGCGTTGAAGGCACCGTATCTGGTGGTGCGGTATGCGTTGAATATGATAGCTCCGCTGCAGCTGAAAGTGTTATACAGCGTTCAATCCGGCATGGTTTCCACGGTACTCTGTTCCGTTGTTGCGGTGGTTACGCTGGGTATCGTTGGTATATTCAGAAAGCGTGATGAACTCCTGTTCTCAGTCGGCTGGTTTCTTCTGTTTCTCCTTCCGGTTATCAATATTATCCCGCTTCATACAACTACCGTGATGGCTGACCGGTATGCCTATTTTTCATTAATGGGTTTTGCTCTCTGTCTGGCATCAATTGTCGATAGATTAAACGGAAGGAGTATGATTGCCGGAGTCGTGGCCATCGGTGTTTTGTATTCTGCTATCGATTTTAGTCGAAACAGCATCTGGAAAGATGATATCGCGTTTTTTACCCGTATGACGAAAGATTCTCCCGGTTCGTTTGTCGGTTTTAAAAATCTCGGGCTGTCATACTACAAAACGGGTAATATTCCTCTTGCATTGGAAATTCTTGAAGCTGCCGATTCCAAACCGGATATTCCGGTAAAATATCTGATCGCTGATGCCTCTCTTTTCTGGAAGGAAAACAGACTTGAACAGGCTGAAAAAACGTTACTTCGGGTACGGGACGAGAATCCTTTGAACCCTGAGCCGTATCTTCTTCTTTTGATGATATGCGAACAGAAAGGGAATACTGAGCAGGCGGAGGCATATAGGGAAAAAATAATTAAAATGGGGCTTGATATCGAACAAATAGTGCGAGACAGGACGTTTGCACTCTGCCGGGCGGGTGAAACCCTTATGTCACAGCGGCAATTTGTAATTGCGGAGATCTATTTATGGCAGGCTTTACGGATAAACCCCGCCTTTATCCCGGCCCTTGTTGATATGGGGAGTATTCGGGCGGGACAGGGGAACAGTGCCGAAGCAATACGGTATTTGAGCAAGGCGCTGGTGCTTGACCCGCTCAATGCATCCGCACATTACAATTTGTCGGAACTGTACAAGATGCGGGGACAGCTGGCAGAATCTGAAGTTGAAATGGCCAGGTTCAGGGACGCTGAATCGGGAGCGAAGAAAAAAGGACATGTAACATCTCCACGTCAGACAGGCGGTGGCGATCTGTAGCGTCAATTCCTGCCGCAACTTCCGCGTTATGGCGTTTCTCGCCTGTTCGCCGGTACAGATGATCCGGTAGTGGCGCTGCCGCTACGAATGTAAAGAGTCGACTGTTCTTTCGGGTCGGTGGCATAGGTGGTGCGGAAGAGGTGCAGATTCCCACTCCAACCGGTTCTTGGGGTCCAGTGTTCCGTCTCCGGGATGTTGTTGAAGCCGTAGTCTCGCACCGGAAATTGCACCTTTTCATAATTTGCCTGTTTGCGGAGACGGTCAAACAGGGGAGCAATATCACTGTTTTTCCAGAAGGTCCGGTACATGATGCAGTCCGGCTGTTCCAGCCGGTCCGGTTCCAGGTCGGGATTGACGAATCCGATAATAACTTTGCAGTTCAGATAGAAGATGTATGACGTCTCTTCGTAGTTTGTTGCGATTACCAGCTGGTCGGGACGTTTGAACCGCTTCTGGATGTAGGGTATGACGAAGTCGAGTACCCCCCGGTACTGGTGGCTGATCTCGTACAGACGCCCGCTGATAAACTGCCGGTTCTGGAAAAACGCCCATCCGGCACTCCCGGCGGTGAGCGTCGCAACTACTGCGAGAGACGCAATTCTCTGTCGTGTCCGCATCCCAAACGAAAGCCGGGCAATAATCAGCAGATCGATGGCAAAGGTTAACACCAGTATCGGCTGCAAGGTGATGAAATAACGGATAAAGAACTCGTTCGGAATTTTACAGACAAGCAATGCATGCAAAATGGCGTAGAGGGAGAGAAACAGAGACAGCCTGAAGGGGGGGAGCAGCGCAACATCGTTTTTCACCCTTTCCCGGAGCGTGATCAGGATGCTCTTTGCGGCAATCGCAAAGAGCAGGATGTCGTACCGCATGAAATATCCCAACAATACCGCGAGATGTTCGAGGAAGGTGGAGATGGTGTATCCGTAAAACTCATCCAGTTGTTGTGAAATGGAGAGTGTCTTGAAGAACCATGCCATGGGAATCAGCAGTGCCAGTGAGGCGAAAACGGGCAAGACCGTCTTGAATGGGAATGAGGCCCAGTGCCGGTTGAGCGGAATGCCTTCAAACCGTTTGTTGAGTGCAGCAACCACCCAGTCTCCCCCTGCATAGAGACAGACAGCCATACAGAAGGCTGCAGCGGCGGGATAAAAGGTGAGAAACAGGAGCGGAATAAGAGCGATAACTGCTACGGCGTAGCTGCGGTACCTGATCGAGGCGTGCAGATGATATGCTGCAAAGACCGTGAGGGCCACTGCGGTGCAGAGCAGCTGGAGCGAATAGTACCGGACTTCCCGCAGATGCAGCATGAGGGTCACGCTTGGAAGCTCCAGCACGACGAACAGCAAGGCCAGGGCGAGGCTGCTCAATCGCTTTTCGAATGTTCGGAGTCCGGTCCGGAGCAGCAGCAACAGACCGGCAACTCCCATTAGGGCAAACGGAACCCTGAGTATGGCAGTCTTGAGGTAGAGATCCGAAGCAAGCCGGGATAGAACGACAAACGGGGCCGTGAAATAGTAGGGAGACCAGCCTGCCCCGCCGATATATGCATCGGTTGACGCGTCGATTCCGAGGGTCATGTCGGTATGCCGGAGATCGTAGAAGACGTTTCTGCCATCGTGGACCTTGGGGTAACCATACTCCAATACGCGCTGCGCTCCAACGGCGGTCATGCTCTCATCGGCCCACATAAGCGGATAGCTGATGTGTTTGAACAGGCAGACGATATAGAGTAGAGAGACCATTGCCAGGAGGACCGAAAGGAGTACGGTGGTGATGCGATATGCCGGCGCATGCCCGGATTCGTGTGGGCTCTCATTCATGGGTTTTACTCCGTTTATTTATCACGCTGACCCGGCACGGCATCCCGGTAAATGGTTTCAAGCCGCTCTACTGCCGATGAAAGACTGAAGTGCCGGGCAACAAAATCCCGGCTGTTGATGGATAATCGTCCGGCTAATTCGGTGTCCTTCATAATGCTGACCACGGCTTCGGCAAACGTGCCGGGATCATCCGCAACAATCAGGTCTCTCCCCGGAATCGCACCAATACCCTCATTCCCGTAACTGGTTGTTACAACCGGAGTACCTGCTGC
This sequence comes from uncultured Geobacteraceae bacterium, assembly GCA_903930585.1. Taxonomy (GTDB): domain Bacteria; phylum Desulfobacterota; class Desulfuromonadia; order Geobacterales; family Pseudopelobacteraceae; genus JACRCG01. Next base: position 28,816 of record CAIYZD010000083.1, on the reverse strand, counting down.
CAAGGCATCGAGCACCTTGACGATAATTCCACCGCCGGTCAGGATTGGCGCTACGAACAGGGCGGCACGCTTATAATACTCTTCCGGATCATCGACAAATCCGGTCACCCGGACTGCGGGATCTGCTGCGGCAAGCTCCGTCAAGCTGTCGGGGGGGCCGTATCCGGCAATGATGAAGCGGACGTCGGGTATTTTTTTCCGCACCAGGGGGAAAACCTGGCGGTAAAACCAGAGCGCGGCTGCAACATTTGCCGGCCGGTAGCGGTATGAAGCAAAAAACAGGATCGAATGAGCCTCCCGCTCAAAATGTCTGCCGGTTATGTCAAGCCCGGCCGGAATTGAAACCGTTCTGACCTTCTGCTCCGTATCATGCGGAGAAGGTAGTTCCGGTCAAAATCGGACATGGTGATTACCGTGGCGAAACGGCCCATGATATGACGTTCCACGGAACGTATCATCTTGAAACTCATACGTGCTGCGAATCCGGCAAGGCCGGTTTTCTGCAGGGCGAGCCGTTCGGCAGGTTTGGTAATGACATCATGGGCATCCAGCACCAGTGGTGTCCGTCCCTTACGGATCAGAAGAGCGGTTTCCACCCATTCCACTTGTACCAGATCGTACTTTTCCGAGCGGATCAACCGGTCGGCAAAATGGCTGAAACCAAGATAGTTTCTCACGAGCGCGAGCTGATCAAAAAGTCCGCGCTGTTTTTTTTCCGGGTAGGTATACGGGTGGATTTTTCGGCAGAAGGGGCCCAGTACATCCAGAGAGGGAAATTCGTCCTCCTGAAGCCGGGTGGCAAGGTGAATTTCGTGGTGTTGCGACAGCTGGCGCAGCAGTTCGAACACGTATCTCCCCCCGGCGTGATAGGACTTCTCCATCGGGAGAAACAGAGAGACGAAGAGGATTTTCATACAAATACCAGCCCTCCGAGAAAGGCCGCATATGGGTGTACATTCTGTGGGCGCACGTTTATCCTCGTCTCCAAAACTCCATTTTTCTAACGAAACAGATTGTATTTGAGGATGCAATAGATTGCACGGAAACCGTCTTTCCAGCCGATCTTTTTCCCTTCCTGATAGGTTCGTCCGCTATAGGAGATACCAACTTCATAGATCTTGCACCGTTTCCTGGCAATCTTGGCGGTAATTTCCGGCTCAAAGCCAAAGCGGTTCTCCTCAATCGGGATCGATTGAATGATATCTCGCCGAAACATTTTGTAACAGGTTTCCATGTCGGTCAGGTTGAGGTCGGTAAACATGTTGGAAAGCGTGGTGAGAAAACGGTTTCCCAGGCTGTGCCAAAAGTACAGGACACGGTGCGGCTTTCCACCCATGAACCGTGAACCGAAAACGACGTCGGCTTTCCCGTTTAACAGCGGCTCCAAAAGAAGCGGATACTCTTGCGGATTATACTCAAGGTCGGCGTCCTGGATGATAACGTAATCTCCCGTAGCCGCAGCAATACCGGTCCGCAGCGCCGCACCCTTGCCGCAGTTGCGTTCGTGATAGATTACCGCGTTTACGCGGTCGGCGAGCTCCGAACGAAGGATCTCACGGGTACCGTCGGTGGAGTAATCATCGACAATGATAATTTCCAGAGCCGCTACCGGGGAGGCGGTGACGGCATCGATGATGTGCCGTATGGTGGATTGTTCGTTGTAGCAGGGGATTATGACGGATAATTTCATGGAGCGGACCCTTGTCTTTCCGGAATCATATCATCTACTAGATATACTTCATAGAGTCCTTCGCCCACGTTGTTACGAAATACGTTTTCCAGCGTGACATGTTTGCAGTAGCTGCCGGCGAAGGCCGCGAAGTTTGCCCGTGTACCCGCCGTGACTTCGGCGTTTTGCGTGTGAGTGATAACCAGGACCCGCCTGTTTTTGAAGAGGTTTTCATAAAACCATTGTTGGCGGTCGGCAGGGTACTTTGCCAGCTCTTTGAATGCAGGCCAGGCATCAAGGTAGCTCAACCGGCTTTGCCGGTCTGCAAGGCAGAATAGTTGCACATGGATTCCCCAATCCGTAGAAACAACGACGTCTGCCGGAGAGTTCTTCAGGTAATCGGCAAGGGCATAAATGTGCGGATCCCATCTCGTGCTAAAGGTGGATTTGCCGGCAAAAACCGATGCGTACGCATCGTCTGTCTTCAGCTGGGAATAGGTAATGCTCACTATTGCAACTGCTCCGCAGGAAAAGAGCAGTTTACGACGTACCCCTCCGCACAAAGGGAGGAGCGATGAGAATATAGAAATGACCAGCAGGTGGTGGAACGGATACAGCATCATAAGATGGTGTGCGCCGCCAACCTCTCTTGTTACTACAATCTGAATAAAGATAAGCAGAGCCGCAAGAAGAAAAAACCAGGGTACCCGGCGCTGGTGGCAGGTAAGCAGGGCTGACGTACGGTTACGTGCCATGGTAAAAGCAAGCAGAGCGATCGGGAGCGGAATCAGGAGATAGTTTACCCAGCTTGGTGCGGTCAGAGAGCCACCACTGACAAAATTGTAGATAGCCGAGCCGTTCATGGTTCCTTTGTAGAGATTGATGACAAAGAGACCCTTTTCCAACAGGGTCCGGTCCGGCATGGTTCCATGAAAACCAAGCAGCAGGTTGAGACTGGTTGCTGCTGCCATGAAGAACACGATGACGAAAAGAATCAACGGGGGAAGCAGTTGCCGTTTCATGCAGTGGTAAAGTCCTTTAAGTTCCGATCCGAAGCAGCAGAGTGCTGCTCCCCCCAGCGCGATGACAAACCAGATAAAATTGAGTTTGTCGTAGAGTCCGAGCGCCAGAGCCGCGACGAGAAACCAGGCATGGCGCGTGGCCTTCGAATCCAGCAGGGCAAAAAAACTGTAGAGGGCAGCCATCTTGAAAAAAAGCATCAGGGCAACCGGTCCGGAATCGAGCCTGATGTTAAAGATAAAGGCGGGATCGGTCGCCATAAGTACGAGAAAGAGCAGTGCGAGTTGTGTGCCGAACAGTCGGCCGGCCAGCAGGAAAGAGATGCTGACGGTTCCTGCGGAGAGGAGGATGACCGGCAGACGGATGCTTTCGGGAGTCACGCCGAAGAGCGAAAAGAGGGGAGCATACATGAATGACTTCAATGCGCCTATATACGGCATGATCATTACCGGGACATTGAACAGCCGAAGATAAATGAAATCATCGTTGATGCCACCAAGCGCGGCATTAACAAAGATGCACTCATCATAATACAATCCGGGTGAGTGCAGGTTTCGAGAAGCAAAATATAAAAACGTGAGCAGTGCCGACACGGTAACGAGCAGGATCAGGAACGGGGAATCGGAAGCTGTTGGAGAGACGGCCTCTTCCGGCTTTTTCGAGCAGTCACGATGACTCAAGTCAACAGCTCCTCCATGACTTTCCCCACCCTTCGTCTGAATATCTCTTGGGAAAAGTTCGCATTAACAATGGCATATGCGTTGCGGCGAAGCTTCTCCCACAGCTGTTCGTCGCCATACAGGTCTGTCACGGCTTGGGCAAACGCATCCCGGTCGGTAGCGATCAGCGCATCTTCACCATCACCAAGCCCGATTCCCTCGGCACCGACAGCGGTCGTTACTATCGGCAGACCGTAGCTCATGGCTTCAAGGATTTTTCCTTTGATTCCTGCGCCGTAGCGGAGCGGAGCGATGAATATCCGCGCTTTTTCATAACAGGGGAGGAGATCCGGAATATAGCCGCTGAAAACAATATTAGTGAGATCAAGCCCTTTGATCTTGTCCCTGGTCACCTCGCCGGCTACCGTCAGTATGACCGCTGGCAGCGTCCGGCGCACGAGGGGAAAAACGTCCCGAATGAACCATGAAAGGGCATCCGAGTTGGGGGGATGGGTCCCGCCGATGAAGAGGAGTCCCTCTCTTTGCGCATAAGGTGTTGTCGTGGCAACGATGTCGTGAACAGGCAGGGGGATTACTTCAACGTGTGCTCCCGGCAACTCCGTACGGATGATCTCCCTTTCTACCGGGCTGTGAATGCCGATAACATCACAGTTCCGGAACAGGTACAGCTCCCGTTCCTTTATTGTTGCCAGGCTCTCCAGTGTTCCCCCCTCCAGTGCTATCCTCCGTTCTTCCCGTAGGAACTCCAGATCAGGGTCATGATAGATCACCTTTCGAATATGACGGCGAACTGCATCAATAAAATGTATGGCAATGTGGTTGCGGGTGAGGAAGGCGGCATCAAAATTGGCGCCGTTTTCTATGAGAAATTTATCAAAGCTGCGTTGACCATACATAACCTCAACCCCCAATTGCTGAAGCTCGGTGCAGTATGGCTCGTGTCGGTAGAGGTTTTCCGGCCAGAAGGTTATACGATAGCCGAGTGTTACCAGAGCGCGGAGCAGACTGAACATGAAAAAGGAGCCGGCGTCCCGGTCGTGCATGGGAACATAATGGTCGATAACGAGAATTGACTTCTTGAAACGGCTCCGGTCACGTGCCCGGAACACAGTATGAGCGTTGGGGAAATGGTCCCGCCTGAGCACGTCGCTCCAGCGTTCCAGGAACAGTGCCCGGTTCCTCTCCTGATAGTTTTTGATTCCCCTGGTAATGTCTTTGCCGTGGGAAACTCCTTCAAAGTGAACCACTACCGACCGGGGCTGATAGACCACTCGCCAGCCGAGCGCTCTGGCGCGGAAAGCCAGGTCGGTGTCCTCGTAGTAGGCCGGTGCGAACTGCGCATCAAATCCAGACGCCTTCTCCCATAACTCACGGCGTACCATCAGAGCTGCGCCGGAAACGTAATCGACATCCTTCACATAATTATATTCCGGCTTCTCCGGGTCATCCTGCCATCCGAAGTTCCATCCCGAAGCGTCATTCCAGATGATCCCGCCCGCTTCCTGGAGCATTCCGTCCGGATAGACTAATTTTGCCCCGGTGATACCTACGGTCGGATCGGCTTCCATGACTGTTACAAGCGGGGTAAGCCAGCCGGGTTGGACGTTGGTATCGTTGTTGAGAAAAAGGAGGTATTTCCCCTGAGCGATTGTGGCAGCGTTGTTGCAATTGCGGAGGAAACCGAGATTCGATTTGTTTGTTACTACCTTGATATTGAAATCGAGTGTATCAATACAGGCTGTCCGGTCGCTTGAAACGTCATCCGCAATGATCACCTCATAGGGGATGTTGCCGCTGTGCCGGACAATTGAGGCAAGACAGGAATGGGTGAAATTCCATTGATTGTGGACCGGAATAATTATCGAGACAAGGGGTATGGTGTGGATAGGAAACAGTATGGGGGTGTCAGATGCGATGGAGCCGTGTAGAATAATTGGGCGGAACTTCGTGACAGGAGAGGTGCGGCCTAAAAAATAGCAGACCCCCCTGGCCAGTTCCTCGAAATTCCCCACTTTCAGGTAATTCCAGGCAAGCTGAAGCGTGTTGAGGTTAATTGCCCGCAGTACCGTCACGGGAGTGCGTATCAGGTGTGTTAGCAGTGCCACGTCGTACCTTGATATTTGTGAAATGTGAACAGCCGGTGCCAAGTAGTGCAAACACTAATCTACGCAAAAAACACCCCTCTTCCCGGTAGTGGCAAAGAGGGGTAGTAACGAGCTGCGGTACGTTTGTACTTATTTTACAGAAAAAACCACTTCATTAGATTTAGCATTTGTCTCTGTATCGAGCAGAAATAGAGGGTAACTGCCTGGTTTTTCATACATATTTTTCGGCACAATGGCGGTGATGAGCTTTCCATCTTTGCCGACGAAGCTTTTAAGGTTGGTGTTGTTGAAGACAATGACAGTTTTGGTCGGAATATTTTCTGCGGTTACCCAAAGGGCGCTCTCACCGCTCGGCTGTGCGTTAAAGACTTGTCCTGCAGTGGTAGATTCCGGGCCGAACTTTACGATGAACAAAGCTCCGCTCTGTGCTGCAGGTGCCGGTTGGGCAGAAGGGGCGGGCTGAGCCTGTTGAGCCGGTGCCGGCGGTGCTTCTTCCTTATTTTTGCAACCGCTAACCATAACTCCGGCTGCGACAACGCATACGATTAACTGAACAACTTTCCCTAACTTCATGTGTGAACCTCCTCTTTAATTGTGCTGTGTTTTTTTTTAGCGTAGTTGACGCTTGCACTCATTAGATACCCGCGCACATTAATTTTTATCAACAAGAAGACAGCAGAACCTTGACAATCCGTTTCGCTGCCAGACCGTCACCATAGGGATTATGAATCCGGGACATACTGTCATATTCGGCAGAATTGTTCAAGAGGATGTTTGCTTCACTCACAATGCGTGTTACGTCAGTTCCTACCAGTTTAACCGTTCCGGCATCGACCGCCTCGGGGCGTTCGGTTGTATCCCGCATGACCAGCACCGGCTTCCCTAAGGCTGGCGCTTCTTCCTGTACGCCGCCAGAATCGGTAATAATCAGATATGAACAGTCCATCAGGTAAACGAAAGGGAGATAGTCCAGCGGCTCGATCAGATGGATGTTCGACAAGCCGCCCAGAATCCGCCGTACCGGTTCCTGCACATGGGGGTTCAGGTGTACAGGGTACAGGATCTGGACGTCATCAAGTTCGCTCAGGGTTTTCAACGCGTGGCAGATTCTCTCGAAGCCTTCCCCAAAGTTCTCGCGCCGGTGGCCGGTGACAAGGATCAATTTCCTGTTTTGATCGAGGTAATCAAACTGTTTTGCCAAAGAGGCCGTAAGCGTGGCACTGGCTTTGATCCGCGCAACGACATCATAGAGGGCGTCGATGACCGTGTTGCCAGTGACATGTATCCGTTCGGAAGCAACCCCCTCCCGGAGAAGGTTTTCTTGTGCCCTCCCTGTGGGCGCAAAGTGGAGGGTGGTAATTGCTCCGGCGAGGCGGCGGTTCATCTCTTCCGGCCAAGGGGAATAAATGTTACCGGTCCGCAGTCCCGCTTCAATATGACCGACCGGAATTTTTTCATAGTAGGCGGCTAGGGCAGCGGCAAAGGTGGTCGTCGTATCGCCATGAACCAACACCCAATCCGGTCGCCATTCCCGTAACACTCCACGCATGCCAAGTAAAACGCTGGCGGTAATATCCGTCAGATCCTGCCCAGGCTGCATAAGATTCAGGTCGTACTCGGGAATGATTCCGAACAGATTTACGACCTGGTCGAGCATCTCCCGGTGCTGGGCTGTAGCAATAGTTCGAACATCGGCGTTGCTCAACTTTTTTAGCTCAAGAATAACCGGAGCCATCTTGATTGCTTCCGGGCGGGTTCCTATTACGGATAGTATTTTTATGTTGTTCATTATTAGTTTTTCATAAATTCGGTTTCAAATTCTTTAGCGTGCCAGGTTGGAGTGGATTAAATTATAAATAATTTTTGCTTTGCTATCCCAAGTATTTTCGGACGCTTCTCTTTCGAGCAACATCTTATAAGACAAATCAAACTTAAGATCAATGGCCATTCTGATTTTAACAATAAAATCAGAATGGTCTTTCGCAATAAGTACCGATTTATAGCGTCGGCATTCTGGTAAGTCAGTGGTTACAATAGGTTTCCCAAGTGCCATGTACTCAAACAGCTTGATAGGTGATGTTGATTCGGTAATCTCGTTTATGATGAATGGAATGGTGGACACATCAAACCAGAAGGCATATCTCGGCAACTCTTTATAGGGAATAGGTCCGATCACGGTGACATTGGGCAGTTTTTGTATTTCCGACACATCAAATAAATCCTGATAGTTCCATCCTATCAGAAGAATCTCGTAATCGGGTTGTGTTTTTGCCAAAGAAGCAACTGCATCAAAGTCGAACCAGGAGGCAAATGCCCCGAAATAGCCGATTATCGGCTTTTTTCTGGCAACGATATGTTTTATCTCATTTGGAATGTCTTCTCCCGTAAATTGTCGGGAAAAATGGTCGTAATCAACACCGTTGGTGACCAGGGCACAATTCCCGCTTCGATATTCCAGCACATCCTTGTAGAGTTTATCCGCCGTTGCGATGACGGTGCATTGTTCACTCCGTAATATGTACTCATGCATTTCAATCGTGCTTTGCGGAATGGCAATTCCTGATATCTTCTCATGTATTTCGTCAATGTATTCATAGAGGATCAGGTTGCCTTTTCGTAACTCCTCTTCGACGTAACTGCGACTCTTGCTGTTGTCGGTTGAAATCAGGTGAATAACTTTCCGGTTTGGAAGCGTGATGATTTCTTCGAACTTGTTGGTAAGAAACCCTTTGCTTGAAATAGGAGTAAACCCCTCAACGCTATCGTATTTTGCATTAGGTGTGCAGTAAAAATAATATAAGCCATTTTTAGCAAGGCTCATCGCGATCTGCTGTGGCCTCTGAAAGAGAGGAACATCCCAGTCAAATAGCGGTGGGAAAACGACAATCGGTATCTGGGGATTTTGTCGCAAATACTCCAGTGGGGTATTGACGACTGCTGATTCGGTAATGGCAATCTCGGCCGGGTTAGAAGGTGTTGTCGTGGAAACAAAGCCAGCTTTAGAATGGAGACGAGAATGTAAGAAATTATAGGCTGGACGGGTGATGGGGAGCTTGTCGATAATGCGATGCAGGCGCTTCGCCAGCCGCCACGTTAAGGAAGAGTGGATGCTTTTGAGTTCATTTTCCGCTATCTGCAGGTTAACGTAAATATCCTCCGCTGTCGATTCATGGAAGCTTTTGTCGGCACGCGCTGTCTTTTCTTCCAGTTTACTGATCTGCTCCTGTTGGTGGGAGACAAGATATTCAAGATTGAACCTTGGATAATCAAAACGTCTCATTACTTGCAACTTGTTCTTGATCTTGTAAAGGGCCTTATCTACCTTTCCAGAGCTATTTGCCATATATGAATCAAATAAATCGAGGAATGGCGGGGTACTGCATCCGGTACGCCATTTTGTATGGTGCTTTTCCTCAAACTTTCGAAGGTTGATGTAGAATAGGTCATTGTAATCGGCAATTGTATTCTTGAAAGTGAAATTGCCTTTATGAAAAATAAAAATATCTTCAAGACACGCAAGGTTATACCCTTTTTCCCGCACCCTCAAACAATAGTCATCATCCTCGAACATGCCGATACCGAAGGCTTCTTCCAACAATCCGACCGTATCAATTACTTCTTTTTTTATTGCAACACAAAAGAAACCGAGCATTTTCGTGTAAAAGTAATCAGTTTTACATGTTGCCGCCCATTCCAGACCCTTGTGAATGATCTCAGCTTCTTTCGTTGATTCAATGTGTATAAGTTGCTCGTTTCCGACTGAGTTGGTCACAGGTCCGAGCATCCCGGTTTCGGGATGCTCGGAGAAAAATCGCACAAAATAGTCGATCCAGTAATCGGTTACAATAGTATCATTGTTCAGCAGTATATAATATTCCGCTTCCGCTGCCCCGATGCCGATGTTGTTGCCTGCGGCATAACCGGTATTCCGATCATTTAGTATTACGCGAAGATTGTCATGTTTCTTCTCTTCTTCAATCAGGTATTCGCGAGTACCATCAGTCGAGAGATTGTCCACAACGACGACGATGAACGGAGTCTCATTTTTGCAGGAAAAAATGCTTTCAAGGCATGGTTTAGTCGTGTCTTCAAGACAATTGAACGAAAGTGTTATAATCGCAACTTTGTGCATTTACCGACTCCAGAACGGGATTTAATCGTATTTGCTATCGTTACTGTCCAGTAGCATCATGATATTTTTGTGAAGATTTTCTGCACGGGATTGCCAGTCATGTTGTTGTGCCCATTTCGAGCGCAGTCCGGCCAATTCCTGGTCAGTGCTTTCGCCGATTGCAATCTTTAGCTTCTCAACAAAATCTTCTGTGGTTTCTGCAATATGTACGTACTCCCGAATCAGTTGCAACTCCGGCATGGCCGTCGCCACCACCGGTTTGCCTGCACTCAGATATTCATAGACCTTTACCGGGTTGGTGCAGAGGGTGAGTTCGGTCAGGAGGAACGGGATAATGCAGACGTCGAAGGCATGCAGATACCCCGGTAGGTCGGCATAGGGTTTTTCTCCGAGAAACTTGATATTCGGGAGCAACTCTGCTGTTTTTAGATCGCATCCCCACGTTGAGCCAATCAGGACGAAGTCCCATTCCGGGTATGCTGTCGCAGCAGTAATTACGAGGTCGATGTCGTACCAGTTGGAAATGGCGCCGATGTAGCCGACGACGGGACGATCTGATATGTATGACAATACCTTTGGCCTGTTGGCGAAAAAGGAAACTTCCGCGCCATTACGTATCAGGACGTTGGGTACCTCCTGCGCAACAAGTTCGGATAGTCTCTGTGACGTTGTAACGACAAGGTTTGCGCAATGCAGCAACAGGTTTTCCTCGCGCAGCATCTCATCTGTGTTGGTAGAAAAACCGGCGTGGTAGTCCATGCAGTCGTAGACAATAATGTTGTCGGGTAACGCCTCAAGAACCGGTCGCCAGAAGGGGAGGTCCACGAGAGATACCAGTTGCTTGATCTCAAAACGCTCACGCAGTTGTTTGAGAGACGAGAGGAGTGCTTCTCGCTGGGTATCGGCAAGAAGGTCGCGGTAAATATTCGGGTGGGGGAGCGGGCAGACCAGTTGGATTATAAAGACATTTTTCTCGGGTGTCTCAGCTATCTTAAAGCCGAGACTCTGGAAGTCGTGTGTGAATTCGGTGGTGAGATAGAACACTCGGTGCCCGACTGCCGCCGGGTGTTTTGCAAGATGCTGTGGCCTCTGGAAGCGGAAATGCCAATCAATGACAGGGAAAACAACGACATCGAACCCTTCATTTCTACTACCTAACATTTTCGCAAGATTCGTATTTATCTTGATGGTATCGGTGCTTGAATCCAGGGGCGGTGGACTAATCTCCACTGGCTGATGGTGCTTTTTCCACATTTTCTGGTCAAAAGCGGCAAGTTTGTTCTTCACCTGTTGCGGAAAATGCTCAATAGTGTTGTGGAATATATTGAAGAAAAGCCTCATTAACGGCGATAGTAGAGAATATTTTTCCTGCGCAATTATTTCCTGAAGTTTTTGGGTGTACGCGGAATAACGCCCTAATGTGTTTGTGTGTTGCTGCAAAAGGTTATACAAAGATAGCAGATCGTTCAAGGCCGGCTGGGTGTTGTGCTGCTGAAGGGCAAGTTTCTCTTCGAGGTGTCTGATCTTCTCGTCCCGGTCCACCAGGTCATTTTCCTTTTGCTGAAGCCGATTGGTGACAAGAGATAATTCCCGGCCCTGCTCCTCAAATTGTATTGCCAGCTTATCGGCTTCTTCCTGAAAACGAGACTGCTCAAGTTGATGTTGGGGCAGTGCAGCGACAATTTCTTCCAATTCCAGTATATTGTGAGAACTGGTTTCATTCAGCGCCTGGCATTCTGAAAGTTGCAAAGCGAGATTTTCTACTTCCTTGCCGAGATTACGAACCTTGTTTTCAACAGTGATGACAAATAAATCTTTGCCGCTTAAGCTCGAAAAAAGATCAGGGCTCGTCAACTCTTTGGAGAGATAATAGTTAAAGTGGTATTCGTAAATTTCTCTTTCGGTTCTATCCCCCAGACGCCAACGATAGTACTCGGGAGTAAAAAGAAGGTCGTAGGGAATGAGGTATCCAAAGACAATAAAGTTGATAGCCAGATGGTCATCGGCAATAGCAGACACTTCCTGTCCAGTGTCAAGGCGATTATAGGCCATAAAGGCAAAGGGGCTATCTCCGAGAATATAGGTAATCTTGTCAAACAGGATAGACTCGAAACCGACACTGGAGTTGATAGTCGCTATTCGACGACACTTATGTAAAAAATCAAACAGCTGAGGAGAATCGTCGATCACTCCCAAGGTTTCTTTGTACTCCAGATGACCACTGGGATGCCTGCGGATTAAGATGTCCTCCCGCCCGAACACCTTGCGGGCGCAATTGATCAGGTCAAAATTGTCGTGGCCATTGGAGTAGGCAAGCACGTTTGAGTCGTCCTCGATCTGGAGGGCGAGGCCGATATCGTAGCTCCGGGCGGATACGTCAGTTGGGATGCAAGGGAGGTACTTCTCATTGGTCAACAGGTAGAGAAGTCCCTTCTTTGGCAACGTATCTACGGGATGTGACGCAACCTCACTGCTGAACTTAAGGTAACGTGTATGCGCATCGGTGTTGCCATTGACACCGGAGAAGTCAAAATAGGCGGTTTGGATGTAATGAGGTCTTCTCGTTGGTCCCAATTCATTGTGGATTATCTTGAAACCGTACTTCCTGGATACCTCCGAGAGGCTTCTGCAGTTGCACCAGGCAAGAACTGCCTCAACTGAGTGTTTGGCTGTAATTTCGGAGAATAGCACATCAAGAACCTGTTCAAGTGGCTCATACCGCTCAGTAATAAGTGATTTCCATGCGCCGTTTGATGAGGGGAATTTTTTACTAAGTGCGTCAAATACTGAATTATTAATGATGCGTTTGTTGATGGCAGAAAGATCTGTTGCCGTAGGAAGGCAGTATCCAAGATGAGCTTGTGACGCAGGTGTTATCTCCCAGCGGTCGCGGAATTCTGTTGGATCGACAAAATAATCGTCATTGGCAATATATGTTATTTCGTTTGGTTTGAAGTGGGCAAGTTGCTTGTAGAATACCCACAGGAAAGGTGCCTTGACTTCTCGAATTCGAAAGGGATAAAGAAAAGAGATAAGCATTATAGTTCCTTAATTGCAAGATAGTACTTTGATAGGGCTGTAGATAAAACCAACAGATTCCCTGTCACTGGCAACCTTTACTATTCTCACCGGCCACCTCTGATCAAGCTCCTCACGTTCGTTGCCTCTGAAGGCGGCAAGCCCGCATAACAAAAGATATTCACCTGATACTATATTGAGGGTTGTCTCGTAACAAATACGGTTTATGCCCTTTTTCAACATCAATGGGTGATCGGCGTAAATATTGTTATCTCCCCAGATGTCGGAGCTATCCCTCCGTCTCAGAGAAACTCCAAGGGCAATATTTTCGATCTCTTCACGGGAGTATATGAGAAATTTTATATACATCTTTCTTCCACTACGGAGGACGGGACTGTTTTCCTCGGATTCTAGTCTGTTCGTGACAGTGATATTTTTGAGAATGGCCCGCCCTGAGCCGAATCGCTGCTCACCGATCTCCCTGTTGGCTACTCTGGAGAAGTCTTCTTCGATCAACTCCCGGCCAGCCATATCAATGTTGATACCACTTGCATCATCAACGTTACGTATAAGCTTTTCATACCGCGTGACCACCTCTTCTACGTTGCTATCCTGGCAGACGAGCCTTCCGCTGCACAGCAGAACGGCCTTGTCGCACTGTTCGAGAATATGTTGGGTTGAATGAGTCACAAGGATGAGAGTCGCGCCGTTAGCCTTCATTTGCCACATCCGCTGGTAGCATTTGTACTGGAAGGCAACATCGCCAACTGCGAGGGCCTCGTCAACGATGAGGATTTCCGGATCGACACTGATGGCAACGGCGAAAGCAAGCCGGGAAACCATACCGCTTGAATAGGTCTTAACCGGCTGGTGGATGAATTCACCTATGTCGGCAAATTCTATGATTTCGTCAAGCTTTGCGTCGATTTCTTCCTTGCTGAAGCCCATAAGGGTGCAGTTAAAAAAAACATTTTCCAGACCACTGATATCGGGATTGAAACCTGCGCCCAGTTCCAGCAGGGCTGAAATTTTGCCATTAACACGGACATTTCCGCTGCTTGAAGCAATAACTCCGGTGATTATCTTCAGAAGTGTCGATTTTCCGGCACCATTCCGACCGATTATGCCGACAGTTTCCCCCCTTGTTACCTCAAAACTGATATCGTTCAGAGCAAAGAAATCTCGGTGGTATTTCTTGCGAAACGGGCTAAGCGCCTCCTTCAGCCGATCTGTGGGGGAGTCGTAGAGTTTGTAGATCTTGGTTAAGTTTTGAATGCTAATTGCGACATCTTCTGCCATATCCGCCTGTCCATTCAAGTAAATTATGAGACTTCGTCGTAACCCGTTTGTAAATTATATCAGTTCTCTCCCCAGGCAGGGCTTTTATCAAGAGTGAATCTCGGATAATCGATCACGTCGATCCATCACCGGCTTTTCAAAATAGCGATAACAGAGCGCGGAGAGAGCTAATGAAATGATGAAGAACAACGTATAGGACATGTATCTCATTTCAAGACGTCCCTGCGTTACATATCTGTTAATCATATAAAAAATAGTACTATTGGATAGATAGAGTGAGTACGACCAAAGAGCCAAATTTCTGAATACCGCTGTTGCAAAAGATTCTCTGCTCACCGTCCACAGATCGCAATACGGGATAAAACAGACAAAACCAAAAGAAACAATGGTGAAAAGCCATACTCGACAGAAAATACTTTGATCAAGAGAACTACCCAAAAAAAGCCAGGAGGCCCAACCGATCAGAATCAGCCCCGGGATGAGCAGGGGCTTGGCAATATTTGGCCATATTGTGGGCCATTCACGTTTGACCCACGCTGCAAGCATACCAAACATGATGGCGTCCAGCCTCAAGACCATGATCTTGCGTACACCCTGATCCCAGGTCGGATTTTCAACATGTACATGGATGTAACGCAGGAGCGTCGGTCCGATTAAGAATACAAGACTCAGCAAGAGAAAAGAGCGTCGAATATCGAGACTAGTTTTACCTGAAAAGTATAATCCGATGGGGAACAGTAGATAAAACCACTCTTCTACCGCCAAGCTCCAGGACTCGGCGAAGAACGTTGGATGCTCCCACGCGAAATTTTGGAGAAACGGCAGGAACACCAAAAAATTCGGCAGTGTTGTTGACAGCAGCAAGGACACTATGCTGCTTACAAACAGGAACAGATAGTAGTTTGGGAGAGTGCGATACCACCGCCGCTTCCAGAAATAGAGCAATCCATTGAGCGATTCCAGACGTTTGTTAAGTTTGAGCAGAATCGATCCAATCAGAAAGCCGCTCAACACAAAAAAAAGTTCGACGCCGTAAAATCCACCGATACGACAAACAGTTACAAGCGGAACGTCATTGACAAGGAAATGTCTGCCATGGGATATGAGCACCAGAATAATTGCCATGGCCCGCAACACGTCGAGTCCAAACACGCGAGGTTCAGCTTGGGTCACAAGCATCCTCCTGCTGGAAAGTTGTCAAATACATTGGCACCACCATCTGCGGTTTAGAATGCTCAGGAACGTCGATTTTTCTCTGGCCGGACAGTGCCCAGCTTTAGAGAACATCTGCGAAATGCGGCCGAAGCCTGCGAAATACCACTGCACCGGCTACCAGAGTAAAACCGGTTATACCCCAGAACCAGAGGGTCATCCCCCAGTGCTCCCAGAACCACATTTTGTAAATGAAGCTTTCCCGATATCCTTGAATGATGTAGAAGGCAGGATTGAACTTCAAAAGGAAATGGTAGGCGGGTGGAAGTATTTTGAGGTCCCAGAAGATCGGAGTGAGGTAGAACCCCATCTGGAGAATGATGGTAATTAGAGGATTAAGATCGCGAAAGAAGATCACCACGGACGAGCTGAGCCAGGTAATGCCGACAAGCAGAACGATGGAGCAGAAAAGATAATAGGCAATCTGCAATACATAGATGTCAAAACTGAATCCGTAGATTAGAAACATGGAGAAAATGAGACCGATGAAGAAACAGTGGATAATGAAGGCTGAAAGGATCTTAACGATGGGGAGAATGCCGATGCTGAAGGCGACCTTTTTCACAATGAAAGAGTTTTGTAAAATGGAGTTGGTGCCGTTGATAATGCAGTCACTGAAGAAAAACCAGGGAAACATGCCGCAGACCAGCCAGAGGATATACGGATGCTGTGCTACCGGCTTGGAGTTAAAGCCGACCTGGAAAACAAACCAGAAAATACCGGTTAGTGCCAGCGGAAACAGAAAGGCCCAAAGAATGCCCAGGTAGGAGCCGAGATACCCGGATTTGAAGTCCCGTTTGGTCAGCTCTATGATGACGTTCCGGCGAGCGCAAAGTTCCGTGATGAAGTTGATAAACATCCTGATGCTTTGCATGAATCAAAAACCTCGATACGTACCAGTCTGGTGAATCAATTTTTGATAATATGACAGTTGCCTCAGGGAAACAATGCTTTTCTCATGGAGATACGGCCCTTTCTGAAGCGTTACCGGGCTCCGGTGTCCAGTAATTCGCTGAAGCTCAGACGGTATTTTTTCAGCAGGGCGGTAAATTCTCTGTTTGACAATTTGCGCGTACGCATGATGGCGGACCGTTTGTGCAGCATCCCAGGGATAGCTGCTGCTGCGTCACGGATGCCTCGTGCGAGTGCGTAGATGCACTGCCTGCGCGAACCGCTGGCGAGAAGTTCTCCTCCTGCCCCTTTGCCACCGAGGACGACAGCTGCCTGGATCAGGAAACGGGCAACGGTAAAGAACGGTAGGAGCAGAAGCCATGTGCGGGGAAATGTTTTGAGCGCCACCCAGTAGTGGTTTCTCTCCACCAGATAGAGTTTGAATGGGGAAAAGGTTCCGGCGGTCTGCGAGTACTTGTGCCGGACGACGGCGTCTCGGGCCAGCACCGCATCCCAACCGGCCAGACGTCCGCGCAATCCGAGATCGGTGTCTTCGCAGTAGGCAAAAAAATCTTCGTCGAAAAAACCGGTTTCATCCAGCATGGATCTGCGGTAGAGACCTACGCAGGCGGAGGTGGCCAATATTGGGGTGACGCGTTCAAGAGAGAGCGCTGCAAAGCTTTGCAACCGGTACGCACCCCGTGACATTCCGTCCCGGCAGACTTTGAGACCAATTGAGTCGATCCGGTCGCGATCATCGGAGGTGCAGATACGGCTGGAAACCATTCCTGCCCTGGGGTGGGCTTCCGCTGCTGAGATCAGTTCCGCCAGCCAGTCAGGCTCGGCACAGGTATCGTTATTGAGAGTGACAATGAAGGTGCCGGAAGCATGCTCAAGGCCGATGTTGTTGCCGGCGGCAAAGCCCCTGTTTTCTGGCAGGCAGACCAGTTTTACCCAGGGATGCCGCGTGCGGATATACTCGATGGACCCGTCGGTTGAACCGTTATCCACCAGAATGACCTCGAAATCCGTATCGGTCTGCTGTTCAATACTTTCGAGGCAATCCGGCAAATGGCGCCTGCCGTTCCAGTTTGTGATAATTATTGAGGTGCGCACTATAAACTCACCGTTGCATCCAAATTTCATACGTCATGGTATAGGTGTTGCTAAATACGCTGAAATCATCTAAATTCCATCAATTAAATACGTTATAGCGTGGATATTGTGTGAAAGCACTTGTTATTGTACCGGCATACAACGAAGAGGCGAATCTTCCCTTCGTTCTGGACGATCTGCGGCAGTTTGCCGGTGATGTCCTTGTGGTCAACGACGGTTCGAAAGACGCTACCGAAGAAATTGCCAGGCAACTCGGCGTTGCCTGCGTCAGCCACCCCTGTAATCTTGGAATCGGTGGCACGGTCCAGACTGGTCTGCTTTACGCCTTGCGCAACGGATACCACTACGCCATTCAGTTTGACGGAGATGGCCAACACAGAGCCGACCAGATTGAAAAGATCGTTGCGCAGGTTGAGCGCGGGGCGGCTGATCTGGTGATTGGGGTCAGAACCCTCCCGGAAGGGTACAAGTGCGGCATATTCCGGAAGATGGGGAGCGTGTTGTTCTGTTTTTTAATCCGTTTTCTGACCGGTGAGCGGGTTGCCGATCCGACTGCCGGTTTTCGCTGTTACGGTCCTGCCGCAATCAAACTGTTTTCACTGTCATATCCGGATGATTACCCGGAAGTGGAGTCAATCGTCACTGCCTCCCGCAACGGTCTGACCATTGTCGAAGTCCCGGTTGTCATGCGCCAGAGGCAATCGGGGCACTCATCCATCAACCGGCGAAAGTCGGC
The DNA here is from genome assembly GCA_903930585.1 of uncultured Geobacteraceae bacterium. Lineage (GTDB taxonomy): Bacteria > Desulfobacterota > Desulfuromonadia > Geobacterales > Pseudopelobacteraceae > JACRCG01. Next base: position 10,938 of record CAIYZD010000083.1, on the reverse strand, counting down.
TTACTACATGCTTAAGGTTTCCCTTGCGATGTGCGTTGAAGCCATGCGCAAGAAAATTACCTGGAAAGAAGTTTAGGCCGTGGATATCACCAGAGTTGTATCCATCCTTTTAAGCAGTTCCATATTTATCCTTGTCATCTGGCTCATTCGAGAGGGACGGCTCCGGGAAAAATATTCATTGCTCTGGCTCTGCACCAGTATTGTCATTATCGGTTTGTCGGTTTCCCGGCATGTGCTGGAAACCGTTGCCATTGCAGTCGGTATTTATTATCCGCCATCTCTGCTCTTTTTGCTTGGTCTGCTCTTTCTGCTGCTGGTCAATATCGGCTATGGCACCTCTATCTCCCGTCTCTCCGAGAGTAATCACAAGCTTACCCAGGAAATTGCGCTGTTGAAGAAGGCACTGGAGGATACGGACAAAAAGCGCCGGGAGACGGATACAAAAGCATGATTCCTCGCCGCCGGTTGCGCGCCGTCAACGTATGATGCCCGCCCGTTGCAGCTCTGCTGCCGCTTCGGAATTTGCGGGGTTGATCTGCAGGGCCCGGCGAAAATCGTCGAGCGCTTCAGACCGTTTTCCGGTTGCCAGCAGCGTCATCCCCCGGTTGAAATACGCTGTGTCATAGTCAGGATCGCAGGCGATCGCACGGTCATACTCTTTCAACGCTTCATCATAGCGCTTCTGTAATGCGAATATATATCCGATATTACTGTGGGCAGCTTCCATATACGGTTTGATTCCAATTGCATGGCGATACTCGGTGAGCGCCATTTCGTACTGTTGTTTCAATTCATAAATCTTTCCGATATTATTGTAGACCTCAGCCATGTTCGGATCCACTGTCAGGGCGATTCTGAACTGCTTCAGAGCGTCGTCCAGACGTCCCGTCTGGATATATATTCGTCCAAGATTGAGGGATGAGAATGCCTGACCCGGCTCAAGATCGCTTGCAATGAGATACGCCGCTTCAGCGCCGGCAATATCGCCACCCCTTTCCCTGGCGCTGCCGAGATTGAGATATGTACGTCCCTTCTTCGGACTTTTTCTGACCGTATCCTCCCAGAGCCCCGCTTCATTTCTCCAGAGCTGATTTCTCATAACGGTCGTTCCGGATAGAAGAATAATCACTCCGGCCAGAGCTGCCAGAACCGGTCCCCGAGGCCATCCGGGAAGCCTGGTTCCTCTCCCTCCCGCCAGGGAAACCGCAGCCGCGATTGCCATAAATAGCCCTGCCGACGGGAGATACATCCTGTGCTCGAAAATGACGTCGACAATGGGAATTATTCCGGACTCGATCGAATGCGTAATAAAAAACCAGAATATCCCGAAGGCGATTACCGTGAGCTGGGCTTGTGAATCGTCATGTGACATTTCTGCATGGCGGGCGCGGTACAGACAATAGGCTGCACAACCGATCAGAGAACAGAGCAGCAGTGCCGACAGCAGTACTTCGATGGAGAAAAAACTGTGAGAGACCGGATAGTCGTAGTCAACGTTCTGTCCCACGGGAAACAGTACAAGTCTGAGATAGGTAACCATGACCCGAAACTGTGTCGCCAGATAATCCCACCGCGACATATCGGTCTGAAGCCGTGACGCCTTGTCGAGCCGGTTCAGCACCTCTGCGATTGAGCGCCCCGGTAACAGTGACCACCAGATGATACCCGCGCCTGCTGTGCCCAGAAATCCAAGGGCTGTGAGCATGATTTTTCTCAGATTCTTTTTCAGAACGCTATTGAAAAATAACAGTTCGTACATAACTATGGCCAGAGGGAGAGTGTATGCAGTCTGCTTGGTCTTTATGGCGAGAAAAAACGAACAGATTGAGGCGGCAAACCACGCGCCGGTTACCAGGCGAGTATGCTGCCCGCGGCTACCGAGCCGTGCCTGCATGTAACTGGTGATGGAAAGGAGGTAGAACATTGCTGAAAGCGAGGCTAAACGCTGCACAATATACGTGACGGCCTGTGTCTGGAGTGGGTGGACGACGAACAACAGCGCTGCGAACAGCGCGATAAATCCTGTGCGGCTGCAGGTCATGTCAGTATGTTCGGAGAAGGAAGCACTTTTGAACGTGAGGATTACCAGCCGATAGACCAACAGTGCTGCCATCAGGTGTATCGCGATGTTTACCAGATGATACCCGGCTACGTTATAACCGTGATAATGATAGTTGAGTGCGAAGGTAAGATAGCCGACGTAGCGTGATATAAATCCGCCATATGCGCCGTACATTTTGGCGGAGTCCGGATGTGTAAAATAAGAAAGACTTTTTATGATGGGGATTTCCACCAGACTGGTGAAGTCATCGAAAAAAAACGGCGCATCCAGTGTGTTCAGGTAGATAAGTACGCCTAGAATTGAAATGAGTAAAACATGTGCGGATCGTCTGCAAAAAATGTCCATGTCAGGTTCCTGCCGCCAGGTTGTAAATGTTATCTTTTTGTACGTGCTTGAATTGAATCAAGCAGTGAACGGGCATTTATCGCATCCAGCGGGAGCAGTTGGCGGTACTCCTGATAGGCAAGTTCGTTGTTTCCGCCCAACAGATAGGCGTAGCCGAGGCGGAAATGGCTTTCCGCATCATTCGGGTTGAGCCAGACCGCTCGGCGGAACGCCTCAATTGCGCCAACGTTGTTCCCGGCCATCTGGAGGGAGTTGCCAAGATTCCTGAAACCCTCTCCCCCCTTCGGATTGATCCGCACCGATTCCTTAAAGTGGAATAGGGCCTCATCATTGCGGTTATGCTGTGAAAGCAGTATGCCCATGTTGTTATGCGCCAGCCAGTTCCGTTCTACTACTGCCAGCGCATGGTCAAACAGAGCGTAGCTGGTTTGCCAGTAGCGGATTTGGCTGCTGGTAAGAAGTGACAGGATGACCGTGACTACGATAGCGCCAGCGGTAATAAGCCGTTTTCCCATAGACCATGAATCTGCCAGTTCCGACCCTCCCCAGACGATCAGTACAAAAAGCCCTGTGAGCGGAACATAGGTATAGCGGTCCGCTAGCGCCTGGCTTCCGATGCGAATAAAGCCGATTACCGGTAACAGGGTAATCAGGTACCAGAACCAGCCGAAAAGCAGGTACGGGCGTTTTGACCTCTGTGTTACGACCAGAGCGGTTATGGCCGCAAGAAGAATAACAGCTCCTGCAACTTTGATCGTTGTGACGCCCGATGCTTCGAACGGGTAGAACAGGGCAAGATCTGTCGGCCAGAGCATGAGCAGCAGATATTTTACATACGAGATCACGGCATTTCCGGCAGAGAACAGCGCGGTCTGACCGTCACCATGGACAACCGCTCCTGCTGATTCCTGAGCGCGGATGGTGATAAGAGATGCTACCGCAGACAGGGCCAGGAGAGGGCTCTTCTCCACCACCAGCTGTTTGATGCTGGTGCGGTCGGAATTGCTCCCGTCCCGGCGTAAGCTCATACGTTTCAACGGCCAGAAATCAATCAGCAACAGGGTAAGTGGAAGGGTTACCAACATCTGCTTTGCCATAAGACCCAGAATAAAAAAAACGGCAACCGGAACGTAGCGCCTTAAAGACGGCTTTTTTGTGTAACCGGTATACGCCCATATGGTAAGCAGCCAGAACAGAGTGGAGAGGACGTCCTTGCGCTCGGCAATCCAGGCAACGGACTCGACATGGAGGGGGTGGAGGGCAAACAACAATGCTACGAACAGGCTCCTGCCGATAAATCCGGTCAACCGGTACAGGACAGTGCAGAGCAGCAGCGAATTCAAGGTGTGGAGGAGCAGGCTGGTGGCATGATGCCCTGCGGGGTTCAGATTGAACAGCTGAATGTCAAGCATATGCGAAAGCCAGGTGAGTGGATGCCAGTTGGCTGCGTAAAATGTGGTGAAGGACCAGATGAAACCGTTTAACGTTACGCCCTGGCGAACCGTACGGTTGATCGTTACATACACATCGTCATCAAAGTCGACAAAGCCGTTCAGCAGCACCGGCCGGTAGACTATGGCAGTCACTGCGGCAATCAGGAGCAGGGCCAGCGGTAGCCGCCACTTCGCAAAAAAACGATGAGAGATGAGAGATGAGGGACGAGAAAAACTCATGGAATCCTTATTATGGCTATTTTTATCCCTCATCCCTCATCCCTCATCAGTCTATCTATACCATTCCGGGGTGGCGTGCATGAGAAACCAGGGGAAATCGTACGATATGAACACCAGGGCCGTTGCCAGAGCCAAAGAATATCGAATGTAATCAGCGCGAAAAAGATTCAGCAGGTAATAGCAGGCAAGGATATAAACAGGGCCTATTACGGGGAACAGGTAGCGCCCCTGCAGCGTTATTCCCGGGGTGCCATAGTAAAGATACGCGCTGTAGTTTATCTTGTACATAAGGAACCCTGCATAGAACAGCGCAATTGCTCCCAGACAGGGGGGAAGCCATCCCGAGTCCCGCGGTCGCCAGCGCAAGAAAAACCCAAATAATGAGAGCGATACCATCAGGTAGATCGGAATGAGGTCGCGGGCGTTTTTATACATCGGCAGGTGCCCTTTAATCCCGAAAGTGGTGGACATCATCTGTTCGAACCAGACTTTGGCATAAGATAACGGTCCCATCCAGAGCCGGGGATTCCTCTTCAGGTTTTCATAGTTCATCAATAGATAGAATGTATCGGCCTTATCTCCGGGATGCTTTATTTCTCCGGTCATCACAAGTGCATCCATATATGAAATCCGGCCTTCGCTGTACTCCCTGAAAACAGTCTCGCGCGCGACAATACGGTACTGGGTTGCAATGTTTGCCGGAAAAACGTCCGACATTGAGGGGGTGAGAGTCTCGAAGTGGAGATAGTTACCGGCGTACAGATGGAGGTTGAAGGCCAATGCGATGACAATCATCAAGGCCAGCAGCCGCTCTTTAAATCCTGACGTCAGAAAATACGTCTTCAATGTGGCGGGGAAGATGGCCACTCTTCTGAATTCGTGCATAAACAGCAACAGATTCAGCGCCAGAACCAGCGGCAGGAAAGTGACTTTTGTCAGACTTCCCGCAAGTTGACACAGTATTGCAGCGGCAAGCATGGTGCCGGAGCGATTGGTGAAAAATGCCAGTAGATAATAGATTGCCATGGCTGCCAGGAGATTTACCAGGTTGTCATAGGAGACTGAAGCTGACAGAAATGTGAACATGGCGGTATTGGTCATGGCGACCAGCAGCAGAAGATCGGCAAGCCGGTCATGGGTCAGGAGGAGTAGCGTGCGCCGGACAAAAAAAATTGTTCCAAAGGCCAGTGGAATGTTGAAAAGTCGGAGGTAGATCAGGTCGGAGATGCCGAAAACATTGAGATAGAGCAGTTTGCCCATAATCCAATAATAAAGCCAGGCGGTGTTGGTGACCAGACCGAACTCGTACGTTGCAGGCGAATTTTCCGGAAGCAAAACTACCTGGGAAAAGATTTTGCAAAGTCCTGCGTGCGTAACCTCGTCAGGTGGTACGAACGAAGCGACATTCAAGGCCAGAAAAATCATCCGGACGCCAAAATAAGCCATGAGAAGCCATGTTGACCGGATCAGGAAAGGTGCTGAAATAAAACCATTTCCCCCGGTATCCGGCGTTGTTGTCACGATATGTTTGAAGCCCTGTTGTTTCTCTTCCGTTATTGTTTCTGGGGACACTATGCTTGCCTTTGAAATAAATAATAAGTGCAAAAGTAGCATCTTGACGCAAAATAGTCAATTTTGTACTCCTGGACAGCATCCGCTGCTCAGGGCATTGCAGAAAAACGCTTTATCGGCGATCTGATTTGTGCTATATCTCCCCACAAAAATACATTGAATAATGTCACAAGGAGTTAATAATGAAGCAAAAGGTGTTTTTAATTGGAATGTTAAGCATGCTCTTGGCAGGGGCCCTTAATTGTCATGCTGCTGATTGGATCAAAAATAATGCGGATATTCCGAATAAGAATCTGGATTCGAACTTCTATGACTCAAAAAGCGTCAAAGTCCGCGATAAAATTTTACACTGGACGGAGAAATTTGTTTTGACGAGTTTTGGATCAAAAAGCTATACAAAGCATCTCCTTCAGTTTCCGGTATGCCAGAAAAATATATCAAGCATGGGGGATGTTACTCATCATCAGCTGGATTTCGAAATCCAAAACGGCAAATTCAGAACCGTTGCCAAGAGGAACTATAACAAAGATAATAAAGTTGTATGTACGGATAAAGATATGGGCGCAGAGCTCAACAAGTCATGGCAGGACATCCCATATCAATCCCCCATGTATTTCAGGGAATATGAACTGGTAACGAAATATAAACTCGGAAACATCTGAGTTGCAGTTTGAAATGTGTGCCTGTCCGATAGCCGGGACAAATTCCCGGCTATCGTTCGTTAAACTCCTCTATCGTATCCACCAGAGAACTCCATGACATGTTTTGAGATGCAAATGTTGAAATGTTATCTGAGAAGTTGATCTGTTTATTGGCCAAAAACCAGAGTATTCCGTCGGCAAGAGTTTGTGGGTTGTTTTGCGCGACAATCTTGCCGGTGCAGCCATCCTGAATGACCTCATAAAACCCCCCGACGTTTGTAGCGAGAACAGGTTTTCTGAACCCGTATGCAGTCGCAATAACGCCTGAAGTTATGGACTGTCTGTAGGGAAGCACGACCAGATCAGCCCAGGAAAAATACTGGCTCATCTCGTTGTCAGGAACATATGTATCGATGATTTCGATATGTGAGGAAATGTGGAGCTTGTCGATGAGCTCAACATAGTGGTCTTTATCGTGCCAGAATTCGCCAACTATTTTGAGCGTAATATCATGGTGTTTCAGGATGGCAAGAGCTTCAAGAAGGATATCGAGTCCTTTGTAAGGCCGGACAAAACCAAAAAAGAGAAGGTGCATGGCAGTGTCATCTCTTGCATCTACCTTCACATCATACTCAAATAGGGGGAGAAGGTGCTTTTTGACTTCAGCCCTGGGTGCGATTTTTAGAAGTACACTCTTTTCCTGTTCGGAATGAACAATAAATGAATCAACGGTTCCGAGAAGGAGTTTTGTCAAAATGTTTTTCAATCGGTTCGTTTCATGCTCAAATACATTTATGCAGATAAAAACGACCCTGATGCCGTCTCTTCTCAACGCAGAGAGCAGATAGAAGTACAGAGGGGCCCAGTAAGTCACCCACCATGGCAGAACTACAATGTCAGGTTTGAATGCGGAAATGGTTTTTGCTGTTTTAAACCAGGAGTAAATACTGACCGAATCAATATCGTACGTAATGGTATGAAATTCTTTTACTACCGTATCTTTTGAAATTTGAACGTCAATCTGGCTTTTCTTGCCGAATAACAGCTCCGGATACTGCCTTTTGTAGCTCAGGAGCAATAAATCGTGTCTTTTATCGAGCTCTTTTGCCAGAGAATAACAGTATTTCGCTATTCCCCCCCGAAATGGGGGGATTGGGGCGACCAGGCAAATTCTCATGACGTGGTCTCTTTATCTATGGATTGTTTTCCCGTCATGATCTCAATCCGGCTCTTGAACAGTTTTCGAAAGTGTTCTCCATTCAACAACTCCAGATCCTTCTTCCGAAAACCCCGGTTCATCCAAAGCGAACGGCACACCGAGCAGATTACGGTTGCAAGAATAACAATCGGTTTTCTCCGCGCAAGAAATGGTGGCAATCGTTCCCGGCAATAGATGCTGCATGACGTGACGATTCTGGTCAGCGGCGCCCAGTCAAAATAGTGCACGGCCAGCCGGAGCGCCTCTTCACTGTTGCGATAGAGGCTCTTGTCAAGAATGGTCTTTGACGACTCATGAAGACGGTATTTTGAAAGAAACTCGGGGAGATAGCGGCATGTGAAGCGATTTCCGATCCTGAGCCAAAGGTCGAAATCCATGGCAAAATGGAGTGTGTCGTCCAGTCCACCAACCGAGTCGAAGACTTCTTTCCGGAAAAAGGTGGACGACTGACAGATGAAATTGAACCAGGCCAGTTTGCCGTAGTTGAATTCTTCCGTGCGGTATCTGCCGATGATGGCGCCGGCTGCATCGCAATAATGGGCTTTGCCATACAACAGCCCGGTTTCCGGATAGTCGCAAAAAAAGGCGGCAACGGTCTGTAATGTTCCCGGCAGGTAGGTGTCGTCGGAGTTGAGCCAGGCGCATATCTCCCCTTCCGCCATTCGGAACCCTTTTGCCAGGGCATCGGTCTGCCCCTGGTCCTTTTCGCTCATCCATCGGAATGTTATACCTCGACAGGCAAACGCCCGCTCTCCCGTTCTCAACAACGCATCATAATATTTTATGATATCGACGGAATTGTCCGATGATGCTCCGTCAACAATAATGTAATCGATTATAAAATTACCGGCCTGGCTGATAACACTTTCGATCGTCTCGGCCAGGAACACCCCTTGATTGAAGGAGGGAGTGACTATGGAAATTGTAGGGATTTTCATAGAGCTGCCAGTTCGCGATAAAGTTCAAGATGCCGGTTCGCCACATTCTCTATGGCATACACATGTTCGATTTTCCGGCGGGCATTACGGGATAACTCCTGCCAACGATGTTCATCCTCCAAGATCCAGGCTATTCCGCGGGCCAGATCGGAGGTCTCGTACGGTTGTGACAGGTAGCCGTTCTGCCGATGGTCGATCAGGTCGGGAACACCCCCCTGATCAAAGGCAACGCATGGCGTGCCGCATGCCATTGCCTCCATAACGGTATACCCGAGACTTTCCTGGATGGAGGGCAATACAAAAACGTCCGCCGCCGAGTAGAGGTGAGCAAGGGTCGCATCGCCTGATTGCCAGCCGAGATAATGGGCCTTGAAGCCGAGGCTTGAAAGTTTGTCCTGCTCAGCTGAACCAAAGACGATCAGCTCAACCGGACCATTTTTCGGCGTTGCGGCCAGCTCCCGCAGTGCCTCCGTAAGGAGGTGAAATCCCTTGTTCCGGTCCCGCGTGACTGACGCCGCACCGAACAGAATCAGCTTTTTGTCATGGGGCAATGAGAAGCGTTCACGGGCGGCATGTTTTTCAATCGGTTTGTAACTCTGCACATCGATACCGTTGGGAATCACTTCAATGCGGGTCTTATGAAAAAGCGAGCTTGCCCGTGCACACGTGGCCATCCAGTTGCTTGGAGCGATTATCGTCAGATTCAGGCCGTGCCAGGCCTTTTTTTTTCTCCGCCATATCCAGTTGGACAAATCCTCCTCCCGGCTTGAACCGAGAACCGGGCATGCCCCGCACGATTCCCGGTAGCGGGTGCAGGAGCCGGGGATGTAGCAGCCGCCGGTAAAGGCCCAGGAGTCGTGCAGAGTCCAGACAATCGGTACGGAAACGCGGCGTAGCGATTCAAGACGCATCATCCGGGCTACCCAGTGGAGGTGGAGGATGTCCGGCGCTCTGTCTGCTACGTGTGCCAACAGGCCATCCGGAAGAAAGGCGGCACAAAAAGGGCCGATCATTTTTCCCGGGGTGAGGCCTGACAGGAGTTGTTCAATGGTCGGTCGTGCAAAACCGAATGCTTTCCCGAACAGTGAACAGGGACCATCAACCATGGAGGCGTCGCCATATTTCCTCTGCACGGAGAGCCGGGCGTCGGCGCCTCGTGCATGGACGCCCTGCAGCAGGCGGGTGGCTGCTTGCGCAGCCCCTCCCTCGATATCGGCGCCGTTCAGATACAGTATCTTCATCGTGTCAGGAACCCGCGGAGTTGTGTGGCGAACATCTCAACCGGCCAGTTACGCACCAGATGGCGCGGAATCTGGTACGGATCGGTCCAACGGTGAGCCTGGCCGGGAAAATTGAAGTTTGCAGCAGCCTTGACGAACCCAACGTCACGGCACAATGCGATGCTTTCCTTCGTATATTCGTCCCGGCGGCCGAAAGGGTAGGAGAAAACCGTTATTTTTTGTCCAAGCCATGTTTCCAGCTGTTGCCTGGATGTGGTCATTTCTTCCCGTTGTGCTTCAACCGTAAGAGAAGAGAGCCTGGTGTGCGTCACCGTATGGGCTCCGATAGTAACACGGCTGCTTTCGGCAAGCAGGCGTAATTCTTCGACAGTCATGGCCCGGTGGATATTGACGGGCGTGGTCTCCGTCCCTGCCCACCGGTGCAGTTGCATCAGCCAGAGATCCCGTTGTGCGGCAGTACCAGCGTTCATCAGACGTACGATGCTGTTGTAAAGTTCCTGTCTCTCCCGGTCAGTGGCGGTTGACCATGTTCTTCCGTACCGTTTGTCACTCAGGGTAAAGCTGGACGGGAGGCTTTGCTTCTCCAGGAGGATGTGTTCCAGTTCGTGCCACCAGAATTCCGCCCCGGTACCGATTGTTCCGGTGCTGATGAAGAAGGTTGCCGGTACTCCCGTTTCCTCAAGAATAGGTAATGCTTCCAGTAGATTGTCGGCATAGCCGTCATCAAAGGTTATTGCCACGGCGGGTTTCGACGCCTTTGCCCAATCCTCCTCAAACCGGACTATCGGGAAATTGTCCTTCAGGTGTTGCATCTGTGCCCGGAAATTGTCCGGTGAAACGGCCAGCATTTCCGGGTCGGAAATGAGTGTGGTGACGCGGTGGTACAAAAGCACCACCACGGGAGGGTCAACGAGGTTGAGCAGACGGTTAACGGGTGTGCAGACCGCCGTTCGCAGTGCTCTCCGGAATGTGGGGGCGATAGCCTTCATGGTGGTGCGACTCTCGTTTTATTGGCATAGATATAATAACCAAGTTCGTGATGGTGATATTCCGACACTTTGACGAAAGGTGAATCGGTAACAACGGCAGCGTGAAATTCAGGATTGAAATAAATGATTACGGCTTTTCTGGGTTTTGCTGTTAAAGAAACAGAGATATTTCGTATAACAGCGCTCATAACAGTTAAGGGAAACGGACTGAAAAAATAGAAATAATTGTAATCATCAAGGTCGGTGAAATCGGCGGCG
>CAIYZD010000082.1 GCA_903930585.1 uncultured Geobacteraceae bacterium | reverse complement strand
CTGTATGAACAGCTTACCAAGCAGTATGAACTGGCCAAAATCAACGAAGCTCGTGAATCATCTTCGATACAGGTGCTGGACGAAGCGGTGCCACCGCGCCGCAAGAGTAAACCCAGTCGGGCGTTGATCGTGATTATCGCAACGGTAACGGCTTTTTTCGGTTCAGTATTCTTTGTGTTTATCAGGGAATATCTGGCCAAGCTCTCACCTGAAGACAGTGCCATCATCAATGAAATGAAGGGTGATCTGAAGGGGCTGCGGCTGCGTGATGTATCGCTAAGCCCTAAAAGTGCCATTTCGTGGGTAAAAGGGATGTGGAAAAAATAATAGAACTCAAGCGAGGGCGTGTGAGACATCTGCTATGGAGCATATTTTTTGTTGGAGGCGTTTCTTTTGCCATGTTACAAGGTACCTCTGCATCGGCGGCGGACCCCTCCTCTTTCCAGACCGGTCTGTCGCTACAGGGTTTTACCGGTTTGCTGAATACGCCGAGTGCTCACGTTCAGGATGAAGGGAGCATGTGGGCCCAGTATGGCAACCAGATAGACCCACGCTGGCGTACTACGACGAGTTTTCAGGACAACTATCTGATTTCGGTAGGTCTGTTCAATTTTGCCGAGTTCGGCGGTCGTTTGACAAACACCAATTTCCCCGCCGGTGTGCGGGACCTGTCCGCCAACGTGAAACTTTCCACCGCCGGGTTGACCCGTGGCAAACCGTATCTTCCGGTTGTCGGGGTCGGTATCCAGGATGCGAGTGGCGGCGCAACGTTTCTGCGCACATCTTATCTGGTGCTGTCTGAGGACTTTTGGCGCTTCAGGTTTTCGGCGGGGTATGGCCGCGGGCCGGACCGGATGAAGGGGGTGTTCGGCGGCGCCGAATTGCAGGCGCATGAATGGGTCTACCTGCTGGGTGAGTACGATACCAAAGAAACCAATGTCGGTATCCGAATCGTGACGCCGGAAATCGGTATAACCCCGATCAAGGTCTCAGCGACGGCAAAAACATCCATTGACTACAGACCGGGCAATTTTGACATTGCGGTCGGCATTACCTTCCCTCTTGATTTCCGGAAGCAGAAACAAACAACGGCGACCGGTTCATCGGTCACCGTTCAACGTCCCTCCGTCGAACTCCAAGCTCCGAACTCCGAACCCAAAACTCCGAATTCGGAATCCAAAATCCAACACTCGGAATCCACAATTCAAAACCCCGAACCCCGAACCCAGAAGCTGACTGATTTACACGACCGGCTGGTCAAGGCCGGCTTCCAAAATGTGCGGGTCGGCGATAATAACGGCGCCCTTGTTGTCATCGAATATGAAAACGTCACCTTTAACCACAACGAAATGGATGCGCTTGGTGTCATCACCGGCATGGCGGTACAGACGCTTCCCGACTCATACAAGGTCGTGCGTCTGATCATTAAAAAGAAAAATATCCGGATAATGCAGGTAACGATGCCGCTTGCGGTTGTCGCTGCGTATCTGGAGAGTGGCCG
>CAIYZD010000081.1 GCA_903930585.1 uncultured Geobacteraceae bacterium | reverse complement strand
CTGGGAGTATCGGGCGGCAGCTTGATAATGGGCCTCATAAATTTGTCGCACACCCTTATATATGGATGATGTGGGCGTTGTTGCATATCTGTGAACATCGCCTGGTGGCGCCTACTTTTGGCTGTGTCAATCCGGGGCCAAAGGTTCTAACTAAGATTTTAAGCCTTTTTTTGCCACAGATGTTCCCCTGGAAGAAGCAAAGCGCCACGCACTCTCCACAATCCTCTCCAACTCCGCAAACTGCGGCTGCCACCCCAACTCCCGCAAAATTTTTACCGAAGAGGCAACCAACTGTGCCGGATCACCGGCCCGCCGCTCACCAACCGTAACCGGAATCGGATGTCCGGTAACTTTCCGACACACTTCAATGACCTGTCTTATCGAATACCCGGTGCCATTGCCAAGGTTGTATGTCATGCTATTAGAGCCATTGAGCAAAGCTGCCAGCGCCAAAGAGTGGGCGGAAGCCAGATCGCAGACGTGGACATAATCGCGAACACAGGTGCCATCCGGAGTAGCATAATCATTACCATTGACGGTGATGAATTCCCGCTGTCCGGAGGCGACCTGAAGAATGATCGGGATAAGATGTGATTCCGGGTTGTGACGTTCACCGATTTCACCTGATGGGTGAGCGCCAGCTGCGTTGAAGTAGCGGAGACATGCGCTTTTCAATCCCCAGGCAGTATCACAGTCAGCCAGCACCTGTTCAATCATCAGCTTGGAATGACCGTAAGGGTTTTCCGGCTTAAGCGGTGAATCTTCCACAATGGGCACCACATCCGGCGTGCCGTACACCGCAGCCGTAGAAGAGAAGACAAAGCGCTTTACCCCGGAATTTTCCATTGCGGATAACAGGTTAAGGGTGTTGGCAACATTATTGTGATAGTATTTAAGCGGAGAGGTAACTGACTCACCCACCTGGATGAATGAGGCAAAGTGCATAACCGCAGAAATTTCATAGTTACGAAAAACGCTTGCTATTGCGGTCTGGTCAGCCAAATCGCCAATAATGAGCCGTCCATCCGGTACTGCGTCGTCATGCCCAGTAGAAAGATTATCGAACACAAGCGGATCATATCCTTTATCCAAGAGTTCCCGAACCATGTGTGAGCCAATGTAACCGGCGCCGCCTACTACTAGAATTTTACTCATTTGTACTCCAATTCTACTGATGGGGACAGACCCCTTTTAATTAAACCACTGCCACTTATACATAAACACTTCATTTCTTAAACCATTTTTTGCCACAGATGTATTCAGATGTAAACAGATGAAATCTGAACATAACTATTTTTGCCCATATATATGAACATCTGTGTCAATCTGCGTGGTGCCCCCCGGAATTCTCATGAACTGGATAATATAGCAAAGTTGTCTATAAATTTGATTGAGGCTGAACTCTCGTAACAGGTCAATCAATATGCGGCGCTGAACCCATATGGCTTGACCGTCACTCCTCCCTCTGGATATGGCAGATATGTCAGTTATGGCGGATGTTGATCTGACCGCTCTTCCTTCCGAAACGAGATTTTTCATTTATTTCCTTTGTTATCAGCCATGTACATACGTTATTACCCCAATCATTTTATGGCCCGATAGTTGCGTTAGAACTGCGTGGTAATTGGCATGGATCACACAAAAAAGGAGAACACGTTATGTTAAGACTGAATCGGATTATGAAAATTGTATCCAGCATCGCTTTGACTGTCGCATTAGTGGGATGCTCTCAGACGAAAAACCAGGAAAGCACCGGTCAAACGATCGATGACAGCGCCATAACAACCAAGGTAAAAGCAGCTATTTTTGAAGACCCGGCGCTTAAATCATTACAGATAAACGTCAAAACGTTTAAAGGGGAAGTCCAGCTCAGTGGCTTTGTTGATTCTGCGCAAAGTGTGAAAAAGGCAGGTGGAGTTGCTGAAGGTGTTAAGGATGTCACGTCAGTTAAAAATGATCTGATAGTCAAGTAGTTTCAACTAAGAGAGAGAGAAAAATATTTCTGCACCTGCAATAATCAGCAATATAAAACCGCCCATTTCTGAGCGGTTTTATTATTTTCTTATAAACAAATTTACTTTGGCTCCGGTTCCGGTTCCGGAGCAGGGGCAGGGGCAGGTTCCGGATCCGCGGGTGGAACGGGGGCAGGTTCTTCCTCTGATAGAACAATCTGCTTTGTTATTTTACTCTTTAGTGAAGCATCGTTAACTGCAAGGACAACGGCGGAGAATGAAAAAACGAGCACAGCGGTAAAGAGCGGAACGATAATCTTTTTCATAATTTGGCCTCCATAACGGTATTTGATTGCAATGTGATATAAATATCAAACAGCAACCGTTTATTCAATACAATTTTCCAGAGGCTTAACAGTCTTACGTCAGGATACATTGATTACGTTCATCTCCATCGAAAGCAGGTCAATGATCAGTTGTCGCCCCTGCAACAACGTTCCCTGACCCAGCAGCAGTTTGCAGACTTCGGCAACCTCCAGGCTGGCCACTACTGCGGGAGTGAACGAGGGATTTCCCAATGTCTGTTCCACACCCTTCCCCCCCGTCCAGGCACGATAGATGGTTTGAACCGTGTCATCGCCGGGAAGCTGGGTGGCGACATGTCCGAACCATCCGGCAATGGCGCCATGTACCAGGGGGAGGTTTAATTCCGTGCAGACCTCTGCCAGCTCCAGGCGGACCTGAATGGAATCCAGTGCGTCAACCACCACCTGACACCCTTCAAGCAGGCCGGGACCGTTTTCGGGAGAAAATGCCGCTTGAACCGGTACGACGGCAACTGCGGGATTAACGGCGGCGATTCGCCCGGCGGCGGCCGCTACCTTGGCGGTGCCCAGATTCTCCGGAGTACTGAACAACTGCCGGTTCAAATTATGCTCTTCAAAAACATCCGGATCGATAACCACAATTCTGCCGACTCCCAGCCGGGCCAGCTCTTCCACAACATAGCCGCCCAAACCGCCACAGCCGATTACGGCAACACTGCTCCTGAACAGGACCAACTGGTTACCGACATCAATAATGGTACGATTGCGCTGATAACGGGCCGGCATAATGCCCCTCTCCAAAGCGATACCCTCAACGATAGCCACCGTCACACCGAAACGCTCCGCTGCCTCGACCTGATACTTCCACGGGAGCAGTTGGCCATCGGCTTTATCGAGCAGGTGAATCGGTAGAGATTCCATGTCACCCTCCGCCCAAAAGTGGAAAAAGGGCCAGAACATCGCCGTCTGCAAGCATATGGTCGAGCTTGACATGCCGGTTGTTGACCATCATGATTCCCACCTCTGTTTGCGGCAGGTTCAAACTGTCCGCCACGTCGGCTACCGTCGTTCCCGCAGGATAGTCACCGGTTTCGATATCGAAACGGCCGGCGCGAAATGAAGCAAATAGTTTTACGGTTATATTCATTATTTTACTCCATAAAAGAGACGGTAAGGAGTACCCGGCCGGTGTCTGCGGATGTTTTATTGTATTGACCGGGAAAATGGCGCAGCAGAGCGGTCAGCTCGTCCTGGTCCAGAATCAGACCATGGGCCAGAATAAGCGGGCCCAGTTCACCCAGCAAGAGATTAAAGAGCTTTACGCGAATGCAGCCTCGCTCTCCTACCCCTTCTATATGGTCTGCGGCGTGGCTGATTCCCTGGCGAAGTGCCGCATAGAATCCGCCACGCCGCATGGTGGCGCCCACAAGACCGGGCATGGCGCCCGAGAGGGTCACCCGTGAACCATCCTGAACAAGGGTGCGATCAAGGTCATCCACGGGCCGGTTGTCGACAAAAACCGTCGTTATCCGGTTAGCAACATACTCGGCTGGTATGGCAAACTGGTCACAGAGCAGACTTTTAAGTGAACAGCCTACCGTAGCCGGCACCACCACCCCCTGCTGGAGAAGCGGGAAGAAGGTATTCAGTTGGCCGGCAGCCAGATGCAGCGCCACGGTTTCCAGAGTCACGGTTAATCTCCCAATGCCGATTTACCAGTTGAATACGTCGTCCAGTTCCTCATCCTTCATCATAAACACCTGATTATGCGGTGCAATCGGCTCGTTGTAAAAGAAACGCGGCAACCGGTCGTGGTGCTTGGTGAAACCGGCGCGGGTGTTGAAATCGCGCTCGGCAGAAAGCACTTTTTTGCCCAGCGCGACAACATCGTCGCCGGTCATACTGATACCGTGGAACGAACCGAGCATATCGAGCAGCGCCTGGAACGTCTCCGGCTGATCCATAATTGCAAACGCGATGAACAGACACATCCCGGTCGAGTCAATCGCTGCCGTAGCGATCTGCAGGTTGCGCGACAGCTCGATCTGTCCTTCGGTCTTGAGCGGATCGACATCGCCGCCGACTTTAAGGATGTTGGTGGCGATGGCGTAACCGGCAGTGTGGTCGGCCCCCTGGGTCGTTGTCGCGTAGGTGACTCCGATCCCCTGGACGGCGCGCGGATCGTAGGCGGGGAGGGCCTGATCCTTAACGACCGGAACGCGCTCGACGCCAAACACCTTACCGGTTACCGCAGCGCCGCAACCGAGAACGCGTCCGAGCGGGGTACCCTTTTCGACTTCCTCCAGCAGCCTGATGGCTGCGGCATCGTCGCCGAATTCGGCAAGGCCGGCTTCCATGGCCACTCCGATGGTAACTCCCATTTCAATGGTATCCACCCCGATATTATCGTCCATGTAATCAAGTTTTGCAACGGTGTCCAGATTGGAAATGCCGCAATGCCCCCCATGTGACCAGACGGTTTCATACTCGGGCTGCTTGGTAACATAATTGCCATCCTTGTCGTTGTAAATACCGGAACATTGGATGACGCAGCCGCGATGGCAGCCATGGGTGGCCGATCCGCCCCGTGCGATTTCCAATGCGGCCTGGGTTTCGCCGCTCAGATCGGCAGATCCGGAAAATTGTCCCGTCTTGAAGTTGTTGGTCGGATAACCGCCGGCTTCGTTCAAGACATTGGTCAGGACGTTGGTGCCATAGGCGGGGAGACCTTCACCGGTGACAGGATGCTTGCGCAGACCTTCGACAAATTTGCGATTGGCGTCACGATAGGCGTCCGGATCCTTGGGAGGACGCATTTTTGTTCCGGCATCGTTGATGATAATCGCCTTTACCCGTTTTGCCCCCATAACGGCGCCGACCCCGCCTCGCCCGCAGTGACGGGTCGGGCGCAGTTCAGGGTCGGTGCAGGCGATGGAGGCTGCCAGCAGCTTGCGCTCTCCCGCCGAGCCGATGGTCATGTAGGCGACCTTGTCGCCATACTCCTGGCGCAGCCTGGCCACCAGCGGATAGTTATCCATCAACTTCAGGCTGTTGTCCACGATGACCTGGATGCCGTCTTTGTCGATCACGATTTTATAGAGGTCGTCTCCCACCGGTTTTCCTTCGAGAATGACGGCGGCGTAACCGAGTCTGGCCAGTACCTGGGCCGCCTGCCCCCCGGCGTTGGACTCCTTGATGGTGCCGGTCAGCGGGCTCTTGCAGCCGACGGACAGGCGTCCGGTCATGGAACCGGTCGTGCCGCTCAGCATACCGGGCGAGATGACCAGTTTGTTTTCCGCGCCGAGCGCGTGAGCAAGCGGATGTACCTCGGCGGCGACCACCAGTGAGGTCATCGCCCTGCCGCCAAGCCCGGCATATTCGCCAAGGCTGCCAACTGTTACCTTCGGCCCCCCGGGGGCCCCCATGTCGATCCGTGCAATTTTGTCCATACGTTTTCTCCTTTTCCTTGTTCCGTGTCTGACACGGATGAAATTCTCCTTTTCGAAGGAAGGCAGCACCGTTTCCCGCACAACCCAATGGCCTGTCGCCATGGGGATATCCCTGTAGGCGGCGAAGCTCGGAGTACAATAGATGTTATGTTTTGCTGTTATATCAAGCAACCGGGCCAACCAGTCAGAACATTATGCGGGCAACCCGGCCTGCCTGAGGATATCGACCTTGTATGACGCAAAACAATTACGTGTGAGGCACCCCCAGAACACACCGGTACCGTAGGCAACCTGTTCCAGAAGGTAGATACCGGTGAAAACGGGAAACGTCAGTCGCGGTTTCTTGACCGCATGATCAACCGCTG
>CAIYZD010000080.1 GCA_903930585.1 uncultured Geobacteraceae bacterium | reverse complement strand
GTTGGTTTCCTGAAACTGACGAAAGGCATTAATAACGCATTGGTCAATAAGAAAAAAATCCGATCCAGTAGGGGGCATGTTTTGTAGGCCAACAAAACGGCGCATCAGGAAAAAATACAGTTTTGAAAAACCTACGGTTCGGGCCTTGTCGTCCGGCCGCATGCCACGGACCCCCCAAACAATTTGTACGCCGCTACGCCAACGAGCGATAAAATCGGGGATGATTTCCGGGGGGTCTTGGAGATCAGCAGCTAAAACCACGGCGCAATCACCTCGTGCGTGCTGCAATCCACAGGCCAAGGCGGTGTGGGAACCGAAATTTCGTGCCAATCTGATTACATTCACATGGGGAGCATGCCGAGAGAGTTCTGATATGCAGTCAAAAGTGGTGTCGCTTGAATGGTCGTCAACTACGATCCATTCCCATTTCATGTCGAGTGCTTCCAGGGTCTTATGGAGCCGCTCGAAGAGAATGGGGAGGTTGTGTTCTTCGTTATAGGCTGGGGTTATTACGGAGAGCAATGCCGAGTCAGATTTTGGGCGGGAATAGTTCAAGGAAGATTGGATGGTCATGGTTTCGCCGAGGGTTGATTATGTAGTTGCTTTGGTGGCGACTATTTTAAAATATTTGAACAATCGGGAAGACAAGGGTAGAGATGCATACAGGTAGTCGTTAATGATTTTCTCGCCCTCTCTGCCCAACTGCTTTCGTATGGATGCCTGTCCAAGATACCAGCGATATTCGACCTGAACCTCGCTAAAACCGGCATTAAGAAAGATTTGCTGCATTGCATGGGTTTTCATGCCACCTTTGACCATTTTCTGATATTCCGCCAACTGGGTTATCTCTTCGTCAACATTGAACTGTTCTTTCATCTCTCTGGCTTTATTGGTGAGATTGTTGTGTTCATTGTGCATGAGTCCCGACAGCTCAGGATTGCCAGAATCCAGGGTGTCAAAAAAATCAAAATAGTCATGATTTGGATCTTCGTCTGAATAGAACATTCCACCGGGTTTGAGAATGCGGCATATCTCTCTGGCCACCGTTTCCAAATCCTCCATGTGGTGCAACACACCGTTGGCGGTACACACATTGAATGATGCATCAGGGTATGGGACATGACGGGCGTCACCGAGAATGAGGTGAATATTGGCGCACGGTTTCACCAAAGAGAGCATGGCCGGGGTAGCGTCAAGCCCAACCACTTGTTTGAAGATGCTTTGGGCAAGTGCACAGATGAAACCGGTTCCACAACCAATGTCAAGCAGGCCATCATTCCCAGCCTGAGCAGCAAGATCCCCCAGGATTTGTGAAACTCGCTCTGTATTTATCGGGTCGGAGAAATACGGTTGTGATCCATCGTACTGTTTGGAAAGAGCTGTGTGGAATTGGATATTTGCTTCAAGAACCGGGTCGTTGCTGCCGAGTAATTTGTTTTTCACTATATTTCTCCAGTATTGGGCAGGTAGCTGATTAGTTTTTCGTCCAGACCGAGGGTATTGATTGTTTGCTTGAGTAGTGAAGCGTTATATGAGACCTTGCGAAAGGCAACGGCGCGAGTTTGTGTGTCAAGGACAGCGAAAGCCGCTCGAGTATCACCATCGCGGGGTTGTCCACAGCTGCCGGGATTAATCACCATCCTGTTATGAATTTCACGAAGCATGGGGTAGTGGGTATGGCCAAGAATGATGATGTCAGCGTCCACCACCGCGAATCTATCAAAATGACTATAATCCGGGTAGATGTATCCTTCAAGAGTATCCCAAGGACTCCCATGAAACATCTTTATGCGAAGTCCATCCAGCTCCCAGTTTTTTTCCAAGGGGAGATTTCGCAATAGTTGTCTATGTTCCGGTT
>CAIYZD010000079.1 GCA_903930585.1 uncultured Geobacteraceae bacterium | reverse complement strand
TTCAGGATCGACCGTCAGGGCGAAATAAACCGGACGCTGGGAAAAGTTGTTCATGAGGATCTCATAAACGGCTATATCCTGAGGCCTGAAATATCCCTGACCATTATAGGTCAGTCCGGGCTTCAACAGCCACGTCATCGTATCAGCCGGCTCAGAAGGCAATGTATAGCCGTGAAGACGGGACTCGCGCACCAGTTTCTGCCGCGCAGCAAATGCTGGAAGCACCGCATCAACCGAATCAATCGGCATATAGGTAATACCTGCGAGTTCACCGTCGCTCATGCTGAATGCAATCGGTTTGGCCCCCCTTGGCCGGGTATTTTTCAACTGTTCTAGATACCAGCCGGTATTGGCCAGACTCAGGTTGACAATGCGTACATCGGTTCTGATGCGTGCAACCTCCTGGAGGTACCACAAGGGAAACGTGTCGTTATCACCGTTGGTAAAAAGAATGGCGTCTTTTTCACAACTCTGAAGCATATTCCAGGCCCAGTCCCACGGCACATAGTTACCCGACCTGTCGTGCACCCTGTAGTTCACCTGAAGCATTCTCGCATTGATCAACAGCAAGCCGGCGGTAACCGTCAGCGTGGCAAGGATAAGCTGATTCCTTTTGCCGGCAACCTTCAGGCGTTCACCAATCCAATACCACAGGCTTTCGATTCCTATTCCTATCCATAGGGCAAAGGCAAAAAAACTGCCGACATAACTGTAGTCACGCTCTCTGGGCTGTGGTTCAGTCTGGTTGAGATAGATCACCAGTGCTGCGCCGGTAAGGACAAAGAGCGCGGAGACAACAAGCCCCATCTTCCATTGTCGCCGGAAATGTGAAATCGCTCCGGCAAGGCCTACCAGAAAAGGAATCCCCCAAAGCACCGACCAGTCGACTCCCGCGCCTTCCATATCATGCTCACGTCCGATAAACTGCCACCCGAAATACCGGAAGTACATCTTCTGCATCTGATAGGTGAGAAAATAATCGAGATCACTCGAATACTGCTGGTAATAATATTGATGTACGGGTTCAGGTGACCAGCGTCTCGGCCAGAGTGGCATCTCCCCATACTGCTCACGGTTGACATAGGAAAAAAAAGCTTCGGGTGTGGAAGGATTATTTTCGTTGAGGGGAGGCCCTGCCTGGGCACGAACATAGATCAGACTATAGGATGTATAGCCGATAATAATGAGGAAAAGCGACATGAAAACGGTATTCAAAAGCGCTAAGCGATGGTGGTGAGAGTACCATGTGCCGTAACCAAGCAACCCGACGAGCAGAAAAAATCCCCACCATGAGGTCAGATGAAGGAGCACCGGAAGCCCTCTGATAACCCCTATATAGATCAGAAAAAACAACCCTACAGCCGCCAGAATAAAAAGCGAGAAGGATTTAAGGGTTACTTCGTATTTTTTAACATAGTAGACAACTGCCACGGCAAACATCGCGAGCAGACTGAGGAGATGTACTCCAATCGAAAGCCCGATCATGTACATGACGACCAGAAGCCAGCGTTCGTGTCCGGGTTTGGGATCCTCTTCATACCAGCGGAGGATCAGCCAGACGACCATGGCTGTAAAAAACGATGACGATGCCCATACGCCCGCTTCAACGGCGTTAAACCAGAAACTGTCAGAAACTGCGAGAGCAAGAGCACCGATTATAGCCCCACCGTAAGCCGATACTTTTTCAGCCGGACTCCAACTGTCGGGATCAGTTTTACGGTACAGAGTGATAAAGCGTATGGTGATGAGATAGGTGAGCATGACGGTTGCTGAACTCACCAGAGTACTGATCAGGTTTACTCGTGCTCCGATATCACTGAAAAACGGAATCATCGAAAACAGATGTGCGATCAAAAGAAAAAGCGGGGCTCCCGGAGGATGTGGGATCCCGAGAGTATAGGCCGTAGCGATAGACTCTCCGCAATCCCAGAAAGAAAAGGTGGGTGCCATGGTGCGGAGATATAATATCACTGCGGCAAAAAAGAGCAACGCTGCCAGAGTGCGGTTAATTGTCCGGTGTGTCATAAAAAAATATCATTTCAATGTTGGTGTGTGAATCTGCCTAATGCGGATCCGCTCATGTTTGACAGGACATATGAGCCCAAGCCTGCGTATTTCAGCGTGTATAAAGCGCTAAGTGAACGGTGATATGAGTTCACACGAAGCGGTGCCTCGAGGCATGTTCGTGAGTTTATACTCGGTAATGAAGTGCGCAACCAAACGCATTCAACTTCTGCTATCTGAGGAGGCGTTGATGTTCACACGAGCCATTGTCCGGCCGCCCGGACGCAATTTCGCGCAGGGCTTGACGACTGTTGATCTGGGTGTTCCAGAGTACACCTTGGCGTTAATGCAGCACGAGCAGTATTGCCAGGCGTTGCAGCAATGCGGGCTGAGTCTGGCGCGGTTGCCAGCAGACGATCGGTACCCGGATTCGACGTTTGTGGAGGATGTGGCGATTCTGACGCTGCGCGGTGCTATCTTGACCGCGCCCGGCGCAGCGAGCCGGGCAGGGGAAGTGGCTGCCATCCGAGACACGCTCCAGAGTTTCTTCCCGGCGCCGTTTCAGATTGAATCGCCT
>CAIYZD010000078.1 GCA_903930585.1 uncultured Geobacteraceae bacterium | reverse complement strand
GGGTGATAAAGGGCCTTTCCTTCTGCTTGACAGATGGTTCAATCCGGCAGGTATGCCTAATCCGGAAAACCGAACGAGTGTTATTCTTACGTTAATGGAGCCGAAGAAATAATAGAGACAAGCAAACAAGTAATTGTAGAGATGATAGAGACGGGAAACAATTATTGTACAGTTGTCTGTAAACCGCTTGTTATGCCGTTCTTATATAAAAGGGCTCCCAAATGGATACACTTGAGGTTGCACATGCGGGTGCAATATGTCTCGCAAATCTGATTCAGAAAAATGGCAGTTATAAATACAGGTATGATTCTCAATCTGGCAGCCTTCTGGATGGGTATAACGTCCTCCGTCATGCCGGAACTATGTGGGCCATGCTTGATGTCTATCGCACTGTTTCCGACGATAGAATTTTGGAATGTTGTCGTCAGGCTGCCCATTATCTCCTTGATACCTATCTGAGGTTTTTTCGCAGCTACAACAATGTCTGTATCTGCGAAGACAATACTATCAAGCTCGGTGGAAATGCCTTGGCCATGCTTGCCCTGATATCCCTCTTTGAAATAACCCAGGATCGTTTTCTTCTGGCTGTTGCTGAACAGCTTGCCCAGTTTATGTCGGATCAACGTTCGGAGAATAGAAGGTTGGTTCATAAGAGATACTTTCAGTCGGGCAAGATATCCAGTTTCCATTCGATGTATTATACCGGTGAAGCGCTGTTGGCCTTGTTGGCCTTATACCGGTTGACACAGCAGAAACAGTGGTATGAGACTGTTCGGGAAATTGAAAATGAACTTGCTCCCCAGGATTATGGGGTAGAAGAACAATCGCACTGGATGCTGTATTTTCTGGAACTTCTGTCAAATTATGAAGCATCTCCCCTCTATTATCTCCATGCCAAAAAGATAGTAATCGATATCCTTGATAATCCTGAATATCTTTCCTGGGAAAGAAGTACGCCGATAGCCTGCCGCTCAGAGGGGTTGCTGGCTTTTTTACGAATGAAACGACCAGAGAATATTGAAGATAAAGACTTGTGTGAAAGGTGTCTCCAGCAAATTCAATACAACCTGAACAGGCAGTTGGTCTTCCGGCTCCCTGATGGTTCTTTTGTTCGGGGAGGAAAGGATCGACGTAAGGATGAGGTCAGGATTGATTATATTCAGCACAACATTTCCTCTTTCCTGCATTTTTCTCGACAGGGTTTAACCTTGTGAATTTTCTTGGTGATTGAAACAATATTGATTGATTTTGGATTTTAAAAACAGGATGTGATCAATGCCAATGGATATAAATAAAACAAAATCAGTACTGTGGAGTGCGCAGGAACTGCAGTCGATTATGGGTGGCCAATGGGTAGGGCAAGTTCCAGAAGATTTGTACGTTACCGGAGTCAACTATTATGCAGGCCAGGTTGAGCCTGGGGATGTGGTGATTACGACTGAACCGAAGACTTGGCGTTCGTCTAACTATGCAAATACCAATGAGATTATTCAAACACTCTTCGATGATAAACATGCAGCAGTAGTCGTTGCGGGGCAATTGCCTGCAAACTATAGTCCAGACAAACCGGTACTCCTTGTTGAAGATACCAGGCAGGCGCTCGATGTATTGGGAAAAGCGGCACGTGACAGGATGTGTGGTACTGTCGTGGCTATCACAGGCAGTGCTGGGAAAACAACGACAAAAGAGATTACCCGCTTCTTGTTGAGTCAGCAGGGCACGACAAAAGGGAGCCGCAAAAACTACAACCACGGGCCGGGTGTGCCGCTGATGTTAGCAGAGACCCCGCCCGATACGCGTTTTGGTGTCTATGAGTTTTCCGTTGATTTACCCAATGTAACTGAGAAAAAAGCTGACATTATCAGGCCGAATGTAGCCCTGATTACGAATATCCATTCCGACCATCTGCAGTTTTATGGGACTTTGGAAAAGTTAACTGACCAGAAGTGCTTGTTGTTCAAATCATTAAAGCCGGAAGGCATTGTCGTGCTTAACCGTGACAGTACTTGTTTGAGCGGCAGCAGGCCAATGCAAAAGCAGCGAATGTTCAGCACATTATCACGTTCGGTGTCCATGCAGATGCCGACATGAGTGCAATCGATTATTCTTTGGATGCTGAATCAAGTGATGTGACGGTTCTTTTCCAGGAACGAGAGGTGTCGTTTCATGTGAACCAGCCTGGTATGCATATTGTTATGGATTGTCTTGGTGCTTTGGCTGCCGTTCATGCTGCCGGCGGAGACTGGGTAAGGGCTGCGGAGGATATTAAAAAGGCCCCTGTTTTAGGACGTCGTAACGAACAATATGAAATTGAGCTACCCAGTGGGAATATTATATTCATCGATGACACGTTCAGTGCCAATCCTGCCTCTATGCAAGCGGGCTTGGCGGTACTTGCGCTTACGAAACCCGGAAAAGGCGGCAGACGTATTGCCATCATGGGTGAGATCAAAGAGCTGGGAGATACTTCCGCGCAGCTTCATGCCGCATTGGCACCTCATGTTATAGATGCACAGGTTGATGTGCTGTTTACCATCGGCCGTGATCTGGAAAGTTTGTGGCAAGCTCTGCCGAAGTCGATGCCGGGAGAACACAGTGAAGATCCTGAGCATATTGCCAAGGCGGTAGTGAAGGAGATGCATGGCGGTGATATTGTCTGGGTGAAG
>CAIYZD010000077.1 GCA_903930585.1 uncultured Geobacteraceae bacterium | reverse complement strand
TATGACTCCCGCACGGAAAAACGGGCGTACGCATCAATTCTGTTTATGTCAACACTGTTCGTATTGCCGTTTGGATAGATCTCTGAACCCAGATAACTCAGTTCTTCTTGTTCCAGGGATTGCGGGACGTCCGTCCACCATCCTTTGCAACCACTAACCGAACCATCATTCCAGCGATACCCGCGCTGTTTCAAAATGTCTTTCTTGTCGAATGGTGCACCTGTGGCACATATTCTGGAGGTCAACTCATCGGACTTTTCCAGAAGAGTCTTGAAGATCGGCGTCCCAGAGATCGGGAAACTTCCTAGAAGTAAACCGAGTACACCTTCTGCATCATCAAGGGCCCGGTGAGCATTGATACTATAACCGCCACATTTGTACAGCAGATATTCCAAAGTACGGGAACCGATCCGCTCTTTGGCCCAGTTGATTTGCGATACAGTGCAGGCCCACGGCAGTTTGGCAAAGACCGGATACCTGTCCTCAACGAATTTGCGGTCAAATGCTGAATTATGTGCAATGACCAGGGTTGCCTTGTCAGCAAGTTCTCGTACGTGCTCATCATCAAAAGTCTGACCGGCAACCATTTCATCGGTAATGCCGGTAATCTCAGTGATCTCTTTTGGAAGGGCGCACCCTGGATCTTCAAAACCGTTATATCGGTCTGATATCCGAATGATCTCCGCTGTCATCGGATCATACTCAAAAGCAACAATTCCCAATTCGATGATCTTATTTTCGGAATGATTCAAGCCGGTAGTCTCAGTATCAAGACAAAGACCGATCTTTGAGCCTTGAATGCGTCTCTGGGTAAAACGGGAGTCCCGTTCCAGGTTCAACTTGCGGATAACCGTAAATTCTCCGGTCGCATGCAGAGCGGTAATAGCAATTTCTGCTTCCAAGGCATTCAGGGGTTCATTCTGGTAATTTCTGGAGTTTGCTTTCTTCATCATTTATTCCATCACCTTATATTTTCTTGGGCTGCGTCTTTTCTGGTTCAGTTTGCTGTTGAGGATCTGCGCATACTTTCGTTCAGCATCGGGCAGATTGCGTCGGAACCAGGTTTCTTTTTGCCTGCTCAGACTGTGAGAAGACCCTGAATGTTTTTCAATCAGAAATCCGCTCGGTGTAACGACCAGGTACAGTTCGTACCAAGCTCCCAGTGTGCTTTCCGCTTCCAAACGGATTCTTTGCAGTACATGTTCGCCACTACCAAGATCCAATGGCAAAGCTATCTGCTGAAAATCGCTATTTTCTTCAACTCTGGCGCTTTGTTGTGCCATCTTCATTATTCCTCATCGCTTCTAACAAAAGCATACGAGCCATATCCACGATCTTCAGACCGCGTTTTTCCGCTTCAGCCAATAACCACTCTTCTAACTGTAATGGTATCCGCATAGCTGGTATCCGGCTCGGCATGGGATTAGCCTTACGCCAACCGACCTGACGACCACGAGGCTTTTTCTCAAGTTGATCAGACATGAAGCCTAACGTTGATTCCAAGCAGCCGCAAAATTCTCAGCAACTGCAGCTTCCTGGAAAACACCAGCCACAAACTCTGTGTCATCAAACAACACTGAACATCCGCCACCGACAGCGGGCTTCACGCATACAGGTGCACCCATTGCTACAAGACGATGAGCCTCGTCGCGTTGACACTGTGGAATACACTCAAACCAAGCGGGTGTTGCTATCGCTGGTGTCTTCATTGTTTCTTCAAAACGTTCTATCCAAGTCATAACGCATCCTCCATTAGTGCTTGAAGATACTACCAACACTTTATTTGTCAATAAATAAATAAAAAAATTGACGAATGATGAAGTGAAAGTTTATTCAATAGATTGTATTGG
>CAIYZD010000076.1 GCA_903930585.1 uncultured Geobacteraceae bacterium | reverse complement strand
GTTTGGGCAAGGCGCCGAAATAAATCTATCTATGGATGTGCCTGGCGATAATGTGCCGATATTTGCCTCATGCCAGGTGGCATGGCAACAGGAAGGTTCAAATAGTTCCGGCCCATACGAGACGGGTTTAAAGTTCACAAAAATCGATAATTCAGACAGGGGAAGGCTTTTAGAATATACTTATTTACAATGGCTGAAGATACTTGACAGGAAATAATTAATAGAAATGTATTATTTCGTACATATAAAAGCCCATAGCCCACATTTCAGGTCAGTCGGCAGCCATACCATGAACTTGGAACCGTTGCCGTGATTTGATTCAGTACTTCATTCATTTTGTGACACGGTAGAGAACGAAAGATTTTGATTCAAGGTATTCCATCACGCCATCAGTGCGAAATACCGGGCTGCAAGCAAGCGTCTGAATTTCCGGGCCTTGCTGCCCATCAAGCACTATATATTTTTTATCTTTTTCAAGCCATTTGCCTTTCATTTGAGCCACATACGCCACATGTTTTCCATCGGCGCTGAAAACAAGCGTTCCCGGATAGAGACCATCATATTCCGGGCTGGCTTGACCATCAATCACCACTACCCATTTTTCGTTCTCTTTTTTTGCTATATACGCCAGACGTTTGCCATCGGCGCTGAAAACAAGAGAACCGTTCATAATGCCAACATATTCGGGACCCGGTTGGCCATCAATCACCACGAACGATTTCTTCCCGTTTTGAGCGAGATACGCTGTGCGCCTGCCATCGGCACTGAAAACAGGACCCCAGCTGAATTCGTATTTTGAAACGGGTTGACCATCAAGCACAACAAACGACTTCCTGTCTTGAGCCGCCACGTAAGCCACACGCTTGCCATCGTCACTGAAAACAGGGAACCCCTCTCCAATACCACTGTATTCAGGCCCAATCTGGCTATCAACCACCACAAACTGCCTGTCTCCCTTCTGCGTGGTGTATGCTACGCGCTTGCTGTCTCCGCTGAAAATCGGGAACCCTTTTGCAATTCCGACATACTCCGGCCCGGACTGGCCATCGACCACCACCAGCCAGTTTGAACCTTTTTCCGCTGCATAGGCCACACGTTTGCCATCGGCGCTGAAAACAGGAGAGCCTACCATGATTCCGTCGTATTCGGGACCGGGGTGACCATCAACCACCACCAGCCAGTTTGAACCTTTTTTCGCAGCATAGGCCACGCGCTTACCATCAAAGCTGAAAACCGGCGAGTTTACCATAATTTCGTCGTATTCGGATCCTGGCTGACCGTCAACCACCACAAACGCCTTCCTGTTCCTCATTGCGGAATACGCCACTCGTTTGCCATCGGCACTGAAAACAGGAGCTCCGATCTTATCAAATTCATGGCCCGGTATACCGTCAACCACCACCAACCAACTGGAACCCTTTTTCGCTGCATAAGCTACATGTTTGCCATCGGTACTAAAAACAGCGCCATTCTCCCCCAGGTTGTCGAATACCGGGCCGGATTGACCATCAATTTCCATCACGTAGCCGCCTGGCGCGTCCGATCCCTGGGCGTAACGACAGCCGTTACGAGATTTGCTGCGAGTAACGGCAACGTATCTTGCCATGTTGAGACTATTGCCCCCTAATTTTTCCACATGATAAGGTCGTTGCGACAGTTGGTCGGATCGGTTGTCGGCTGCGCCCTTCATATCCTCAGCGGCGAAAGCGGCACTCATCATTACAGTGACGGCTGTAAGTGACATCAAACAGCATGATCTCCCAATGTTCATCTAACGCACCTCCTTTATGAGTTCAACGGGCCTTCTGTTCCGGTTTTCAGCGGCACTCGGCATCCCAAATCGCACGCTCTTGAGCATTTTGTGGGGGTGGTTGTTCGCAGGGACTTTTGGCTTGCCGCTTGTGAGTTGAAGGCTCTTTGGCTTGAGGAGCAGCATCTGGTTTAGCCGCAGGAGGGCGAAAGCCCGGGAACTTTGTTTGAACAACGCCGACCAGTTGCCAGATGACCAGGACATTGACTGCCGTTGCCACGCATAGTGCAAAGAGTGGCCAGGCGCCAAGGTAGCGTAACAATCTTTCAGTCACCCCTCCGACCAGCACACCGCATGTTATCCCGGCAAAGAGTCCGATAATAGCTGTAGTAATGAAAAAACCTTGAGCGAATAAGGTCCCAAAACTGTCGGCATTATTGGCAAGCCCGTTATAGCCGCCAAAACCTGCCACAGCTCCCCATACGCCCCCGAGCAGAGGCCAGGAAATACGTACTGCCCAAAGTAACATGCTGCCAGGCTTCATTTGTCAACCCTGGAAGACGGCATCATTTTCATTACCTTCCTGACCCTGGCCAGGTGATCGGCCGCTGCTGCGGACTTCTGCAGATAGCAGACGTTGGACGAACTGCCCCAGGTTAATTTTATAGACTGATTGAATTCAGTGCTCAGCGAAAAATGCTCCAAAGGGATGATGCGAAGCTCGCTTGAAGCCTTCATGGGAATGATTTTTTCAACCTCGAACGCCTGCTGTCGATTGCGCCATCGAATCTGTGCACCAAGCCAGTCGCCGGCACCGCCATCAATCAGAAGCAATCCTTGACCATCAGGCGTTATGTTCATGAAGCAGTAGGAACCGTGACTCCCGGTGCCGCTCCATTCGCCGGAAAAAAAGCCTGGTGAACTGTCCGGAAGAGGCGTCAGCGCACTTGCCATCTCTACGGCAACAAAAAATAGTAACAAAGTAAAGAAGTAGCGCATCTGATTTAACCGATTCTCCATTTTGGTGAATTTATACAGACAACATTATACAGACAACACAGTAAATCCCAAAATATACCGCAAGAATTTGAAAGGCAATGACAATGTGTACAAAACGGGGAGGCGCTTTCGGGACGTTGCTGGCTATCTTTCTAATCTAACTAACTAAGCATAACCCCATTAGCCCCCATCCTATATTCTCCAACCAGAATAAAACGAAAAAACGCCCATCTTAAATAAGTAGGGCGCATTCAAATCTCGCCCTCTTTAGGCGGCTCGACTATCCTTCCTTGCGGAGTGGGACTCGGTAGCTTTGCGTCGCCGGATTACTCCGGATTTGCCATTTCACAGAAGGGGTTATTTTAATTTCGTTGCTGTTAATTATTCCAGACAATCTGGTTTGTCAAACTATAAAAAAATGAATCGCCTCTAAAACATAAACGGGACGGTGAGATCTACCCCATCTAAAGCCCGCTACGCCGGAACTGGCCGTTAATTTCAGCTCAGTGTCGTGCATCTACAGCGCACCGGGGATGAAATCCTGCACCTGAGCTGAAAGAGCAATCATGCCGATTTCGCTCACTTCATCCCGAATGAAGGCATCATGCCTCCCCGGCAGCTGTCTCCGGTTCTTCGGAATTTTCAGTTGCTGCGGACTCATCATCGGTAGTATGTTCACCCTTGCGAGCCTTCTTTTCTTCCTTCTTCTTCTGACGATCCAGTTCCTTTTTACGCTTTTCAAACGAATAATTCGGCTTGGCCATGGTCATTCTCCTTTTTCCAATTTTTCATTGGAATGTATTGGTACATGATTTTACCTGCAGCCTGCCGTATGATGACTCTTGGAAAGGTAATAATCGTAGTTTCCTTCATACACCCGCATCTCGCCATGATCAACCTCAAAAACGCGATCAACCAGTAATCGCAAAAAATGTCGGTCATGACTGACGAGAACAATCGTCCCACCGAAGTTTTGCAGCGTTTCCAGCAACATCTCACGGGAGCGGATATCGAGATGGTTGGTCGGTTCGTCAAGGATCAGGAAATTAACGGGGCGAGCCAGAATCGTAGCCAGCACTACCCTGCTCTTCTCACCACCGGAAAGATTTTCGATCCGTTTGTCAACCGTGTCACCCGAGAAAAGAAATGCACCAAGCAGGTTGCGAATAGTGCCTATAGTGGCAAGCGGCATGCAATCCTGCATGGTTTCAAAAATTGTCTTCCGGGGATCAAGGACATCCATGGCATGCTGACTGAAGTATCCTATTTCTACATTGGCGCCAATAGTTACACTGCCGGATGTCGCTTCGGTCTGGCTCGCCAGAATCTTCAGAAAGGTCGATTTACCGGCGCCGTTAACACCGACAACGGCGATCTTGTTGAGACGTTTAACCATTCCTGTGACACCGTGGAACACCGGCTTTTCCTGACCGTCCGGCGTAATCCAGACTTTTCCCAATCCTTCAAAGGCGGCAACGTCATCGCCACTGCGGGGTGGATCGGCAAAACCGAAACGGACCGTTCGCTCTTCGGCCGGAATCTCGATCCGCTCAATCTTTTCCAGTTTCTTGACCCTGGATTGAACCTGGGCGGCATGGGAAGCACGGGCGGCAAAACGGGCGATGAACTCTTCTTCCTTTGCCAGCATATCCTGCTGACGTTTATGTGAGGCGATCAGCTGTTCCAGACGGATGTCCCGTTCACGCTCATAAAAATCATAATTACCGCCATAGGTCGTTACGGTACAGTTGGCAACCTCAATGACTCTGGTCACAACGCGGTTCATAAAGTCACGATCATGGCTCGTCATCAAAAGCGCCCCTTTGAATTCGGTGGCAAGCCACTCCTCCAGCCAAATGATCGATTCAACATCCAGATGGTTGGTCGGTTCGTCGAGCAGCAGAACATCCGGTTTGAGGGTCAATATACTTGCCAGGGCGATACGCATCTTCCAGCCGCCGCTGAAAGATTCGACCGGATGATTGTAGCGGTCAGGACCGATTCCAAGCCCGGTCAATACCGCCTGGGCGCGCGAGTCGAGGTCGTACCCCTCCATATGCTCAAACTCCTCAACGGCCGTTCCGTACCGTTCAAGAAGAGCAGCCATCTCATCATCGGATTGCGGCTCGCACATGGCCGTCTCCATCTCCTTCATCTGTTCTGCCAAACGCACGGTGGTTCCGCAGGTTGCCATAACTTCATCAAGAGCCGAGCGCCCCGACATATCACCCACATCCTGGGAAAAGTAGCCGATAGTTGTTTTTTTGGGGAGGATCACCTCGCCGGAATCCGGCTCCTCCTGCCCGGCGATGATACGAAAAACCGTTGTTTTCCCGGCACCGTTCGGACCGACCAGACCGGTATGCGTGCCCGGCAGGATTTGACAACTGGCATCACGAAACAGAATCTGGGAACCGTGTTGTTTGGATATGTTTGACAATTGAACCATTTCGTAAAACTCCCACTAAATATTCTCTCAACTCTCATCCTGCTTCTCATCAAGCCTCACCAGCCATACATACGGCGCCATGCCGTAATTCCACGCAAGACAGAGACGCCGGTAACCGGAGAAAAGGACCCCTTCCCCACCGCTACAGAGAATTATGGGAGCTTTCAGCGCCAGAAAGCCGGCACGTTGCAGCGCATCCTCCATCCGGGAATAGTTCTTCCGGTACCCCCGCTTCGCTTTGGCAAGGTAGATTTGGTACTCTTCGTAACTGTGATATGAAAGCGCCACCGGAATTGTGCCGATTGTCGCAGAGCGGGGATAGGATACAAGCGCACCGTCGTCAAAGCGGGACATGATCAGCTCCCACGTAACGGCGTGAGTGTAATACCACTCCTGTTTGGCCGGATGATTAAAAAACTCCCAGCGTTCCTCTTCGAGGTCGGGTTTTAACCAGGTTATTTTGAGGTTCGAAGGGGATATCATCGCATCTCCGGAGCAAAAAGACCACAGAGAGATATCCCTGTGGTCTTTTGCCGAATACAAAACGCCGGTTACAGACTCAGGTCGGCATGGCCGTGGTACAACTCATCACGCTCCCTGGCAACATCCGCGCTCTCCAGATACTCTTCAAACCCCATGGTCCGGTCGATCACGCCACCCGGAGTGATTTCGACGATCCGGTTGGCAACGGTTGAAACAAATTCATGGTCATGCGAAGCAAACATAATCACCTCGTTGAACGCAATCAGCCCGTCATTCAGGGCGGTGATCGATTCAAGATCCAGGTGGTTGGTCGGTTCGTCAAGAATTATCACATTGGCGGCAGTCAGCATCATACGCGACAGCATACAGCGAACTTTTTCGCCTCCGGACAGCACAGTGGTCTTTTTCGTGGCTTCTTCGCCCGAGAAGAGCATTCTGCCGAGGAACCCGCGGGCAAAGGTCTCGCCTTCGGTGGGAGGTGAATACTGACCAAGCCATTCGATCAGAGTCATCTCGCGTTCGAAGTACTGGCTGTTCTCCTTGGGGAAATAGGCGCTGGTAATCGTAATCCCCCAACGGAAGCTGCCACCGTCCGGTTCAAGCTCACCCGCCAGAATCTGGAAAAGAGTCGTTCGTGCGAGGGTGTTGGCTCCGACAAAGGCTATCTTGTCCCCTTTGCGCACAATCAGGTCGAGATTATCCAGCACCTTGACCCCGTCGATCTCTTTGGTCAGCCCCTGAATTTCCAGAATGATGTCGCCACACGGCCTCTCCGGCTTGAAGACCACGTGCGGATATTTACGGGACGAAGTCGGCATATCCTCAATGGTAAGTTTGTCGAGCAGTTTTTTACGCGACGTTGCCTGCTTGGCTTTAGAGGCGTTCGAACTGAACCGTTGAATAAATGCTTTAAGTTCGTCAGCTTTCTCGGACACTTTACGATTTTCGTTCTGTTTTTGCTTTAAGTTTAACTGGCTGGCATGATACCAGAAATCGTAGTTGCCGACATAGATCTGGATCCGCCCAAAATCGATATCGGCGGTATGAGTACAGACCTGATTGAGAAAATGACGGTCATGCGACACCACAATGACCGTATTGGGAAAACGGTAGAGAAACTCCTCCAGCCATTGGATGGATTTCAGATCGAGGTTGTTGGTCGGTTCGTCCAGCAGCAGAACGTCCGGGTTGCCGAACAGGGCCTGGGCAAGCAGGACCCGAACCTTGTCACCAGCCTCAAGCTCCTTCATCTGCTTCGTCCGCAATTCTTCGGGTATCCCCAGGCCGTTCAAGAGCACGGCAGCTTCGGATTCCGCCTCATAGCCGTTCATTTCCGCAAACTCACTCTCAAGTTCGGCAGATCGTACCCCGTCGGCCTCGCTGAATTCAGCCTTGGCGTATATCGCCTCACGCTCCGTCATCACATCGTACATCCGCTTATGACCCATGATTACCGTATTGAACACGGTCTCATCATCAAAAGCGAATTGGTCCTGGCGCAGTACGGCGATTCGCTCGCGTGGACCGACGATAATTTCGCCTTTATCGGCATCCAGCTCACCGGCAAGAATTTTGAGAAACGTCGATTTCCCCGCACCGTTGGCGCCGATAAGGCCATAGCAGTTGCCGGGAGTAAACTTGATGTTGACGTCTTTAAAAAGAACACGTTTACCGTAGGAGAGGGTAATATTTGCGGCTGCGATCATGCTGGTTTAATGCTCCTTGCAATGAAATAAAAAACCACAGGGCATGGTGAGCTCCGTGGTTCACGAATTGATTTATATATCATAGACATTAGCTGCTGGGCAATAATAAACGTCACATTGAAAAACTGGCATAATCCATATCCGGTATTTCATTTGCGGCATCCAATCGGTCAAGAATTTCCACCTTGGGTTCCCCTTGTCAAATGTGCAGGTCCGGCGCAATCCTACGGTTTTAAAACATTCAATCCGTCAATCCATTTAAAATCAATTTCATCGTAGGTATAGGTGGTGGTGATTCCTTTGTCCATGCCCCAAAACGCCATAACCGCATCGGCAAATTTGACATTTTTCTCTTCGTAAACTTTAAGGGCGTTCAGAAAAACCACTGCCAGTTCTACCTTTAGCTGAGGTGTATTGATGATCGCCTCGGCAAGTTCTCTAATAGCTTTTTTCGGGTATTTGTAGACTTTCTCCAG
>CAIYZD010000075.1 GCA_903930585.1 uncultured Geobacteraceae bacterium | reverse complement strand
GCGACACGGTGTATGATCCCACCAATCCACTCCGGCACACAATGCTTCCTCCTGAAGCGCTTCTGACGGATCTGAGACGGGTGGTGATGGAAGATGGACAATGCCTGTACGGCCGGGAACCGCTGGAGGCCATGGCAGAGCGCTGCCGGAGGGAACTTGCTCTGCTCCCGACCGGCTGTCTCCGCTTTATCAATCCTCACCGTTACAAGGTGTCAATCTCGGCCCCCTTGAACGGCCTGCGAAATATGCTGATCAACGGACAGGAAGTTATTACGGCGTAAATTCAGGAGGAACAGACCATGAAGCCGAATGCCGCGCTTTTGATTGTGGATGTGCAGAACGATTTTTGTCCCGGCGGGACATTGGCGGTGCCCGATGGTGATCGGGTGGTTGAACCACTTAACCGTGCCATCGGCTCTTTCGTTTCGGCAGGACTGCCGGTTGTGGCCAGCCGCGACTGGCACCCTGCCCGTACCAGCCATTTCAACACGTTTGGCGGCCCATGGCCTCCCCATTGTGTTCAGGGCAGTCCGGGGGCCGGCTTCCATTCCGCCCTCTCCTTGCCCCCCGCGACCGTAATTATTTCCAAAGGGAGCGAGCCGGACAGTGACAGCTATTCGGCCTTCGACGGCAGAACAGCTGATGGTGAAACGCTCTCCGAGGTGCTGGCCGCGTTACAGGTCGGGCACCTCGTTGTTGGCGGTCTGGCGACGGATTACTGCGTCCGTTCATCGTCACTGGATGCGATTCGGGCAGGCTTAAGGGTGACGCTGTTGTCGGATGCCATTGCAGGCGTCGAAATTTCCGCCGGTGACTCGGACCGCGCCCTGGAGGAGATGGAACGTGCCGGGATTCCACTCTGTACCGTGGAAGATATGACATGCCTGCTATAGTCCATCGTTCCGTCTGCCCCTATGACTGTCCCGATGCCTGCGGCCTTCTGGTTGCCGTCGAAAATGGTCATGCCATCAGCGTCAGCGGCGATCCGGATCACCCGGTGACGCGTGGTTTGCTCTGTCCTAAAATGAACCGTTACGAGCGGACGGTACATTCTCCCCGCCGGTTGACCACACCTTTACGCCGAACCGGAGCCAAGGGAGAGGGAGTGTTCGAAGTAATCTCGTGGGACGAGGCGATTAGCTCAATTTGCAGCCGGTGGCGTGAGATCATTGCCGGCCACGGAGCAGAGGCGATTCTTCCCTATTCATACGCCGGCACGATGGGACTGGTGCAGCGGAACGCCGGACATCCGTTTTTTCACAAGCTGGGTGCTGCGCGGCTGGAACGGACGATCTGTTCGCCGGCCAAGGATGCCGGGTGGAAGACGCTTATGGGGGATACTCCGGGGATGGATCATGGCGAAATCGAACAGAGCGATCTGGTGATACTCTGGGGGATCAATGCCGTATCAACCAGTATCCACGCCATGCGCGATGCCCGGACCGCCCGAAAAAACGGCGCCTGTTTGTGGGCCATAGATACCTACCGGACGCCGACCTGCGATGCGGTCGATGAGGCATTCCTTATCCGGCCCGGCAGTGATGGCGCGTTGGCGCTCTCCATGCTGCATGTCATCGCCCGGGAAGGGTTGCAGGATCAGGAATTTATTGCTGCCAACGTGCTTGGTTTTGAAGCATTGAAAGCGAACATCTTACCGGAGTGCGCTCCGGCACGAATGGCGGAAGTCTGCGGTCTGGCTGCCGAGGTGATCGAACGGCTCGCGCGGGCATATGCCAGGGCAAAAGCTCCGTTTATCCGTTTGGGGAGCGGTCTGACCCGCTACGGCAACGGAGCCATGACCGTGCGGACGATCGGCGGCCTCCCCGCCGTTGTCGGCGCCTGGTCAAAACCGGGTGGAGGGATGTTCATCGGCACCTCTACCGGTGGAGCATTCCCGTTGCAGTCGGTAACGCGGGAAGATTTCATGGTCGGAACACCCCGCCTGGTCAGTATGAACCAGTTGGGCGAGGCGTTGACCGAACTGGAGGATCCGCCGGTGATGTCCCTGTATGTATATCACTCCAACCCGGCGGCTATCGCCCCTGACCAGAATGCCGTTATTCAGGGGTTGGAACGGGAAGAGCTGTTTACGGTCGTTCACGAACGTTTCCTGACCGACACCGCCCGGTATGCCGATATCATTCTTCCCGCAACGTCATCACTGGAACATGCCGATATATACCGCTGCTACGGCAGTTATCAGGCTCAGCGGTGCGGTGCCGTTATTCCGCCGGTGGGCGAAGCTAAAAGCAATTGGGAGGTGTTCGCTCTGCTGGCGACCGGGATGGGGTGGGATGAACCGTTTTTCCGCTTGTCCGCCGACGAACTGATCGAACTGCTGCTGGTGGAAGAAACACCTTGGCGGAGCGCCACCGTCACCGAACGGCTACGGCGGGGGGAACCGGTCATGCTGACACCTCCGACCGAGCCGAAGCGGGAATGGCGTACCCCGTCAGGGAGGATTGAAATTCTGAACGTCCGGGAGATAGAACCTTTACCGCGCCTGCTCCCGACCCACGCCGAAGGGGACGGCTACCCGTTACGTCTGCAGCCTGCGGCCACACCATTTGCCCTTAATTCGAGTTTTTATGAGCAGGATGATCTGCGCTTGAAGCAGAGCTGCATGGAGTTGATGATGAACAGGGAGGATGCCGAGGCGCGTGGTCTGGCAGATGGGCAAGAGGTAACGGCGTGCAATGACCGGGGTGCGGTACGTTTTATGCTGCGGATTTCGGAGCGGGTACCGGCCGGGACGGTCGTTACCGAAGGGGTCTGGTGGCGCGAGTTCATCCCCGGTAATCGAGGCGTCAATGCCCTGACATCGCAGCGCCTGACCGATGGCGGGCGGGGGAGCACGTTATACGATGTGACGGTGGAGGTGAGGGGGGGCGTAGCTGACTTCGGCTCCGCTCAGTCTGTTCCCAGAGCGGAGTCGAAGGAAAGTTTATCCACCTCATTCCACGCAAGCGCCGCAGCGCCCAAAACCGCGCCGTTTCCTTCCTGTAGTTCCGAACGGTGCAGTTGAACCTTTCCCTTGTACGAGGTAAACAGAAATTCCTCCAGATAGTGCCGGGTCGGCGCAAGCAGCAGATCTCCCGCAGCTGCCAGCCCTCCGGAGAGAAAGATCGCTTCGGGGCTGGTATGCGCGACGGCATCGGCCAGTTTCATACCGAGAATCCGCGCTGTCGTATCGAAGGCTGCCAGCGCGATGGGATCGTCCACACAGGCTGCCTCGTACACCTGCTTCGAGGACAGGTGGCTGAAGCTCACGTCACGGAGCGGTGATGTCTCTCGCCGGTGTGCCAGCAGTTCGGAGACTGTCCGACAGAGACCGGTGGCAGAAACATATGTTTCCAGGCATCCCCGCTTCCCGCAGGCACACTCCCGCCCCGCCGGATCGACAATCGTGTGCCCCAGTTCACCGGCACAGCCGTCGGCGCCGTACAATAGCCCGCCATTAACGATAATGCCGCTTCCGAGGCCCGTTCCCAGTGTGATAACGATGGCATGTTTCATCCCGCGAGCACCGCCGAACAGGAGCTCTCCAAGAGCAGCTGCATTGGCATCATTGGTTATGGCAACCGGAAGATCATACCGCTGCCGGCACAACTCCACCAGATTGACGGTTGCCCCCCAGTTCAGATTGGGCGGATTTTCAACCGTCCCCCGATAGTAGTTGGCATTAGGAGCACCGATGCCGATTCCCGCAATGCCGGTCTGAGACGGGGATGTTGCGCGCACCTGTTCGATGGTCTCGCACAGGCGAGAAACCAGAACATCCGCGGGTTGCTGAGGCTGTGTGGCTACCGTCGTCCCGGCAATCAAGCCCCCCTGACGATCAACAATGCCGAGGGACGTGGTCGTACCGCCGATATCTATTCCAATTACGCACGCGCCAGGCTGCATGCCTGCTCCTTTATCCGGTGGCTACTCCGTAGCATGTTGTGTGGTGGTCCCATTTAATGCGTCCATATAGCTGTTAGCCAAGCGGCTTCCTTCTCGACGATCAATCTCCATTAAGAAAAAATATGCGACATCTGTCATTTTGTACACATCATGGGTGATTATTGCCAACTTTTTCATTTTTGATGTAGAAATTACGTCAAGATTATTCCAGTCACGTATATAAATCGCATCAGCCCCTACCCAGATATTTCCCTTTAAGTGGCTTCCCTCTATAAAAGTCGGTTTCAAGGTCGTAGCCAAGGGTGGTAAATACTTCACAAAATGAAATCCACGCGCTCGTAAATAGTGATCCACATCCGAAAATAGTGGTTGCCCTTCATACATTTCGATAAACTCTACTTCCGTATGGATGATTACCGAGCTTGCCAAGGCGTTTCGCGCCCCGTCAAATGCTTGTAATTCTGCGCCTTGGATATCAATCTTGATGTAATCG
>CAIYZD010000074.1 GCA_903930585.1 uncultured Geobacteraceae bacterium | reverse complement strand
GCCGTATATCCTGACATGAACAGGGTCTTAAGCTGAGGATTAAGAAGCATAAGATTGCGAGCCAGTTCCTTCCCATTCATTTCTGGCATTATTACGTCTGTAATGAGAAGATCAATTTTTTCAGAATGTTCGTTGGCTATACTTATTGCCTCGATAGGATTGCATGCCGGCATTACTGTATATCCCAGCTTTTTGAGAATCATCGTCGTCATATTCAGGATGGCAGATTCATCTTCAACAAGTAGAATTGTCTCAAGCCCCCTCGGGGTCGGTTGAGTTTGGCTATTCGATGATTTATGATTAGCGTTGCCTACAAACCTGGGTAGATAAATCGTGAATGTAGTCCCAATGCCAAGCTCACTGTAGACGTTGACAAAGCCGTTGTTCTGTTTTGCAGCACCATATACCGTAGCCAAGCCAAGACCGGTTCCTTCGCCGGGACCTTTGGTTGTGAAAAATGGTTCAAAAATATGGGCAAGCGTTTCTTTGTCCATACCGCATCCGGTGTCGCACACCGAAATATGCACATACTCACCTGGAACAACATCAATAAGTTCAGCCCGGTAGCCATCGTCAACAACACTGTTCCCCGTCCGGATAGTAATAGTGCCGATGTCTGTTATTGAGTCCCGAGCATTAACGCAGAGGTTGGCCAGGATCTGATCTATCTGGGAAGGGTCTGCCTTAACAGCCCATAGATTATTCGATGGCAACCAAGCAAGTTGTGTATTCTCGCCGATCAGACGTTGCAACATCTTGAGCATGCCTGATATTGAATCGTTAAGATCCAGTATCTTGGGTTCGATCGTCTGCTTCCGGGCAAAGGCCAGCAGTTGTTGGGTGAGTTCAGCCGATTTCTCGCCCGCGTTTTTAATCAGGGTTACGTATTCATGAAGCGGTTGATCTGGCTCCAATTCACTGAGAGCGAGGTGAGCACCTCCAAGGATGACCGTCAGCAGGTTGTTGAAGTCGTGCGCCACGCCTCCTGCCAATCGGCCTACCGATTCCATTTTCTGGGCCTGCAAGAGTTGACTTTCGAGCTTTGTCCTCACATCTTCAACTTTTTTGCGCATTAAAGCTGATCCAATATGAGAAGCTATCCCCTCTAGGATCTCTACGGAATCAAGTGTAAACCGGTTTTTACGGTGATCAT
The DNA here is from genome assembly GCA_903930585.1 of uncultured Geobacteraceae bacterium. Classification (GTDB taxonomy): domain Bacteria; phylum Desulfobacterota; class Desulfuromonadia; order Geobacterales; family Pseudopelobacteraceae; genus JACRCG01. The sequence goes on along the minus strand of CAIYZD010000074.1, from coordinate 505 downwards.
TGAACTGAATCAAGCCGATTATTCTCTCTTTGCTGCGGATGGGTATCAAAGCTACAGATGCATAGTTATGGTGAAAGCATTCATTTCGTGGGTTAATTCTTGGATCTACATCAGGTGACAAATCCAGCACCGGGCTAGGGTCGTTCGTCCAAAAGCTCCCTCCTGGGGTAAATAGCGGGTGTCCTGGCTCTATCTTGCCGGTAATAACCAGACCGCACGTACATTCCAGGCAGGCGTTGCCATTCTCATCATGGCAGACACCTCCATCTGCAGTGCGGGCAATCAGAGAGTTTTCCTTCATCAGCAAATCTTTGGGAAAGCCTCCCTCAGCGTAATACGGGAAATCATCCCCGTCCTGCAGACGGATACCAACTGCATCGAAGCCTGTCCTTGACTTGAGCAAGGTTATCAGGCTTGGCATCAAATTTTTCAATTCACCTGACTCGAAAAGAAGCTGCAAAACTTCGCGACTCATTTCACGATACAATTCAATCAGTTTACGGTC
>CAIYZD010000073.1 GCA_903930585.1 uncultured Geobacteraceae bacterium | reverse complement strand
GATACCAGTCGTATTTACGGAATGTGGCGTACTCCACTTATCAGAGGAACTACCTTTAATCTGAACCCCGCAGCACAAACATTAGATTAAAAAAACTATTCATATCAAATGACAATCCGGAGGGCGAAGTGAAACAGAAAATGTATGCTACGGTGAGGCGTTATGAAAATGTTACGAATCCGGAAGAGGCTGCAAAAAAAGTTGATGAAATATTTGTACCGTTAATTTCAGCTTTGCCCGGATTTGTTGAGTACTATTGGATCAATTTGGGAAATAATGCCATGATGTCAATTACCCTGTTCAAAACACTTTCAGAAGCAATTGATGCAAATGAACAATCACGAATATGGGTAAGGGAACATTTAAGTTCCGTTCTCCCGACTTCGATGAGAATTGAAGCAGGTACTATAGTCGCATATAAGGGAAAGGGAAAATAGTAGGTGCCCGATACATCATAGAGCGGGGTTGCAGATTTCTGTAATCCCGTTTTTTTGTTTATTTTATTCTACTCGTGATTTTTTTCTTTAGAAAATATGGCAAAACACCGATAATATGCATATGAGTATAATTTCGTCCGGAGGTGATTCCAATGTCATCAACGATGTCCGTTTCTCCCAACAGCTTCACTGTTAATCCTGCACTTGTAACTCCAAAAGCGAAAACGGACCAAACTGCAACTGCGCCTCAGGCCGGCCAAGCGTCGCAAAAAACGGCCGTTTCCGCCAAAACCGACACAGTTGCAATTTCTTCACAAGCTCTGAACAAGCTCTCAAGCAGCGGAGACAACAAAACCCAGAAGCCGGCAGAAAATGGGAGCGGAAAAACAACTGCGTTTAGTGCATTTGCTTAAATAACATATGCTATCCATACACCGGTGGTATGGGGCATAGCTGGAGTTTATCATGGGCATTAATTCGATTGCAGGTGGTGTTGGGGCACTGCAGCTGAATCCTTTTAATATAAATTCGTCATTATTACAGACAAAGGATACTTCTGCGGCAAACGCACCCTCCTCCGCTCAAAACGATCAACGCGCCATTTCATCTACAAATTCCGACGACAGTTCTGCGACGAAAAAACCCTCTCCGATTACAGGAAATGCTGGCAATAAAAAACCGGTTCGATCCATGAGCCACGTTGTCGAGTCATATAATGCTCAAGGCAAGCTTCGAATCAAATATGAGGACAGCAACAGTAACGTCATCTATCAGATTCCCCCGGAGATGGTAGCAAAAACGCAAGACCTGATGACGAACACGCAAGCGGCCGCAGACGTAAAAGGGTAACAATCACACTCCCCCTCCCCCCATCCCGAGACAGAGCGCGGCATAAATACGGGCCGCACATGATATTTCCTCAAAGTTCACCCGTTCATCGGGCGTATGAGCTGTTTCCAGAGATCCCGGACCGAGAACAAGCGGTTTTACCCCTGCAGCAAAAAAAAGATTGCCGTCGGAATGGGAGCGAAACGGGTCCATTTGTAACGACAAACCAAGGTGTGGATAAACCTCCCGTAAAATTTTCCCGGCCTGGTTGTTGCTGCCAAGGTTATAACCGGAGGAGGCAAAATCAAAGGTTACGTCAAGATCCAGTCCAGGTATGATCTGATCCAAATTCGCGACAATCCGGCGAATCGCATCCTGGAGGGCAATCGGATCATGGTCCGGCGGAAGATGCATATCAATCCAGGTTTCACAACGATCTGGAACGACAAACCCCGCCTGTGACGATCTCATTTCCCTGATGGAATATACGATCTCCGATATTGAACGATCAAACAACGGATCGTTCCCCAGAAACAATAAAACTCGCAGCATCGATTCAACGGCATTATGCCCCAATTCGGGAAGTGAAGAATGGCTCTGAAGTCCGCGTGTGACAAATCCGGCTTCCAGATAACCAAAATGGGAAAATTTGGCCGCCAGGCTGGTCGGTTCACCAATAACGACCCATGGAGGAGAACAGGTTTCGAGGAACGTCATACTGCCGGCGCCGTTATCTTCTTCCCCGACTACCAGCAAGAGCCCGACAGAAGGAAACTCCGAGGGTTCCAGAGCGTCGGCCATAGCCAGCCACACCTCAACCATGGCGGCACACCCACCCTTCATATCGGCGCTCCCCAACCCCCGAATGACGCCTCCTTCCTCCTGAAACGGCCCAAACGTATCAAGGTCCCAGGCCGGGACTGTATCCACATGCCCAACTAGGTAGAGTAGCGGCTCTTCGGGACCAATGGTAACTCGCAGATTATAGCGATCCTCGTCCACTTCCTGACGCTCCACACTAAAACCTGCCTTGAGAAGCAAATCTTCAAGATAAATCTGAATATCCTCTTCTTTACCGGACGGCGAATAGATATCAAGCATATCAATAAATATTTTTCGCAGCCGATCGGCGTTGATGGCACGCCACACCTTTTCCAGTCGGGCACTCAAGGTTTTTTTACCGATTTTTTTCTACTCTTTCGCGTCAGGTTGAGAGACATATAGACATGCTCCTGAATATCACCAAATCCCTGCTTTTGAAAAAACTTAATCGCCGGTAGGTTGTCGGCAGACGTATCTATAATCATCATCCTTACCCCCTGTTCTTTCATTCTGTGCTTGATTTCCTTGAACAATCCACTTCCCACACCACCCTGCTGAATATCACTGCGAACTCCCACCCAGACCAAATAGCCGTATTTCCAGGGTGAGTTGTGTTTCGTAACCGTTGTTCCCAGGGCAAATCCGAGTATTCTCCCACCACCTTCCGCCACCAGACAGAGCTCAGTGTCCGAATTAAAGAGAGTCGTAATTTCAAATTCGTCCCAGGTACGGTAGAGACTCTGAAAGGACTCGGCGGTAAATACCTCCTCTCCGATATGGAAGACCTCTGGAAAATCATCTATCGTCATTTCCCGGATACGAAGATTGTCTTTGCCTGCCGGCGGAGTTTCTGGCATGAATCACCTCGTTACGTTCATGTGCCTTCCTCGCCATTTTCTGCCAGATAATCGCAGAAAACAACTCCTAACTTGCCGACCATGATAATATGATTAAGATTACACTAATAAAATAAGATTCATATGCCAAAATTGCTTTGACGGAGGCGCTTTTACGGTGGTATTGTCACCATCTAACTTATATTCCTCATAATCCGCATTTTGGAAAAAGCTATTAACGAGAGGATGAAAATGAGTTTTTCTCTTGACCTCCGCTACCACATTTGCCGGCAGCCCATCGAATTACAGGTTTTCAATTCCGTCGCACTGGAGCTACTTCAGTTACTGGCCGATCCTGATATTGAAATCCGGGATGTCATTGAGACGATCAACAAAGATCCGGCGTTGTCGATACAGATCCTCAGAATGGCCAATTCATCGGCATACATGGGTCGCTACAAGTCGGAAACCATCAAGGATTCCGTAAATCGTCTTGGTGCAAAACAGATAACCAATATCGCCATGGCCGCGTCACAGGCCGCGCTCCATGCGTCCAGCATCCCCATAGTGAACGACATAATGCAGGGCCTTTGGCTCCACTCCCATGCGTGCGCAATAGGGTGCCAATCGCTTGCCGTCAGTACCGGTCACCGTGAACTGGGCGATCAAGCCTACCTCGCCGGCCTTCTCCACGACATAGGTAAACTCTATCTTTTAAAGGCTGTGGAACAGATCAGCCTTAACCGTGAAACCAGGTTCGAACTCGACCGCGAAACCGTACTGGACGTATTTTCCGACATGCACGTTGAACAAGGGTTTCGAATCATGTATCACTGGGATATTCCTCCCCTGTACAGTTCCATAGTAGCAAACCACCACGCAGATTCTTTTGATCCCCATGATACCCTGTTGGCTATTGTCCGTCTGGTCAATTTCAATAGCATCGGGTACGAATTGAACACGTACCCTCGTTTTATCCAGCCTCACGATGTGGTTCCGGAAATCAGTGCATTGTACGCGAATGATGCAATTCTTGAGCAACTTGAATCTGATATGAGAGGGTCTTGCAATTAGACGTTTTTACTCCATATATTTGTTAACCAGCAACCACTATCAACAGGGATGATATGAATATTACGGACCTATACAGTACCCGTATCCGGAAGACCTTTGACGAAGATCTGGCTGAAATAGTCTCGATACTGAAAGCAAACCCAAAAGCGGTGCTCAAGTTGATAAACTATTACAAAGGGCTGCCTCTCTCTTATCCGGCAACCATAACCTCAATCGAAAAAGGTACCATCGACTTGAACGTGAAGGCGGAACAGGCATTTGCCATTGAACAGAGCCGTTCAACCTTTATCCGGAGTCCCCTCTTAAAGCATGATGTATTTGCCCAGGTCCAGTATGTCAACGTCAAGAAACAAGCCGCATCTTTTGTTAAATTTTCCTATGTTGAAATTATGGCAGAGCGGAGAAATTTCATCAGAATGATGCTGGAGCCATCCCCCTATACGGTCATCGAATCACCACTTGGCAACATCAGTGGCCAGCTGTTCGACATTTCACTTTCCGGGCTGAATATCGTTATTGATCGCTATGTTCCGATGGCGACAGGAACAGAAACAACAATCCGGTTCACCCTGAAACAACCGGAACAAAACCTTGATTTCAACGTCAATGTTTCGGCCAAACTGATTGACATCAAAGATGATTCTCTTCCGTATCATTATAAGTTCACCATTTATCCCGACAAGCTGCTTGAACGTGCAATATCGCACTATATTTTCCAGAGACAGATTGAGGTTATCAGGGAAATAAAAGATGCCGCCGGCTAACTGCCGGTATACGAATGCAGCCATTATTCAACTTCAATAAGTTAAAATATCATCAGTACCTTACACCAGTACCGACGAATGGGGGAATGGAATGAAACAAACCCGAAAAATCATGATTGTCGACGATTCCAGTTTTCAAGTGGATATGCTGGAGGCTATTCTCTTTAGTCTGGACGTAAGGTCAGTTACAAAAGCGATAAACGGCATTCAAGCCTTGAAGTATTTTGAGGAAGCGTTACAAAACGGAACAGCCTATTCTCTCGTATTTCTCGACATAGTAATGCCGGAAATGGACGGACAGGAAGCTCTGAGACGAATGCGCGCTTTGGAAATAGAAGCCGGCATCGATAAGAGTAACCAGGCGACCATCATAATGACTACGGCACTCGGTTCGCCCACAGATATGATGACGGCGCTTTTGGAGGGCGACTGCACCGACTATATCGTCAAACCTGTTGAGTACGGCAATCTTAGAGCGATGCTCATCAAGTATGGTATGCTTGAGTAGCGTGAATATAACCCTCGTTTCGATTCACCCCAGCCCTTCTCCGCAGTCAATTCCGCTGGCGAGCGCTTTTCTTAAGGCGTATGCTCTCAAAAGCGCCGCCTCGATAAGCCTCGTTGATTTTTTTCTGGGTCAGAATGCCGTCTCCTGCGTTGCACAACTGATTGCCCCGCCACCTCACGCAATCGGCTTTTCGATGTATGTCTGGAATCGTAACCTCGTTTGTGAAATTGCCGCGGAACTGCGGCGCAGCAATCCGGAGATCACACTTTTTTGTGGCGGTCCGGAAGTCACCGCCGCCCCTGAATCCATAACGCAACGGGGAATCTTCGACGTTATTATTGTCGGAGAAGGAGAAGTGCCCTTTTTATCATTTTGTCACACACGTGCAGTGGGTGGCGATTACGAGGGAATACCCGGCATTCTGCTTCCCGGCTCTGCAATCTCTTTGCCTCCACCCCCGGTAACAGACCTGGATACGTTGCCATCACCGTACCTGACGGGGGTCATCGATACCAGGGTCACCCCCGGCATACTCTGGCAATTATCGCGTGGCTGCAGCTTCACCTGCGACTTTTGTTTCGATTCCCGCGGAATCCATGGCGTACGGCATTTTTCCCTGGAAAGAGTGGAATCCGAATTACGACATTTTGCCGCCACCGGTGTTTCTCAGATTTTTGTGCTTGATTCAACCTTCAACCGTGATCGTGAACGGGCCAAACAAATCCTGAGAATGATAAAAAAGTATGCGCCGGACATTCACTTTCATTTTGAGATTCGTAATGAATTCATTGATCGTGAAATGGCAGACCTTTTTGCCCGGATTGCCTGTTCATTGCAGATCGGATTGCAAAGCGCCGACCGGGATGTTCTGAAACTGGTGGGACGCTCATTCAACAGGTCCGACTTTACGGCAAAGACCGGCCTGCTGAATGAGAGCGGCGCGGTTTTCGGCTTTGACCTGATCTATGGTCTGCCGGGCGATACCCTGGACGGTTTCCGTCACACTCTCGACTATGCTCTGTCGCTCTATCCGAATCATCTTGATATATTTCCGCTTGCCGTGCTGCCGGGAACGCGACTGGAGGCTCACGGGACCGCACTCAATATGCGCTGGGACAGAAAACCTCCCTACATTCTTCTGGATTCGGATAGTTTCAGCATCGCCGACATGGCCGCAGCTGCCCGGCTTGCCGCAGCATGCGACATTTTTTATACACGTGGCAAAGCGGTCGCATGGTTTAATGCCGTTTGTGCCGTTCTTGGCTTGAAACCGTCCGACCTGTTACAGAAATTCAGCGACTGGCTGACTGATTTCCGGGGCGACCGAACGACAACAAACGAGTCCGATTTCAGTGATGAGGAAATCTGGGAACAGCAGCTGTTGTTTCTGAAATATCTGTTTCATGACAAAAAAATAAGGAAATTTTTGCCGCTTGTTCTTGATATTGCAACCTACCACCTTCACTATGCCGCAGTCCTGCTTGCTCCATCACCGGAACCGCACGGAGAAGCCCGGATATCAGGCACCCTGCTTGATACTTTTTTCTCGCTTGCCCCTTCAGTCCGGATTGCTCATTTCAGGTACGATATTGAGGAAATTCTTGCGTGCGGAGAACCGCATATCCGCCGGATGTACGAGCACCTCGGCCAATCCGGCTCTCAAGCGGTCATATACCGGCATGACCACATGATATGCACGGAATCACTCTCAGCGCAGTACATACTACTGCTGGAACAGATTCGTGACGGAGGAGTCTGTAAAAGCTGCGTGCCCGGAACCGGTCTCACCGGCAGCGAAGCGGATGAATTTCTCGTCTTTGCCCTGAATGAGGGAATCATCGTGAAAAAATCATAAAAGCGGCACATAACTCTCCATACTCATGGCGCTATGCATCGAAAGAGGTTGCTTTTTGGTAAAATTTTCAGTATATAATCATCCTTTCGCACATATATTTCACTCTGATCCCTATTGAAAGGTGTTTGATCACCATGTATGATAAGATTAAGATTTTTTCCGGCAACTCAAATCCAGATCTGGCTCAGAGAATATGCGATTGCCTCGGTGTGCCGCTTGGCGCCGCTCGGGTACGACGTTTTTCCGATGGTGAGGTTATGGTTGAAATCGGTGAGAATGTCCGGGGTCGCGATGTGTATGTTGTCCAATCCACCTGTGCGCCGACAAACGACAACCTTATGGAGTTGCTGGTAATCACCGATGCACTGAAGCGGGCGTCGGCAGCAACCATAACCGCGGTAATTCCGTATTACGGTTATGCCCGTCAGGATCGGAAAGCAGCACCCCGTACACCGATTACTGCCAAGCTGGTTGCCGATCTTATTACGACTGCCGGAGTCAACAGGGTTGTTACGATTGACCTGCATGCCGGCCAGATCCAGGGTTTTTTCAATATTCCGGTCGACAATCTGTACGCTGCGCCGGTTATTCTCAATTACCTTAAAGACCGTTTCAGCGGCGAACAAGTGGTCATGGTTTCCCCTGATGCCGGTGGCACCGAGAGAGCCCGCGCATTCGCCAAGCGCCTTCAATACTCACTTGCCGTCATCGACAAGCGCCGTACCGGACCGAACGTTGCAGAAGTAATGCACCTGATCGGTGACGTACGAGATAAAATTGCCATTATCCTTGACGATATGGTTGATACAGCCGGAACCCTTACTCAGGCAGCCAAAGCGCTCAAAGCAAACGGCGCAAAAGCCATCTATGCCTGTGCAACACACGGCGTATTGTCCGGTCCTGCAATTGAACGGATCAATTCATCAGATATTGAAGAGGTTGTATTAACCGATACAATCCCCGGCAGTGCCCATGAGACTGTTACATCAAAAATCAGGACGCTTTCGGTGGCGGACCTTTTAGCCGAAGCCATCAGGCGCATTCATGAGGATGAATCGGTCAGTTCGTTATTTGTTTAGCACCACCTTATTCAATTAGAAATAGGACGGGATCTACCCGTCACTACACGTGGAGGAACGTATGCAACAGAAACAACTTACTATCGAACTACGCACTAAAACCGGTACCGGTGTAAGCCGGAGACTTCGCATCGCTGATATGGTACCAGGTGTTGTTTACGGCAAGGGTCTTGACCCGGTGACCGTCAGCGTCAAAAGCCGTGATCTGCAGGAAGCTATTTCCGGTGCTGGTGGACAAAACAACCTGATCACCTTGATTGGTGGCGGAAGTCTGGACCAGAATATTGCAATTGTTGTCGATATTCAGCGTGACCCGATCAAGCGCACACTCAAGCACGTCGATCTCCATCGTATCAACCCGAATGAAAAACTCCGGGTCACCGTTCCTGTCGTTCTGGTGGGTACTGCAATCGGCGTAAAAGAAGGGGGGCTGCTTGACTTGGCTCACCACGAGTTGCACATAGAATGCCTGCCGGGAAACATCCCCGACTGCATTACCATTGACGTTTCCGATCTCAAGATTGCCCACTCGATTCATGTCGGCGAGATTCCGCTGACGGAGGGTATTACTCTTCTTGACCAGCCCAAGATTCCTGTCGTCAGCGTTCTTGGCAGAGCCAAGGAAGATGCTCCGGCCGCGTAACAGATCCGGACAGAATTGCGTATGAGTACTTTTATAGTTGCGGGGCTGGGTAATCCCGGCCCCACGTATCAATGGACCCGCCATAACGCGGGTTTTCTTTTTTTGGATCGCCTTGCTCATCTGGAGAATCTCTCCATTTCGAAAAAAACGTTCTCCGCCCTTTCGGGAGAATGGAGCTTTTCCGGCCATCGCCTGATTCTGCTTAAACCGCAGACATTCATGAATTTGTCCGGGAATTCCGTCATGCAGGCTCTCCAGTTCCACAAGCTCCCGATTTCACATCTGATCGTCGTCCACGATGAGCTTGATCTCCCCTTTGGAACCGTACGCTTCAAACAGGGGGGCGGACATGGCGGACATAACGGCTTGCGTTCCATCATGGAAAACCTTGGCAAAGGCGATTTTACCCGGCTTCGTATAGGTATCGGCAAATCACCGCATGGAGATACTACCGGACATGTCCTTGGCAAGATTCCTCCTGATCAAATGGAAGTTCTTTCCCGAATACTCGACGGCGGAATTGAAATGTTTGAAGCAATGCTTAAAGAAGGAGTGCCAAAAGCAATGAGCCTCTTTAATAACAAGAATTTTCTGGAAGGATAGATCTATGGGTTTTAACTGCGGAATAGTCGGACTGCCGAATGTCGGCAAATCCACCATCTTTAATGCTCTCACGTCGGCCGGTGCGGAATCGGCGAATTATCCGTTTTGTACTATTGAGCCGAATGTCGGCATAGTCCAGGTACCTGACCCACGGATGGACCAACTGGCCGTAATCGTAAACCCTCAAAAAATGCAGCCGACGACTATTGAATTTGTCGATATTGCCGGACTTGTCAAAGGCGCCAGCCAGGGTGAAGGTCTCGGCAACCAGTTTCTTGGCCACATTCGCAGTGTCGATGCTATTGTTCATGTTGTGCGCTGCTTCGATGACGATAACATTGTCCATGTGAACGGGCGCGTTTCCCCGGCTGACGACATTGAGGTGATCAATACCGAGCTTGCCCTGGCCGATCTTGACACAATCGAAAAGAAATTGCAGCGTGCCGAAAAAATGGCGCGGAGCGGCGACAAAAAGGCAAAGGATGAGGTTGATTTCTATCTTCGGGTACGGGCTCTGCTTGAACAGGTCAAGAAACTGCAGGGCGTCGCCCAGAGTGATGACGAAAAGATATGGATGCGCGATCTGCACCTCCTGACCGACAAACCGGTGCTGTATGTTGCCAACGTTGCTGAAGACGACCTGGGTGGAAGCCATCCGAATGTAGCCAAGGTGCATGAAATTGCCGCTTCCGAAGGAGCCGGTGTCGTCGTGATCTGCGGCAAGCTTGAAGCGGAAATTGCCGAGCTTGACGGTTCGGAAAAAAATGCTTTCCTTGATGATATGGGGCTGGAGGAAGCGGGCCTTGATCGCCTTATCCGGAACGGCTACGCTCTGCTGGGTCTCATCACGTATTTCACCGCAGGCGTAAAGGAAGTCCGCGCCTGGACAATTGTCAACGGCACCAAAGCACCGCAGGCGGCCGGCGTAATTCACACCGATTTTGAAAAAGGGTTTATCCGGGCCGAAGTAATAGGTTTTACTGACTATATTGCCTGCAATGGCGAATCTGGCGCCAAGGAAAAGGGGCTGATGCGACTTGAAGGGAAGGAATACGTGGTCAAGGATGGTGACGTAATGCACTTCCGCTTTAATGTATAAAACGCACCCCTCTTTGCTTGACAAAGTACCCGGACGAGTACGATAATCGCGCTCCTAATGCCTCCACTTTCCGAAAGGGACACCATGCGCATCGAAAGCGACTTCCTTGTTATCGGCAGCGGTATCGCCGGTCTCTCCTTTGCCCTTCAAGCGGCTAACCATGGCAGCGTCGCCATTGTTACCAAACGTGATATTTCAGAATCAGCTACCAAGTATGCCCAGGGTGGCATCGCTTCCGTTTATTCCGACGAAGACTCTTTTGATGCCCATGTCGAGGATACACTTGTTGCGGGGGCCGGAATTTGCCATGAAGATGTTGTCAGAATGGTGGTTGAAGAAGGTCCGCAAACCATCCGTAACCTTATTGAATGGGGAGTAAAGTTCACAACCAGCGGCGAATCATATGACCTGACCCGCGAGGGCGGGCACAGCGCCCGGCGTATTCTGCATGCCGAAGACATCACCGGTCGCGAGATTGAACGGGCATTGGTCGAAGCGGTCAGACAGCACCCGGCGATTACGATTTACGAAAACCATATAGCCATCGACCTGATTACATCAGCCAAAATCGAACGCCGCCAACTGGAGCAAAACCGCTGTCTGGGCGCATACGTACTGGACATTGAGAAAAATTACGTCATTACCTTCAGCTCCAAGATCACTCTGCTGGCCAGCGGCGGCGCCGGGAAAGTGTATCTGTATACCTGCAATCCGGACGTTGCTTCAGGAGACGGCGTCGCCATGGCGTATCGCGCCGGCGCCACAATTGCGAACATGGAATTCATGCAGTTCCACCCCACCACGTTGTTCCATCCTCTGGCCAAATCGTTTCTTATCTCAGAAGCGGTACGAGGTGAAGGCGCTATCCTGCGTCGTCGTGACGGCACTGCGTTCATGGAAAAATATCATCCGTTGAAAGACCTGGCGCCCCGCGATATCGTTGCTCGCGCCATAGACAATGAAATGAAAACCAGCGGTGATGACTGCGCCTTCTTGGACATTACCCACGAACCGGCTGAAGTCGTCCGCAATCGTTTTCCCAACATATACCAGACCTGCATGGATTTTGGCCTGGATATGACCAAAGAGTGGCTCCCGGTCGTACCTGCCGCCCACTACCTGTGTGGAGGAGTGGCGGTTAACTTTGACGCAGAGACAGACATTCCCGGCTTGTATGCCATCGGGGAAACGGCCTTTACCGGACTGCACGGCGCCAACCGGCTGGCAAGCAACTCGCTGCTGGAAGCTGCGGTTTATGCAGGCCGCGCCTTTCGCCATTCACGCGACGTTATTGCATCGCTTCCATCCGACTATCGTGACATTCCGGCGTGGGATGCGGGTACTGCGACCAACAGTGACGAAATGGTTGTCGTCTCCCAGAACTGGGATGAAATCCGGCGTACCATGTGGAATTACGTCGGCATAGTACGCTCCGACAAACGACTGGCACGTGCCATGAACCGCATAAAGCTGATTCAGGGAGAGATCGACGAGTATTACTGGAATTTCAATGTAACCTCTGACCTGATTGAACTGCGCAATATCGCCACCGTTGCCGAACTGATCATCACCTGCGCTCAAAAACGGAAGGAATCTCGCGGATTGCATTACAATCTCGACTACCCGTTCCTTGATGATGTAAATGAAAAAAAAGACAGTTTTGTTAAGAAACAGTTTTTAAAGGAGCCGTAACCGTGGATATAAGCGAAATTCGTAAACGGATTGATCTTCTGGATGATGTGCTGCTGCGTATCTTTAACGAGCGCGCCAGACTGGCGCTTGAAATCGGCCATGCAAAAAAAGAGCTGAACTTACCGGTATTTGATCCGGCCCGTGAAAAAAGAATTTTTAACCGCATGAAAGAGGATAATCCGGGACCACTGGATGATGAAGCCATCGTGAGAATGTTTGAGCGCGTTGTTGATGAATCCAGGCGACTGGAACGCATCATGTCACATAGCGAAGAAGCTTAGAGGGAGCATATAACTCATGTTGATTATAATGAAAACACATGCTGAAGAAACGGCACTTGATTCAATAAAGGAATATCTGATTACCCGTGATTTCGACATCCATCAGTCAACCGGGGCTAACCGTACCATCATCGGTGTAATTGGTGATACCGGCACTCTGAACGACCATGAAATTGAAACCATGCCGGGTGTCAGTCAGGTGGTGCGAATCAGAAAGGATGACTAATAGTATAATCAGGACCCTTCTTTTTACCCTGATCTCCTCCTCTGCCATTCTCGCTCTTCAGCCGGAGCTGCGCCTGGCCGTACCGCTGCTGGTCGGCGTTACGGCGACCATGACACTGCTGCTTGCAGGCTTGCTCTATTTCGGCGAACGCTGCAAAATCACCATGTCATCCGCCACCATTCTGACCGTAGCGCTGCTGCTCCGTCTCATGTTTCTGTTCAACCCGCCACAACTGTCCGATGACATAAACCGCTACCTGTGGGATGGCTGCACGCTGCTGCACGGCAGCAATCCCTACGCTGCCGCACCTTCGGCCACCACTGTGCAACCCGCGCTGGCCGCCATCCACTCGCGTATCAATCACCCGGAGTTTGTCACCATCTATCCCCCCGCCGCCCAGGTGGTATTTGCCGGAGGGGCCGCTTTGGGCGGCACCATCACCGGTCTCAAGTTTCTACTGGTACTGCTTGATATGGGATTATGCGCATTGCTGATGGTGCTGCTGAGACGGTTGGAAATGCCGGTGTGGCGGGCGGCGATCTACGCCTGGAATCCGTTACCGGTGCTGGAGATTGCGGGATCGGGACATGTGGATGGCGCGGGATTGACCATGTTGACAGGGGCGCTCTGCCTTCTGGTGGCGGGACGGGAACGTACGGTCAAACGGTGGCACTGCCTGCTGTCAGGCGCTCTGTTGGCCGCCGCCGGACTGGTTAAGCTGTTTCCGTTTATCCTGGCGCCGCTGCTGTTTCTGCTGGTTCCGGCACGGCAACGGCACTCCTTCATTACCGGGTTTGCCGCATCACTGGCACTGCTGATGGCGCCGTTTCTACCGCATCTGGCCAACATGGCCGACAGCCTGGACACCTACGCCCGCAACTGGGAGTTTGCCGGTTTCGCCTTCACCACACTGCGCAGCCTGACCGGTTCAGGGGCAACCGCCCGTCTGATCCTGTCAACCGCTTTCCTGCTGGCCGTGACCGCAATCCTGCTTCGCTTTGCCCGCAGCATCAATCGCTCCGGATCTCCATTCTCAACAGCTCGCCAGGCATTGGCCGCCTGCCATGCAACGACCATGGCGCTGCTTCTTCTTACGCCGACTCTGCAACCATGGTATGCCCTCAGCCTGGCGCTGTTCCTGCCGTTCTGCGCCGGTCCGGCGGGGTTGATCCTCTGTTGGGTGGTATTTTTGACGTATCAGGTGCAGATTCCCTATTATATTCTGGGACAGTGGAACGAAAATCCGCTGGTGACGGCAGCGGTGTTTCTGGCGCCGGTAACGGCATGGTTGCTCGCGAGGCTGTTTTATGCGTCTGGCGGAATTGGTTCACACATTAGACAAGCATCCAACCACGAATAATCAGGGACATCCCGTATTACGACTCAGAAAGGCGTGTTTTAATGTCCATGTGTCCGTGCAGAATACGGACAATCTCAATCGTATCGGCAAGAGTCTGACGGTAATAAATCACATGGCTGCCAGCATTCAATTTTCGGTAGCCAATTCGAATATCGCTGCAATCCTTCCCTTTGAGCGGGTTGTCGGCCAATTGCTGAAACGAAACGTCCAGCATCTGTAGATACAAGTTGCGCTGTTCACGCCCCCAACGGTTTTGCGTGAAGTTAGCAATATCTTTCAAATCGGCCTTCGCCAAATTTGTGAGGGTAAAAGCGAGCATCAGTTGAAACTTTCACCGTCAAGTTCAGAAAGTAAGCTCTTAAGCGAATAATCAGCGGTGCCGCTTTCTTCACCTTCAATAAGTGCACGGCGGAGCAATGACAGCTTGGTTTCCCGCTCTTCCAGAAGTCGCAGACCGGCACGAATTGTTTCGCTTGCTGAACCAAAACGGCCTTGGACAACCTGCTGAGAAATGAAATTTTCGTAGTGTTTACCAAGGGTAACACTGGTATTTTTTTGCATGAGATCGCCTCCATCAATGCAGTTATTATATTACCTTATAATATTTATTGGTATCGGTCAAGCGCCAGAATTATATCCAATCGGGTAGCCGGGGGTTTTGAGCACTGCCCCGGCCACTGCCCTGACCTGCGAATGGACAGACAGAGCAAGAGGAATCGGCTTCAATTTCCGGACATGGAGCGGAACCGGCTCCGGCCCCCGCGAGCGCAGTTCGAACGCCATCCGAAAACCGGGGTCCCGAACCCGGAGTGACGTCGCCGGAACCGGTATGGAACCTTTGTGCGCCAGGCCAACCGCAGACTGCTGCCTGCGCTCCCGGACCGTTGAAAAAGCATGGTGGCTATAAAATGAAGGTTCAGCCATTCGAGATACTGTGACGTTATAATCAGCCATTATCCTACGCTCTTGCATTCCGGCTATAGGGTTAGGTATAAGTACTGCATGAAAAAGAATAAAAACCCCGAAAAGTTCGGCCCGGCGATTATCACGCGTCAGGAGCACGGGATCTCCCGCACGCTCATGAGCCCGAATGCCCTGCGTGTTCTCTACCGGTTGAAGGATAACGGCTTTGTTGCGTCTCTCGTCGGCGGTTGCGTGCGCGATCTCCTGCTCGGACGGGAACCG
This sequence comes from uncultured Geobacteraceae bacterium, assembly GCA_903930585.1. GTDB lineage: Bacteria > Desulfobacterota > Desulfuromonadia > Geobacterales > Pseudopelobacteraceae > JACRCG01. The sequence goes on along the minus strand of CAIYZD010000073.1, from coordinate 19,488 downwards.
AAGGATTTTGACGTCGTCACCAACGCCACCCCCGGAGAGGTGAAGCGGTTGTTCCGCAGCTGCCGTCTGGTCGGTCGGCGCTTCCGCCTCGCGCACATTCACTTCAAGGAAGAGATCATCGAGGTGGCAACCTTTCGTTCCCAGGCATCTGATGAACCGGAACCGGAAGCGATTGAGACGAACGGAATGGAGAAGCGGCAACGGCACCCGCACATGCTGAAAGATGACGACGGCATGGTCCTGCGGGACAACATCTACGGCACCCCCGAAGAAGACGCCCTGCGCCGCGACTTCACCGTCAATGCTCTTGCCTACAACATTTCCGATTTCTCGATCATAGACTACGGCGGCGGTCTTGCCGACCTGTCTGCCGGCATCATCCGCACCATAGGCGACCCGGCGGTCCGGTTTCAGGAAGACCCGGTGCGGATGCTGCGGGCGGTACGGTTTGCCGCCCTGCTCGGCTTCACGATGGAAGAAGAAACCGGGAAGGCGCTGGTACACGCTGCCGACACCATTATCAAGGCCTCGCCGCCGCGCCTCTACGACGAGATGCTCAAGATCCTGCTTTCGGGAGAAGGGGCGAAGTGCTCCGACCTCCTCCGCCAGAGCGGTATCTTTGCGGCGCTTTTCCCGGCTTTCTCCGCCTGGCTGGACGCCGAAAGTGAGGGTTTCCCTCATACCCGTTTCGGCTTGATGCTCACCTGCGTCGATGCCCGCGTCCAACAGGGGGGTACGGTCTCCCAACCGCTCCTCCTGGCACTTTTGTTTGGCGAGTACCTTGATGAGAAGGCGGGTACCTTCCGCGCCAAAGGTATGCCGTGGCAACAGAGTGTTGACGCCGCGACAGCGGAGTTCCTGGGAGAAGTCTGCCCGTACGTTCAAATCCCGAACCGCGTCGGATTCGCACTCCGCGACATCATTGCCCAGCAGACGCGCCTGAAGCAGATCCCCGGTCGCAAGCCGCAGACATTCATCGCCCGCAAGGATTTCAACGACATCATCGAGTACTGCCGAATCGCCTGCGGAGACATGAAGGACGTTGACAAACGGCTGGAGTGGTGGCGTGCCCAGGCAGCAGAGCAGGATTCGCTGCCGCAGTCCGAACTCGCCAAAGAAATCGGGGCGCCACAGCGGAAGAAAAAGAGACGGCGGCGGCGAAAACCGCAGAGAGACCTTCAGATAACGGAATAATTTCAGGTTCACACTGACGCACCGGAACGTTGGCAGCACGCGAAGTAAGTAATTCAAATCAGGCCTGGCCTCGTTAACAAGGAACATATATGCCGAAAAAAATCAGAACCGGAACAAAGATAGTAACAGCAGCAGCAAACATGCGGGTTGGCGAAGAAGAGTTCCGCGCGCTTCCTTTTGACGACAAGCGGATCTATCTTGACCGACTGCTCCCTACGGAGAAACTGCCCCTGATCCTGGGAGACCCGGAGAACACAAAACTGGCCCGGGCCATGCGGCCCCACGAGTTGTACTGGCTGTTCAAGGAAAGCGACGCTCCTGTCGCCATGGAACTTCTGGCGCTGGCAAGTCCGGAGCAGTGTGTGTTCATTCTGGATATGGAACTCTGGAAAGGGTGGTCGTTCCGGGAAAGTAAAGCGGTCGAATACCTGGGGTATATCATGCTCGGGAGCGAAGAGCATTTTCTGGAACTGTTGCCGCATCTGGATTTCAACCTTCTCTCCCTGTTTCTGGGAAGAGAGCTTATCGTCGCAGGGGGCATCGGCGACATCGATACCGATGAAGTGCGTCAGACCGATTGGGACCACACCTTTGATGATGTATTCCTGATAAAATTCAAGAACCCCGCGCACACCCCGATAATCGGCATGTTCCTGGAAATGCTCTGCCGCCTGGACAATTCCCTGTACGCGGCGCTCATGGAGAGCGTGAGCGGCGAAATTGATATTGAATCAGAGGAAGAGTGCTATCACCTGAAATCGGGACGCCTTGCCGATCTTGGCTTTCCTCCCCATGATGAAGCTCTTGAGATTTACTCCCGTATCAACCCGACAACGTTTACTCCCGGCCACAGCAAGAACCTCCGGCAGACGGTTGAATCATCCACTCTTCCCGTTACATTCCTGACCGGCACGACGTTTCTGGAGCGGATTATACCCCAGGTTGATTCGGATCTGTTCCGCATGGAGCTGAATTATCTGATCAATACCGCGCTGGTGGCCGATGAAGCGCATCTCGCCGGCATGGAACAGATACAGTCGGTAGTGGAACGGGTGTACGGGTATCTGAACATTGCCCTGGAGTACCTGAGCAAAGGGGATGAAACAACCGGAGTGGAGATCATGGGCGGTGAACATCTGAAACGGCTGTTCCAGCTGGGGTTCAGTTTGGTACTCGGCCTGAAGCACCGGGCAGATAAACTGCGCGATGAAGATTATGCCACCGGTAAAGTCCTGTCAGGATTAACACGCTCCAGGCCCAGGTTCTATCTCGGACTTGACGCCGACGGTATCGATGGTTACCGGGAATTTCGGGAGATGCAGGATGTGACTATGGTGTCGAATTTCCTGAATATACTGGAAGGGTGAACACGACTCCTCTTGGTTTAACTGCTGCCGTCCGATAAAAATACATTGTCCGATATTTTTACTCCATTTTTTTATTGACAAAACCACACAACCGTTACATTGTTAATACAAATGTGCAAAATTCACATTTATACACGTACAACGTATCGGACATTCCTATGAATACCCCCATCACTACTCATCAGGGAGAAACAGTGCAGCTCTCCGGCCCGGAGATGGTTCTATCGGACACGTTGAACCGCCTTATGGCGCCGTTGGCACGCCTCTGCCTTGCCCATGGCGTGACCTTCCCTGCCGCCGAAGAAATCCTGAAGCAGGTCTTTGTACAAGAAGCAGACGCGTTACAGCCCGGCGCACCGGACCACGGAGCGGTCAGCCGTATCAGTACCGCCACCGGCATCAACCGCCGTGAAGTGACGCGCCTGACAAGATCCGAAACTCCTGAACGTCAGACAAAACCGCCGTTGACAACGGAACTGTTCGCACGCTGGAGCACGGACCCCGCGCTCAGGGACAACACCGGCATTCCCCGTACGCTCAAACGACAGGGGCCCGCACCGAGCTTTGAAGCCCTCGCCCAGTCGATCACCCGTGATGTCCATCCGCGCAGCCTGCTGGACGAACTGCTCCGTCTGGGACTGGCTCTCCATGACGAAGAGAGCGACAGCGTATCCCTTGAGCGCGACGACTTTGTGCCAAACGGCGATATCGAACAGATGCTGGGCCTGCTGCGGGATAATATTGGAGATCATATGAACGCGGCGGTTGCCAATGTTTTACCTGATAATCGAAGACACCTGGAACAGGCCGTGTTTGCCGATGAACTGTCCACCGAGTCGGTGGAGTCACTGAACCCGCTGTTGTCAAAACAGTGGAAAACAGTTCACGATACACTGGTTCCCGTCATAACCGCCCTCATCGAAGCGGACCGTATCGCCGGTCGCCCACAGGACCAGCGCATTCGTATCGGATTGTACACCTTCAGCGAATCCGCGGCAGAGAGTGCTCGCCCAAGCAGCAAGAGTACAAATCGCGCCACGCGAAAACCCACCAAAGGAGCCCCCAAATGAACAGAGTATCACTTCACGGTTGGTCCGCCTGGCGGTCAGTACTTATCTGTATGGTTACTACGGCACTCTTTACCGGATGCAGCGGAGTCGGTTCGGGAGGTACGGGTCCGACAACTCCGGGAGGCGGCGGAAACCTTCCGGCCAAGCTGATTAATGCCACCAGTTGCAGCGATCTGGAACAGCGCCTCAAGACCGAGTTAATCAAACGCTACAAGCGACAAAATGTCTGGTATGCCTACTCAGGCTGGGTGTCTGCAGCCAAGGATTTAAATGCGAATATTACGACAACAGCACCAACCAGCATCCAGGCAACGGGAACAACTGCCGCAACCGCCACGCCGCATTCGGACACGAACGTCCAGGAACAGGGAGTGGATGAGGGAGATCTTGTCAAAACCGATGGTTCATACATCTATCTGGCCCGGGGAAGTCATTTCATTATTATGAAGGCCCAACCTGCCGCACAGTCGGAGATTGTCAGCGATATCGACATCAAGGATTATATCAGTGAACTCTATCTCAACGGTAATCAGGTAACCCTGGTCACTACAACCTACAATTATTCCGGTCAGGCAGTGCCGGTTATCGGCGGTTTGACCCTGCCCGGCCAGACGATAACCCGCATGTATTGCTACGACGTCACAAATGTTGCCATGCCCACCGTTAGCGTCAGATATGACTTTCCCGGCGCCGCGCAAGGTACCCGGCGGATCAACTCCTCCATCTATCTAGTCACCAATTATACCATCGACATACCGAACCCGGTCTCTATCTCTAACTACCTGGCTCCAGGAAGTTTCGATCAGGGATCGCTCACCGCGGCCAGTACACTTGCTACGACAGAAAACATCAAACGGATTAATGCCGCTTCTCTTGCCGATCTGCTTCCCTCATACAGCCGAACTCTCTACAGCGGCGGGATTGCTGGGACACCGGAGGTCTTTTCCGCCATTGGTTGTGAAGATGTCGGCATTCCGGAATCGGGAAACGGCGCCGATCTGTCGCTTGTTTTCTCCATAGACCTGTCCGCGGCAGTTCCGGCTGTTGCAAGTTCAGCGGTTCTCAGTTCCTGGTGCACCCTGTATATGTCGCCGGACGCTCTTTATCTGGCGTCGAGCAACAACTGGCTCTGGATTACCCCGGTGGCGGCAAACGGAATACCGGCAGACAATCCGGAGCCGCAAACCGCGCTGCACAAGTTCGGGATCTCAGCTACATCGGCAAAGCCGCACTACCGTGGCAGTGGCGTTGTCAACGGCTGGATTAACAATCAGTTCAGCATGGGCGAATACAACGGCTATATGCGGATCGGCACCACCCGTGGCGGCTGGTTTGGCGAAGGGCTCAGCAATCAGCTGGCAATTCTTGGCGAACAAAATGGTGCGCTCGTGGCAACAGGCACGCTTACCGGCCTTGCCCCCGGAGAGAGGATATACGCCATGCGCTTTGACCGAACTCGGGGGTACATGGTGACTTACCGCACAACCGACCCGCTGTACACCCTGGACCTGGGTGACCCTGCCAATCCGCGCGTCGCCGGAGAACTCCATGTGGACGGTTTTGCCACCTATCTGCATCTGCTTGGTACCAATAACAACCGCCTGCTCACCATCGGACGCTCTGCAAACAGTGCCGGTCAGGTCACCGGTAACAAGCTGCAGCTTTTTGATGTCACAAACCTGGCAACGCCTCAACTGCTTGGCTCGTATGAACTGGGCCAGGGGTGGTCCAGTGCCATGTACGATTACCACGCGTTTCTCTATTACGATGCCCTCGGTATTCTCGCTATCCCTTACCAGAGTAACATAAATTCAACCTATGTATCGGGGCTCAACGTTTTTTCAGTAAGCAACAGCGGTATAACCCAGCGCGGTGTAATTCCGGCAAAGACTATCAATGGGTATGCCGACAACGTAGACCGATCGGTAATCATCGGTACTGATATATATGCAATTGCATCACGTTCACTCACGGTTGCGGACGTAGGTACCCTGGCGGTCGAAAAAGCAATTGACCTGCCGTACAGCACGTATCTGTTGACATACTGACAGAAACGCCACCCACATTCCGGCATTCTCTCGATATAAAACGGGGAGCCGCAAAATTGCGACTCCCCGTTTCGCAATACTCTATTCTGGAGATCCGGTAGAATTACCGTTGTGAATCACGGAGCTCTTTGCTAAGAAGCTTGAATTGTACGTTAAGGTCCAAAATCAGTTGTGTCAGAGCATCTCTGCTCGACGCGGCAATACACCGCTCTATTTCACGCGCAACGGCGTGTACACGGTCGCCACTCATCTGCCCGGACATTCCTGCTATGGAGTGCGCATGAAACTTGATGCCGGAAAAATCGTCATTTAGTAAGAGAGAGTCTATTTTTTTAAGCTTCCGTGGAACATCGTTAAGAAAATGTTTAATCATTTCCCGAATGAACGCCTTATTGTTCATCATACGGGATTCCATTTTAGTCCTGTCCCAGACAGGACAAGAAGGTAATGTTTCATAAATGCCGGCGGTCATACGTTCTCTCCAATTCTTACTTAACAGTGTTCCGACCATACGAGACAGAAACTGGCTGTACCGATAACACCTCACAGCGTCAGCTTGACTCGGTACTACCGTGAACCGTCCAAAGCCCTCTTCAAAACCTCCCGTAACTGACCGGGGCCATAAGGCTTATTAATAACACCCGCAATATCATCTATTGAAAGCCGAGAACCGACTTCGGCATCGTCATAACCGCTGGAGACAATGATCGGAAGTTCAGGGTTCAGTTTTTTCAGTTCATGGCACAACTCATATCCATCCATAACAGGCATACCCATGTCTGTCATAACTACCGTAATATCAGTGGCGTTATTTTGGTACAATTCTAACGCTTCCTTGCCATTTACAGCTTCCAGAACGTTAAATCCGATTTTATTCGAAGTATTTTTGAAATATGCCTCACTTGTTCTTCATCTTCTACCAGCAGGATTGTGCCGCTTCCCTGCCAGGGCGTTGCAGGTAAAGACTCATCAGGTTAATTGGTTTTTTCTATTCACTGGGAAGTTCTTATTATACCAAATTAATGCAGATTATAACCTTTTCCATGAGAAAGTAAATCATCTAAATTGACGGCAACCGGACAACGGAGTATTATATTTGTTGCGTGAAGGTGGGCATACCAGGAAGTAATAAGGATTTATTAATGGCTGAAGAAATCAAACCTTACAATTTTCAGTGGAAAGATTTGGGGGATATCGAACTGGGACGACCGAATCTCGGCAATACCATGAGTGTTACCGTATACCGGTTGATGCAATACACCATGAGGGATGTTCTTAATCGAAAACTCTCGCCGGAAATTGCCGGAGAACTGTTGCGTGAAGCCGGGCTTGAAGCAGGTTTGGAATTTTGCCGGAACATGCTCGATACAAAGCTACCTCTAAACGACTTCGTTGCTCAGCTTCAGGATTTGCTGCAGTCATTACGTATTGGCGTCATGAGGATGGAAAAAACAGATGCCGAGAACCTTGATTTCACTCTGACCGTTTCCGAGGATTTGGATTGTTCCGGATTACCCGTTACCGGCGTTGCAGTATGCGAGTACGACGAAGGTTTTATTGCCGGAGTATTTCAAGGATACACCGGTAAACCCTTCGATGTACGCGAGGTTGATTGCTGGGCTACGGGTGACCGTACGTGTCGTTTTAGAGCTGTTGTGACTACCGGGGCGGCAGAGTGAACCAGACAGAACAGGAAATACTCAAAATAGTGCAACAGCGTTTAATCCGGATGACGCACGGGGAACATGCATCGGTCGTAGCGGTACCAGATGATTGCGACTCCGCTTTACTGCGGATGCTTGAGGCATTCAACGATTACCTGGCGGAGCGGAACGATGCCAGAGCATTTATTACGGAACTTGCGGCTGGCAATCTTGAGGTACCACCACCAGTCAGAAACCAGATTGCGGCGCCATATAAACAGCTCCATGCTTCTCTTCAACATTTAATCTGGCAGACCAAACAGATCGCACATGGGGACTTCAAACAGAGAGTACATTTTCTTGGGGAGTTCTCAAATTCCTTCAACTCCATGGTTGAGGCTTTGGCGGAAAAAGAACGAACCGAGAAAGAATTACAGGAGGCTCGTGACCAGGTTAAGCATCTGGAAGGGATCATCCCTATTTGTATGTACTGCAAACAAATCCGGGACGACGAGAAATCCTGGCACCAACTTGAGACATACATCAGCAATCATTCTGAGGCGATGTTCAGTCACGGAATGTGTCCGGAATGCGCTGAAAAACAGATGAAGATTATTGAAGAGTTGAAACCTGTGGCTTGAAATATTCAACACCGGTTCAATGCAACAAAAATCACCCCAGCAGGTACTCAAAATCTTCCCGTGTCAGTCCGGCGCCTGCACCACCTTCACCCTCTTCCAGAATGGCTTTGTACAGTTTCAGCTTCTGCTCTTTCAAAACCATCATCTTCTCTTCGATGGTGTGGCGCATGATCAGGCGGGTAATGGTTACCTGTTCGGTCTGGCCGATACGATGGGCACGGTCCGAGGCCTGGTTTTCCACGGCCGGATTCCACCAGGGGTCCATGTGAAAGACATAGGTGGCACGGGTCAGGTTCAACCCCTTGCCACCGGCTTTGAGGCTGATCAGAAAAACCGCCGGTTCCGAAGAGTTTTGAAAGGAATTCACCAGATTTTTGCGCTGAGCGACCGGCGTTGAGCCATCCAGGCGAACGTAGTTCAAACCATGATGTTTCAGCCCTTTTTCAATAATATCCAGATAGCTGGTAAACTGGGAGAAGACGAGGGCACTGTGTCCCTCATCGCGCAGTTCCAGCAACTGTTCGGCCAAAAAGTCCAGCTTGGGTGAACTGTCGGAGGAACCGGGTGCAGCGAGGGACGGAGCCAGACAGATCTGACGCAGGCGCAAAATGGCGGTCAGGGCTATGATGCGGGCCTGGCCGGGAAGATGCCGGGCAAATGCATCTCTGACCAGTCCCCGCACCTCCTCCACCGTGCGCTGGTAGAGAAGTTTCTGTTTCGGCGAAAGCTCCAGATGGATATCGGTCTCGATCTTCGGGGGGAGCTCCGCAGCAATCATCTGCTTGCTGCGGCGCAGGATAAAAGGTTTTGTACGCCGGATCAGCCGGTTTATTCCGGCCTGTCCCCCCTGTCCGATCTGGCGGGCAAACTCCTCCCGGCTTCCCAACAGGCCCGGCAGACAGAGATCCATGATGGCATAGTATTCTCCCAGATGATTCTCAACCGGAGTGCCGGTCAACGCCAGGACAAAAACCGCTTTAAGACGGCGGACGGCGTTACTGGTGGCAGCCTTGAGATTTTTAACCACCTGGGTCTCGTCAAAAACAATCACGTCAAAACGGAGTTGTTCAAGTTGTTCAATGTCCCGATGGACGATGCCGTAACTGGTGACAACAATGTCGTAACCGGCAAACGTTTCGACAGAGCGGCCGCTGCCGGTATAGAGCAACACTTTTGCTCCGGGAAGAAAGCGGGCGATTTCGGCTTCCCAGTTAAACAGGAGCGAGGGGGGCACGACGATCAGATGCGGTGTGCCGGGGGAGGCAAATGAACTGACGGCTCCCTCGATAATTCCTGCCAGCAGGGCAATCCCCTGGACCGTTTTTCCCAGCCCCATATCATCGGCCAGACACGCGCCGAAACGATGCGCGTAGAGAAAAGCCAGCCAGCGCCAGGCATCAACCTGGTAATGGCGAAGGGTGGCTATCAGGGTAACCGGTACCGGACGTTCCGGTATGGCTTCAAAGTTCAGCAGACTATCAAGCAGAGCGGCATCGTCAGGAGAAAGCGTAATCGTGATACCATGACCTCGCAACAGAAGCCAGTCAAGGATTTGCAGGCGCGGTACCCGGACCAGTTCCTGTTCTCCCTTGCGGCGCCGTTTCCCGACCGGCATGGCTCCGGCAAACATGGCCAGCACCTGCGCGTTCAGTTCATCCAGCAGCAGCAAACGACCGTCACGCCGGATAATCCCGTTCCCTCCCAAGAGACCGCGCACTTCATCCTCGCTCAATAATTCGCCGTTGCAGCGAATCTCCGGTCGAAGTTCAAACCAGTCCAGGGTACTGGTGGTAGCGTCAAGATGAAATTCCCAGGAAGCAGCCGTCATAACTTCGTTGCCCAACCGGAGGGAAAAGCCGGCGTCACGAAGCCGGGCGGCAAACTGAGGCAGGTCTCGCAGCAAAATATCGGCAGCAAGTTCGACCTCTCCCGGCATCCCGGCCGGAGAGAATGCATCCGCGCCGAACATCTCGAACATAATCTGCACGAGACGGGCCTGCTGATGACGATCTTCCTCCGCAAATCGCCACCCGTCGGAAGCAATCCGGATCAAAAGCCCGTGCTGTCCGCACTGTTCGGCAAATGTATTCAGAATTTTCTTTGCATCCCGTTTAACATCGCGTTTGATAAAGTCGAGCGTTGACAGGGCTGTACGGATTACAGCAGTGCGGGCGGTGATTTTCGTCTCGTCCAGAAGAGCAAAACCGGTCTCCAGAATGGTGCGCACCCGCTTCTTGGCCTTGAGCGGAGTCGAAAGGTGCGAACGTTTTGCAGGGTCAAGAAACCAGAACGTACTGCCGGAGAAAGGAAACGGCGCCACCCCGTCCATGCCGAGCGGCACCAGTGTAACCGTTTTTTCCGTGATTCCCCCCGGTATATCCAGCAGGCAGGAGCATTTTGTCCGTTGGCTTGTATCGGCAACAACGCCGTCGCTCAGAAAGAAGAACGTCTCATCGAATCCCGCCGCCATCATATCGGGAGTGAGCCTGACGGCAGCTGCATTGAACAGCGAAACGGAAACCGCCATGCCGTTCGGAATGCGGCGCAGACCATGCGGTTCATCGCCCAGGGACTCATCGTCGAAATCATAGAACTCGTCGTCATCGTCAAAAACGGTGTCCGGCCACTCTTTCCCGAAATCGAGAGTACACTCCAACTCTTCGATAATGGTATCCCAGATCCGCCATGCTTCGCTATTGGCGAGAGGATGGATCGTACAGCCGGTCAGGTCGAACAGGAGTTGACCATGTACCATCATGTTTTCGGAGAGTGCCGCGCATCCGTCAAGTGTACGCGTCAGCTGCACTTCATCGTCAGACAGCGCAAACGTGAGGCAGGCTCTGTGTGAGACGTCGGCCCGGTAGGTCAGCTCGCGCTCTCTCCCGTTCCTGCCACGATAGACAAGGGGATACCGTCCGCCGGTAACCTTGAAAAATGATTCAAAATAGCGCGGGGATGATTCGTAGTAATAATGTAACGCCAGGAACCTGACGATATCGGCCGGGACATTGTAGACGCTCCATGGAGAAATCGTCTCACTCCCCCGCTGGACCGCACCGCGCATCCGACCGTTTTCTTCCGTCAGTACCAGGCGGATTGATGGAGGCATCTGTTAGAACTCGCAGTGTCGGGGCGTACGTGAAAAAGGAATCACATCGCGAATATTGTCCATGCCGGACAGGTACATGACCAGCCGTTCGAAACCAAGCCCGAAACCGGCATGCGGGCAACTCCCCCAGCGGCGGCTGTCGAGATACCACCAGAGCGGCTCACGGGCAATCCCCAGCTCCGTCATCCGCAATTCCAGACGATCCAACCGTTCCTCTCGCTGACTGCCGCCAATAATCTCGCCAACCTTGGGTACCAGCAGATCCATGGCAGCCACACTGCGGCCATCATCGTTCTGGCGCATATAAAATGCCTTGATATCTTTCGGGTAATTAAGAACGAAGGTTGGCCCGCCGACAATCTGCTCGGTAATATACCGTTCATGCTCGGTCTGGAGATCAAGCCCCCACTCCACCGGATAGGCAAACGATGCACCGGATCGTTGCAGACGTTCTATCGCTTCGGAATATTCCATGCGAGTGAAATCGGCCTCGGCTACGCCACGGACACGCTCGATCAGGCCGTTCTCAATATGCTTGTCAAAGAACACCATATCGTCGGGACATTTTTCGAGGGCAAACCGGCAGAGATACCGGATAAATTTTTCAGCCAGATCGGCATCATCGGCCAGGTTCGCAAATGCCATCTCCGGTTCGATCATCCAGAACTCGGACGCGTGCCGCGCCGTGTTGGAGTTTTCCGCCCTGAACGTCGGCCCAAACGTATAGATATCGCCAAAAGCAAGGGCGAACAGCTCCCCTTCAAGTTGACCGCTGACGGTTAATCCGGTTTTCTGCGCAAAAAAATCCTGGCTGAAATCCGGTTGCCCATCGAGAATGGGAGGATCTGCCGCATCCAGCGTCGTGACGCGAAATAATTCGCCGGCTCCTTCACAGTCGCCGGCAGTTATGATGGGGGTATGAACATACACAAAATTCTGTTCACTGAAAAAACGGTGAATAGCCTGGGCAAGTTGCGATCTCAGGCGAAACAGCGCCCCGAAGGTGTTCGTACGGGGGCGCAAATGCGAGATGGTTCGCAGATATTCGAACGAATGACGTTTTTTCTGAAGCGGATAACTGTCATCGGCGGCGCCGACTATTTCAACCACATCTGCCGCCAGCTCCCACTTTTGGCCTGAAGCCGGGGATTCAACCAATGTACCGGTTACGGTAAGAGCTGCGCCGGTACCGACCCGGCAAATATCACCAAAATTGAGCAGAGATGGCTCGGCCACGATCTGAATCCCGTCCACGGTTGACCCGTCGTTGAGGACAATAAAGCAGATCCCTTTAGACGACCTGACCGACCGCACCCATCCTGAAAAAGAACAGGGTGCCGATCCAGCACCCCGCTCAAGAATTTCCTTAATTCGAATTCTCATTATGACTCTCCTGCGTACTCTGTTATCCGCGCATCTTGAAAAGTTGCAAAACCAGTAGCGTAATCCCGGAACCGATACATGCGCCGATGATAATTTCACGCATGGTGTGAATCTTCATCAGCAGGCGTGAATGACTGACCATCAATGCCAGCGCACAAGAAAGCAGGGATATGAGCGGGTCACGGGTGTTGAGCGATACCGCAGTGGCTATCGAGAAGGCAACAGCAGCGTGTCCGCTCGGAATTCCGCCATGAAGGGGAGAGCCCGAACCGGTGGCGCTCTTGACGATAACAACGACAATAACAACTACCAGCACCGAGACAACGGTCCCCATGTCAGATACTGTGCCAAACATCGCAAGAACCTCCCCGTAGCGCGGCAGGACATATTTCGCCAAAATCAGATACCCCATGATGGCAGCACCACAGGCGGTGATCAACACAGCTCCGGCAGCCGTATCTTTAGCAATCTTTGCTAACGGATGGTGACCGGGAGAAACAAGATCGACAACCGCTTCAACCGACGTGTTAAACATCTCGGCACAGAGCACCGCCAGGATTGATAGTGCCAGAAGCGCAAACTCCAGCGGACTTACTTTAAGAAACAGAGCGGCCAGCAACACGACGATGGCCGCAATGAAATGAAACCGCATATTCTTTTCAGTACGGGCCGCGTGCAGAATTCCTTCTACGGCACAGTTGGCCGATTCTATAAACCGGATGGGCTTAACAACCCTTCCTTCTTCAGGATTCTGAATAGCTGTTGCTCCTTCTGCCTCATTTTTTGTGCTTCCGCCTCACCGCTCCGCTCATGATCATAGCCGCACAGATGCAAAACACCGTGCAACAACAAAAATGACAGGCGTTCAAAAAAGGCCAGCCCCCCCTCTTCGGCCTCACGCGCAGCTGTGTCAGCCGAGATTATTACGTCACCGAGAGCATGCGGGTTTATCCCCCCGCAATCCCCTTCCTGCAACGAGAACGAAATCACATTGGTCGGACGATCCTTGTCAAGATACTCCCGGTTAATAATCCGGATCGAGCGGTCCCCCACTATCGAGACAGACAGTTCGGTTCCCTCAGGACATCCCAAGGCGCTTAAGATTCTCACCGCTATTTTTTTGAGCTGCCGCCCCTTGAACTGATGACGTCTCTGACGATTGTTCAGCAGTATCAGCATGTAACTCCACTCCATGTTCGGTTTTGACCTGCTCACGGGGCTCCGTTTTTTTTGAGCGGTCTCCCCCTTTGTACGCAGGCTCCGGATAATCAATCCGGTGATGAAAAATGCCGTTCAAAATGCCGGTAAAGCTTTTGGCAATTTCATGCAGATTTTTAAGGGTCAGTTCGCATTCATCAAGTTGACCATCTATAAATACGTTGTTGATCAACTTCTGGACCAACCCCTGAATTTGGTCAGAAGTCGGATTTACGAGGGTGCGAGAAGCCGCCTCAACACAATCGGCCAACATGACAATGCCGGCCTCGCGAGTCTGCGGTTTCGGCCCCGGATAGCGAAAATCCTTTTCCTCTACAATCTGACCTGCAGATGCCCCAAGAGTCTTGGCCCGCTCATAAAAGAATTTGATCAGCGCAGTGCCGTGATGCTGCCGGATAATATCGATGATCGGCTGGCCAAGCCTGTTTTCACGAGCCAGCTCAGCTCCTTCCTTGATATGTGAAATCAGGATCAGCGCGCTCATGCTGGGCGCAAGCTTGTCATGACGATTTTCTTCACCGGCCTGATTTTCTATGAAATAGAGCGGCTTTGATGCTTTACCGATGTCGTGATAATATGCCGCAACACGTGCCAGCAAGGGATTGGCGCCGATGGATTCGGCGGCAGCCTCCACCAGGTTGCCAACGACAATGCTGTGATGGTAGGTACCGGGAGCCTTGATCATCAGTTCTCGAAGCACCGGAGAGTTGAGATTTGCCAGCTCCAGTAATTTGATGTCGGTCGTATACTGAAAAAGCGTTTCAATAAGAGGAATAAAACTTGATACGAATCCAGCGCAGATAAATCCGCTGAGCAAGGCAAAGAAAGCGATGTATACCGTTTGCATCGTGAAGATGGAGTTATTAAAGGTCTGAAATGACAGGGCCAAAGCCACATTCACCACGGAAACCTTGATGCCGGCGGCGTAGACGGTCCCGCGACTGGAGCAGTGACGAACACCATGGGCGCCGACAATACTGCCGAGCAGAGAATAGATAACTACCAGCATATTATTTTCAAACATGATTCCGAGCAGCGGAGCAAGGATGGCGCAATAGACCAGCGCAACCTCCGAGTTGATAAATACCCGGACAATCATCGCCCCGGCGGCAAACGGGAACAGATAGAAATAGCTTGAAGCATCGATGGAGGGGAATACCGGTCCAATGTTATGGGTAATCAACAGCGCCGTCTTGAAACAGATAAAACTGATTGAGATCAAGAGAGAAATTATCAGGACATCTTTATTTGTCGGATTGAACTTGCGAATATTTTTGCAGGCAAAACGATAGGGAAAGTAGAACAGAACGAGGATCAGCGCAAAGGTCCCGCATGCCGTAAATATGCGGCTGCCGCTCCGCTGCGTGCCAAAAATAGCCTCCAGTTTATGCGACTGCTCGGGAGTTATCCGTTCGCCGACCCGTACAACCATTTCCCCTTTCTGCAATTTAAAGAGAACCGGGCGTACCGTCTCCATGGCACGACGGGCTCGTACTTCGGATGCCTCCCTGTTATAGAAAAGATTGGGAAGCAAAATCCTCGCAATCACCGCCGAGATTCGGGCATTGTCGGGAGCGGAAGCAACGCCTTTATAACTCCAGCCGCCGACAATCCGGCGTGCCTCGCCAATCTCCGTAATACCGGTCGTAAAATCGCCACTACCGACGGGATGGCCGTTGTTGTCGGATATTTCGAGTCCCCGATGGGTGTCGGTCTGATAAACTTTGCCATCCAGAACAATTTTTCGTTGATACAGCTCGTTAAGCAGCTCTGCCGAGCTTTCCAGAAAAAGTTTATCCGATTTTATCCTGGTCAGCGCCAGGATTTCAGCATCGCTCAGTTCCGTATCCAGTAACGGAGTCAGCAACGCATGCCACTGCGAAGCGGTCTTTCCCGGCTGCTCATCACCGCCGGCATGAACGAGAGCAAGAGCCTGTTTCAGTTTATCTTTGAGGGCGCCCGAAATCTGATCGCTCAGATTATATACAACGGGAGCGTTGTTGGCGGCATCTTTGCGGCGTTGTTCAGTCAATGCCTTGTCTTCGACAAGCAGATCCTGATTTACGCGAATATCGGATGAAGCAATTCCCCCGACAGTATAGGAGATGTTGGAAATGTGTTGATCGGGAAGGATAGTCAGCGTCAACAGCACGGCGGTAGAGACAAGAAGAATAAACCGGTTGCGACGGGCTGTTAAGGGGTTTGAAAACGTCTTGATCAGCGAATCAAGCAGATTCGACCCGAACTGACTCAAATATGTCAGTGTATTCTGTTCCTGCTTGCCGCCGGATTGTTCAGCCATAGATACATGCGCCACTGGATCGTTGGATTTACAGCATTACCACAAGTTTTGAATTGTATTCTGATTACACCGACGTGTCAATAAATCTGCGGATCTCGTTCAGACCTCAGCAATATTGAACATAGTGCCGTTCTTTTGTGACTACCAGTTCATCCCCGCGGATGAATCTTTTCATGCAGACGTTTCAGCCGTTCACGGGTCACGTGCGTATAGATCTGCGTGCTGGAAAGATCGGCATGCCCCAGCATGATCTGCACACTGCGCAGATCGGCGCCGTTTTCCAGCAGATGGGTGGCAAACGAGTGCCGCAGAGTATGCGGCGAAACTTTTTTTCCTATAGCGGCTATCGTGACGCGTTTCCGAATGATATTCCAGAACGCCTGCCGACTCATCGCTTCCCCCAGGCGGGAGAGAAAAAGGAAGGGATTCTGCCGGTGCGGATCAATTACCTGGCGTACCGAATCAAGATACACCGCCACCTGCTCACGGGCCGAGTCACCGATCGGCACCAGACGTTCCTTACTCCCCTTGCCGACCGTCATAAGGTAACCGGAATCAAGATTGACTTCGCGCAGCCGGAGATTAACCAGCTCGGACACCCGCAGGCCGGTGGCATACAGCAACTCCAGCATGGCACGGTCGCGCCGGTCCTCCCCCCGTTTCCCGCTGCAGGCGGCAAAGAGAGCATCAACCTCACTGCCATCCAGAAATTGCGGCAGTTTGTGAAGCGTGCGCGGCGCTTCGATTATTGTCGCCGGGTTGCTGTCGGCATACCCTTCAATCATCAGAAATTTGTGAAACATGCGAATTGCCGACAGACAGCGGGCACGACTGCGGGGGCCGATTTTTAATTTCTGAAGCGCGGCCAGAAATGCAGCTATATCAGTTGGGCAGACTTCTGCTGGTTTCAGTCGTCCCAACTTTTCGAGAAAATCGAGATACCGGACAAGATCCCGGCTGTAGGCACTCCGTGTGTTGGCGGAGAGCCCTTTTTCCACGGTCAGATAGGATATGAAAAGGTCGAGGTAGTCGTTCAATCAAACGCTCCGAATGTCACGACAATTAAAAATATTTCCTGATACACGCTTCCAGCTTGCCATGCAGCAACGTTTCGTTGCTGCTGCATATTTCCGCGTGCAAGACCGCCGCAGAGTCCAGGAAAATCCGGGCAACATCCGGATCGAAGTGACTCCCCAGCGACTCCCGCAGGATCTCCACCGCAACATCGAAACTGAAGGGTTCCTTATAAGGGCGTTTGGAGGTAAGGGCATCGAACACATCAGCAACCGAAAAGATGCGCGCGTTGAGCGGAATTTTTTCATTTGCCAACCCCGCCGGATAGCCGCTGCCGTCGAATTTCTCATGGTGACAGCAGACCACATCCCGAGCATCCTTCAGCCAGTCGTATCCGTAAATGATGTCTTCGCCATGCCGTACATGACTCTCCATAATTTTGAACTCTTCGTCAGTCAGCTTTCCCGGTTTATGAAGAATCGCATCGCCGATGGCAATCTTGCCCAGATCATGCAGAAAAGCTCCCTTGATCAGCCCCTGCATGGCTGGATGGGAGAGTTCCATAATCTCGCCGATGCGCACCGAGTAAAGCGTAACCCGATAGTTGTGGACATTGGTATCGCTGTCACGCTTAGCGATGGCGCTCCCCAAAACCCTCAGCATGCCGATGTTGGTAAGGGTCAGATTATGCGAGTAATCATTGAGTGTTCGGTTAAGGCGGATGATAAGAGGGTACAGCGCCATGCTGGTGGCAAAAACAACCAGCACAACCAGGATCAGCGACCAGAGAGTCTGCTGCTTGATCTGGGCGATGATATCACCCGGAGCATGGTAGATTCCCTCAAGATAGCCGATTTTACTGCCGCCATCGTTAAAAATGGGAACAAACACCCGCAGGTAGGTATCGTTCCCCATTATTATTTTATTACAGACAATGCCGTTTTTATCGGCAAACTCACTCCCATGCTTGGGAAGTTTTTCTTCAATCTCTCTTGCACCCTTCTCAACCGCCTCAGTGATCTTGTTGGATGCAGCATCGTAGAATTCAACGGCTATCAGATTATCCCGCTCGATCTCAATCTTTATCCTGACGTTGAGATCGGCAAGCGCTTTCTCAGAAGGCGCTTTCAGGTAGGCGATGATCGCGTTCGTGTACGTTGCCGTTTCGGTTTTGGCCATATTTATAATATGGTTGTCCAGGCGAACATTGCCGAGGTAATGAACCACCCCGCCGATCACAAGAGACAGAACAAACCAGAGCAGCACCAGCCTGAGGAGAAGCCATTTATGGAGATTATTGATCATGAGATATGCCACATTCCTGTTTTTTACACCCACTCATCAATTGCGGTCATCAGCTTATCGCAGATATCGCTCAGCTTTTCCTGAGCGGAAATCTTGTGCCCGAAAATATCACGTACATAGAATACGTCGGCAACCTGATCGACCTTGGTGGATATTTTGGAGACGCCGATATACAGCCCCATATCGGCCAGAGTGCTGGTAATCAGATAGAGTAGCCCAACCTTATCGTGTGTCAGAATATCGATGACGGTATACTCTTCGGAAACATCGTTATCGATATCAACCTTGGTTACAAAACGGGGCGAGGGACGTGTAGTCAAAAGGGTTGGACGTTTACGTTTGGCAACCAGCGTCGCCACTTGCACCTCGCCATGAATAGCCTGACGCATATCCTGCCCGATTTTGTCCCAGCGCGACGCATCGGTAACCAGATTTCCTTGCGGCGAATTAACCTGCAGGATATCCAGCACCTTGCCGTTCTTGCTGGTATTGATCTGGGCCCCCAGGATATTTATTCCGTTCGCCGCCATCACTCCGGTAATCCGGGAAAAAAGCCCCGGCATATCATGAGCGCAGATAGTGTACTCGGAATAGCCGCTCTCCGGCTGATGGGAAAGCCTCAGCAAAATGTCGGCGCGGTCCAGACCGAGCAGCAGGCGGGCCTGTTCCGCGATCAGTAACGCCGGGTTGGAAAGGAGCAGCCGTACCGGCATCGCCTTCAGTTCGTGCTTTATCTCCGCAACGGGGAAATCATTCTCCAGAATATCGGTAATTTTCTTGATCATTGAGGTGACCCGCTCGCTGCTGGCCTCCTGCTGGAACCCTCCCCGGTCAAGAATACCAAAGGCTTTTTCAAACAACTCCTGAAACAGTGAGGATTTCCAGGTCGTCCAGACATCCGATCCGACCGCACGGACATCGGCAACCGTCAGCAGATAGAGCATTTTAAGATTTTCACTGGTTTCCATCTGCCGGGCGAACTGGGCAATCATCTTTTCATCGTTCAGATCGCGGCGCTGTGAAATATGGGCAAAGAGCAGATGCTGTCGAACCAGAAATTCCAGCCGTTCGCTATCTTCCCGGGACAGTCCTATCCGGCGGGCTATTGTCGGTATCATGGGGGGGGGGGGGGGGGGGGGGGGGGGGGGGGGGGGGGGGGGGGGGGGGGGGGGGGGGGGGGGGGGGGGGGGGGGG
>CAIYZD010000072.1 GCA_903930585.1 uncultured Geobacteraceae bacterium | reverse complement strand
CCGTATATCCCTGTTCTGATAGGCGTATTCCAGCTGTTCTATCAGTTCATCAACAGACGGTTCGTGCCAGACTCCCAACGGGTAGTTCCCTTGAGGGGCATTGACGAGCAACGGCGTATAATCGGCCAGAGCAAATGCATTACGCGCGGAAATGACATCGGCATGACCGGTTGCGTCGCTGGCAATGACAGTTCTACCGCACGCCATATATTCGCACATGACCATGTTGTTGCCCCCCTCGCACCGATTGGGAAAGATACCGATGTCGGTCTGTTGGTAGATCTGCCTGATCAACGAGTTGTCGATAAGGGGCGCCACGTAGGCTCGCTCCAAAGGAATGCCGTTTTCATGGAGGGTGCGGCGCAGGATGGCAGCACAATCTTCGTTGGCAGGGTTGAAAGTAATATAGGGAGAGTTCGTCATGGTCGCAAGCGAAAAGGGCCATTGGTTGATCCAGGAGCAGGCCAGATAAGCATCCTGGTGGCGTTGCATGAAGACCCGCATGGCAGCGATAACCAGATCCTGCCCCTTGCGGTATTCAAACTTGCCGCCGGAGAACACGATAAACCTGCCGTCGTCTTTGCGGTACGGCACGGAATAGAAGTTTTCAGGATCAATGCCCTGAAGAATCGTTGCCGTATTACGAACACCACCTATCTTCAATTGATATTCGCACCATGATGAACCTGCCACGATGTAATCCCATTCACGAGCCGCACGACGGGTATGTCGAAGCGCTTCAATATCATTTTCAAAGAAGCAATAGCCGATGTTAATCCGGTTCCAGTCGGCGGAATTCATCGGCCTGAAATCATGGCCGCTGATACAATGGAGGGTAACTTCTTCAAGACAGGGGAGCTTGGCGATTTCCCGTGTCAGGTATTCTCCGGCAATCCCCCAACCATGGGCCCGCCCGCTCGGCATGGAAACCTTCATTGCACAACAGCCGACTTGATGACACGAAGAGCCTCGGCAGCATCCTGATCCCATGGTTTGGCTGCAATGATACGCTCCAGAAAGAACCGCGCGTCGTCCGGTTTGTCTACCTCCAGACAGATATGGGCAATCGCCTTGAGAAGCTCCATATCATAACGGTCCTCGCCATAGAGCTTGACGTATATTCTCAGCGCCTCCTCGAGTGCCCCAAAGCCGCTATAAAGGAGATCCGCAAGGTTTTTCCGGAAGATCGTGTTTTCCGGTTGCAACCTGACTGCCGCTTCGTGATGGTTACGCGATTTCTGGAGGTCCCCTCTCTTCTGGTACAGAACGCCCAGATAATTGTGGGCAAAAGCGTTATCCGGGACCTGGGCGACAAGCGCTTCCAGTAATGGCAAAGCCTCGTCGGACTTATCGGCATCTACGAGATTTACGGCTTCACGGTAAAGCAGATCGGGAGACTTTTCCGGTTCAGACGGAGCAGCTCGAAAAAGGTCATGAAATGACGGCGGCACCGGTGCGGGCGGTTGCTGCTCCATCTCACGGCGTACCGGGGATACATGCGGAATCTGCCTCGAATCCGGCGCGGTTGCTATCGAGGGGGGAAGTTGCTGCAACCCCTGACGTGCTTCGTTATTATTGGAATCGAGTTGCAGGGTGCGCGAAAAATACTGCCTGGCCTGTTCCTTGCGCCCTATTTGCAGGCTGATGGTTCCCAGGGCATTCAACGCCTCAATGTCAAACGGGTTGTCCTTGAGGATATCGAGATAGGTGTGGATGGCTTCGCCAGTCCACTCCAGTTCTATAAAATAAAAATCCGCAAGATTTTTTCGATAGGTAACATTACCCGAATCCAGCTTATGAGCCTTTTCATAGTGAGCCAGCGCCTTGAGCGCGTTCCCGTCGCGGTAATACAGCACGGCCAGATCGTTATGCGCCTTCGCAAAATCGGGATAAATCTTGAGAAAATCTTTTAAATGACGTATCCCCTCGTCCAGTTCAACTTCACGGACATCAGACAGGATCCGCTCGTATGTTGCAGCACCTTCGATAAGAATCAGGTTTTGATTAGTTGATATCGACATACGTCATCCTCGGCATTGGGTAAGGTAAAATGTTTACATGGCATAGATCTTTCTATTAGTGTCGGATATTATCACATATTTTTCAGATGTGCGTGTATCTATTTTTGAATTACGCTGCAGAATTCGCAGACCTGTTCTCGTGAGCGCGCTTTACAGAGTTGACTATTAAATGATATACGTATTCGACTCGGTGCCGGTTTGCAGCGCATCCAATTTACTGTGTAGTATGGTAATGAGTACCAAGGGAGAAGGCAATGAAAACAGCACTCATATTCATGGCAACTATGTGCATTCTAATTTGCGGCTGTGCACGGCCCGGCACGATCAACAACAGCAGCAGTGTGCAGGTAACCAGTCAAATTACCCACCCGCCGGTCGGAAATTTTAATGACCGAATGAAAAACCTTGCCGATCAACTCGATAAGAACGTAAGCGGCAATAACCCTTCGAACACCTATATGGTGACAAGTTTTGCAAACCTTGACAAACTTGGGGCGACAACCGCTCTTGGCCGGTTGATTGCCGAAAACCTGATACATGGCCTGCAGACGCATAAATGGCAGATAGTGGAAGCCCGACTCACGAAAGAGATTGATATCAATGCTGCCGGAGAGTTTTCCCTGAGCCGGGATATCGCGAAGTTGAAAGATGAACTGGAGATCAGCGGTGTTGTGACCGGCACATATTCCGTGGCAGATGGCAACATCACCATAAACGCCCGTGTTATTGACACCACGACCGGTATCGTAATTTCTTCGGCTCAAACGTACATCCCGGCAAATTGGGTATTCGATGCATCGTTTTCGAATGAGAACAACAACAAGACAATGAAGATCATCAGCGACGGGATCAAATAATATGAATATCAACCGTACAGCAATTACCGCTGTTTTACTGACACTATTTCTTTCCGGATGTGCATCTCAAAACACAGCTACACGCTATAGCGCCTGTAATGGCAAAACATTTAACCAGCTACTGGAGTCAACAAACCTGAAACCCCTCTTTAACGACATCGCGCGCGAACTTTGTACCGGGCCGTGCATTGCCGAAGATGGGACCTTATCCAAAGACAAGTCCGGAAACAACCTCGGATGCATCAACACCGCGAACGAAAAAAGCCCCTATTCCATACTGGTTACCGACTTTGTCGATATCCAGTCGTTCACTCCCGCTTCTCAAGGGCTGTTGATGGGAGAATTCATGCGTGGCAGCCTCAGCTCCGTATGCAGCACAAAAATAACGCAGGTTGAGTTCGCCAAATTTTTCAATTTGAACGAAAAGGGGCTGGTAGTTCTTTCCCGGAAGGTCTCCGAGATTAAAAAAGATGATTATGACCAGAATGAGGCAATTGTCGGCACGTACAGCTATCTCAATAATAAGATAGCCCTTTTTGCCCGCAAGATAAATATCGTGACCGGTAAGATTTCCCGGATGGTTACGCGGGAGATTGATTATAATTGTGCCGGCGGTGGCGTAAGCTATACCGTTAAGTGAGGCGGCGGAAATCCGTAGAACCCATTTCAGTAGCCGATACCTCCACAAACCAATAAAGCGTACCACAAGAAGGGTTATAGCAGTGCCTATAAAAAAGGAAATAAAGCTCTATAAAAGATATATTCTAACCGTCTGCCTGACGGTAACGCTTGCCCTTTCAAGCACTTTTCTCGGCATCAATATCAGAACACGCCAGTTGATCCAGGAGGAAAACTTTATTCAGGCGCGAGCACTTCTGAACAGTGTCGTTGTTGCCTTTAGATGGAATGCTTCCTACGACGGTGTGTATGTGAAAAAAACTGCCGGGGTACATTCAAATAAATTTCTGGAAAATCCTGATATCAAGGATACTGCGGGAAATATTTATACCATCCGCAATCCGGACATTATGACCCAGGAAATATCTGTTCTTGCCGAACAGGATGGGTTGTTCAGGTTCCACATAACCAGCCTGAAACCCCTTAATCCTGTTAACAGCCCGGATGCGTTCGAGAGAGAAGCACTAAAATCATTTGAACACGGGACAAAGGAATTTGCGATAACCGATTTTATCCGAGGACGGCGGTTCTTCCGATTCATTGCCCCGCTTCATGTGGAAAAGCCCTGTCTCGGCTGTCATAAACAGCAGGAATACCGTCTGGGCGATGTCCTTGGCGGCATAAGCGTATCGTTTGATGTGGAGAAAACCCGCGAGAAGTTGACGCAAAATCTTATTATGATCGTCATTTTTGGTATCCTTGCGATCCTTTCGCTTGTCGGTCTTATTTACTATTTTACCAAACGGTTTATTAACAAGATTGTTTTGGCGCGCCAGGAAATCGAACGCCTGGCGACTATCGACGGACTCACCGGTTTATATAACCGCAGATACGGCATGGGACGCTTTGAAGAAGAAGTTGCCAGGAGTCTCCGGGTTGGTAGACCGCTCAGTTGCCTGATGGTCGATATTGACCATTTTAAACTGGTCAATGACCGGTTCGGGCATCTGGTCGGCGATGAAGTTCTCAAAACAACCGCCGCATGTATTACAGAGACGTTACGTCAGTATGATATACTTTACCGTTTTGGCGGGGAGGAATTTATGCTGGTGCTGCCGGAGACGGAACTGCCGAATGCCGAGAAAATTGCTGAAAGGATTCGGCTCATGATCAAGGAACGTACCGCCACAGGCATACCGATTACCGTAAGCGTGGGCATAACGACGGTCAAAGATGGTGACATTGATCCTAACGATATTATTAACAGGGTGGATGAGGCGCTTTATCACGCCAAAAATGCGGGGCGTGACCGGACTGCTATTCGATAAATGATCAGTATCGCTGATCGTTATGGATGTCGGCCACATAGTACGGGATACACTTCAGCCGCAGCTTCCCATGGTTGCCAGCCCGTAAATCAGCTCTGGCCGATAATCCGGTTTCTTCCCCGCATACATCAATGAATTGCTGCCGGCAATTTTCATTTTTCTGCGGTTAAAGAGTCGGAGTGACGACCGGTTAGATGCGGGAGCATCCACAAGTATTTTTGTTCCGAAAGCGACGGCAGTGGTGGCGTCATCAAACAGACGTTCCGCGCTGCCGGAGTCAAAAGCTGAAAATGGTCCGAGCTGTTGCGCGGTAGCAGCCGGCTGAATGACAATGAAACCGGATTTGTCATGCACCAGACGACCGCGGCCGGCAGTTTCGGTCAGTAAGATCGCCCGCCGATCGCCCCACGCCTGTTGATCGATGTCGATCATATTCGAGATGCTCTTATCGTTCTGACAACCATTCAGGGTATGCCGCTGCCTCCCTGTTCCGACCCAGCGAATTATGGTGTCGATACTTCTGAAACCATATTTTTCATACAGCGACTGTCCCGACTTTGAGGCGGTCAGCCAAAATGTCTCCACGCCGCTGAAGCGGAGCGCTTCAAAGGCGCTGGTGAACAATCGCTCACCGATCTTTCGGCCACGATACTCTGCAGACACGATCAGATTGCCGATCCAGCCACTTCGTTCATGACGGATTGAGGTCACAAAACCTGCAGTTTTTCCGTTTTCCCCGCGAGCCGTAAAGCACCCCTGGGAAAACACCGCTATCAGGAATTCAAATTCCCACGGTTCAGCCACCCAGTTTTCCGCGGAAGCCAGCTCCAGGAAGGGTACTATGTCTTCCGTACGGAACGGCTCGATGTTTATGGCGCCGGGCATGCGGCTTCGGCAATAGTCATATTTAAATCCTGGCCGATCAGCCCAATCGCATCGGCCCGGCACTGTTTGCAGTGGGCAAACTGACCGATGACTCCCTCGTTGGCTTTTCTGGTTTTTGCCAGATACTCGTCGCTGGGAGGGGGAATATGCGCCAGTTCGGCTTGAGGAATGATCGGCATGATATTCATGACGAAAGCACCCAGCTCCTTGACACGTGCGGCGATCAGCGGTATCTGGGAATCGTTGATCCCCGGCGTCAGTACCGTATTGATCTTGATGGTAAGTCCCAGCTCACCAGCCCGCTTGAGCCCTTCAAACTGGTTGGCGATCAGGATCCTGGCCCCTTCAACGCCGGTGTACGCTTTGCCGTGATAGATGACATGACGGTAGATCTGAGCGCCGATTTCCGGATCGATGGCATTAATGGTTACCGTCAGGCTATGCAGCCCCAACTCGTACAGCCGGTCGATGGATTCGGGAAGCAGCAGACCATTGGTGCTCATGCAGAGCATCAGGTGCGGGAATTCTTCCTTGACCAGCCTGAACGTTTCAAAGGTTTCTTCGTTGGCAAGAGGATCGCCCGGCCCGGCAATGCCGACAACCTTGATAATCGGTCCGACAACCGGGCTGGCCATGACTTCGCGCACCTTGATTATCGCCTCTTCCGGGGTCAGCAGCCGGCTGGTAACGCCGGGGCGCGATTCGTTGGCGCAGTCGTGCTTGCGGGAGCAGTAGCCGCACTTTATGTTGCATTTAGGAGCCACCGCCAGGTGCATTCGTCCGTTTTTATGATGGTTACCGCCGAAGCAGGGATGCCCCTGAATTTTGTTCTTCATCTCGCATGCAGTTGCCATTATCGTGCTCCTTTCAAACAAAAAAAAACCGTAGGGAATAATCCTCCGGGCGTCGTTGCCTCTCATGATTCTATAGGCATAATGCGTGCCAGTTTAATGAACATGGCGGGAAACTCCATTAGAAACAGGGAGAAACAGAGAATATGGGCGCTTCAAGATGAGTAACGGAGATAATCCCCGTCAGCTTACCAGATCACTCTGCCTTGAAATCAGGTAATAAACGTATTCCAGCGCCTATATATGCATATTATTTAAGCAGAGATAGAATCGGTTTGTTACTTGCATGGAACTATCTCCATTCTCGCTTGGAAACGCCCTCTTATGGCAGTTCTCCGTATACTATACGATTGGATGGAACCATGTTCAACCAGTTCAACCGGGAAGACATAAGTGATCGCGCCCGTGCCGCGTTTGTTGGAATGGCGATTGGTGATGCGTTGGGTGCTACGGTCGAGTTTATGACGGCATCCGAGATTGCCTCAAAATATGGCACGTTTCGGGATATCATTGGTGGCGGCTGGCTCCGGTTGAAACCGGGGCAGGTGACTGATGATACCGAGATGGCGCTCTGCATCGGCCGTGCTATTGTAAAAAGCCAGACATGGTCACTGGAGGCTGTTGCCGATAACTTTGCCGCCTGGCTTAAATCCCGGCCGGTCGACTGCGGGGACACCTGTCGCAAGGGAATCCGTGCGTATCTGTTGCATGGCCAACTGGAATCGCCGCCAAACGAATGGGATGCCGGCAATGGCGCCGCCATGCGTCTCTTGCCGGCTGCCCTCTTTTCGCTCCCCGATGAAGAACTGCTGAAAAAATATGTGCTCGAACAGGCCCACATTACCCACAATAATCCGGTGTCGGATGCCGCATGCATTTGTTTGGGACAACTTATTCACCTGGCATTGTGCGGCGGCGAAAAGAGCCGGTTACGCCGCCAGGCAGACGGGTTGGTGGCCAGATTCCCCACGTTTGTGTTTGAGCCGTATCGCGGTCTGGCGACGGGATATGTTGTGGATACCATGCAGACGGTGTTTCATTGGTTTTTTCGCGGGAGAAGTTTTGAAGAGTGCCTGGTAGGAACGGTCAATCAGGGTGGTGATGCCGATACGACCGGCGCCATTTGCGGCATGCTGGCGGGAGCCTATTATGGTATGGAAGCAATTCCAAAACGCTGGATAAAGAAGATGGATAGAACAGTAATTGCCGAAATTGAGGACATGGTTGAACGGCTGATAGCGGCAAGCCCAGTGGGAAGGAGGTTTTGAGTACGAACGTTGAGGGTTGAGGGATGAGAAAGTCAAAATCCCACATTCTTCATCATTCATCCCTCTTTCAAGATTCCATCCGCGACCTGGCGCAATGTTTTACGTTTGTCCATTGCCGCCTTCTGCATAATGCGATACGCTTCGGCCTCCGGAACGCGATGCTTCTCCATCAGGATACCTTTCGCCTTTTCGATGATTTTGCGGTTCTCGATGATTTCGCGCAGGTCGTCAATTTTCTCTTTCAGGTTTTCAACTTCTTCCACATGCTGGAGAGCAATTTCTATTGCAGGGAGCAAGTCCTGCTGACGAAGGGGCTTGGTTAAAAAAGCGGCAATACCGATTGCCGATGCCCGTTTTACAGTCGCGCTGTCACAGGCGCTGGTCAGCAGCATGATGGGGATTTTCAGCTTTTTTTTGATCTCGACCGCTGCGGTTATCCCATCCATACCAGGCATGGCAACATCCAGAATAGCCATATCGGGAAAGCTTCCCAGAGCGAGCTCCACAGCCTTTGTGCCGTCTCCGCACTCCAGTATTTCATCAAAGCCCAGTTCGACCAGCATGCTCTTCAGATTCATCCTGATAAGCGGTTCGTCATCACATATAAGTATGGATTTACCCATGGTTGTTTCCTCCGTGCGTGGGAAGAAGCATGAGGCGTGCCAGTTTTCTTACGCCGGTTCTTCCAGCCTGCCATCAAGGAGAGGAATGATTACCACCTTGATTCTCCCCTTGCCCCACAACCCTATTCTTCTGGCAGCGGCACGTGAAAGATCAATGAAGTGAAATGTTTTTGAGGCGCAACGGTCGGTGATGGTGACGTGTACTTCCTGCTTGCTGACCGGATTTACCACTCGTACTACCGTGCCGAGAGGCAGACTTTCGTGGGCGGCAGTCAGTTTGTCGGGGTTATAGCGGAGGCCGGAGGTTGTACGCAGCCCCTCAAACCGGCGCGCATAGTATGACGCAAAGCCTTCAACCGATTCAAACGAACTGCTCTTCAGGACCAGCTCTTCCAGATTGGTTGGTACCGTTGCGGAGAGCTCGTGCAGGAGTGACAGGTCGCTTCCCGACATGCCTTCCGCATGCGCTGCCGACGAGAACAACAGAACGATACATCCGGCTATCACGTTGAAATACGGTCTACTCATGCCATGCCTTATACTACAGGAATGTATTCCGGTCAAGTTATGCTCAGATATTCATCGATACCGTCCTGTAGACGGCGCGGCTCGAATCCGAACATCGACGGCCATTTATTGTCGCAGATACTCTCCTCCAGCAGCATCTGCAGCTGGTCCATCGTGATGGGAAACAGAGGGATTTTCTGCAGCAGCGGGATTATCATCTGCATTACTCCCAGCGGAAGGTGCGGCTTAAAGGGGCGTGAACGCCCCAAAGAAGCCGCAATCATATCGAGCAGTTCTTCGTAGGTCACCCGGTCGTTGCCGCACAGTTCATATGTTTGACGGACCGTTTCCGGCATTTCCAGTGCCAGCGCGAAACAGCGGACCACATCGTCGACATGAATCGGCTGCAGTCGGTAGCGCCCATTACCGATAACCGGCATGATCGGAGTAAGCCGCAGCTGGGCGGCCAGCATGTTAATGAAGCCATCGTGTGGTCCGAAGATCAACGAAGGGCGGAAGATGGTCCACTCCATGCTGCTTTTCCGCACAGATTCCTCCGCCCGCCACTTGGTCTGGTGATATGCCGATACCGCACCAGCACGCGTTCCCAGGGCCGACATCTGCAGATAGCGGTTGATGCCGTTGAGAGCGGCGGCGGTCAGTAGGTTTGCCGTCACCTGGACATGCAAGCGCTCGAAGGTTGTGCCCTTGCCCGGAAACTCCCGGATAATACCGACCAGGTTGACGATTGCGTCGCAGCCGCTCATTTCCGCAGCACAGCTTTTAAGATCGGTGATATCACCGGTAACGTATTCGATACCGCGCTCGTCGGCGCCTCTGCGCCGATGGACGAGCAGCCGTAGCTGATGCCCGCGCTCGCGCAAGGTCCTGCACAGATGTTCTCCGACAAAACCGGTTCCGCCGCTGATAAAAATCTTCATGTCGTTTCTCTCCCGGAACTCGCCCCACGTGACGCAAGCTGTTCGCCGAGTCCTGATGTTCTGACGGTACGCCTCAGAACCGCCTGACGGAACACCTCTTCCGTTCCCCAGATTTCAATGCGGCACCGGGCCCGCGTGACGGCCGTATAGAGCAGCTCCCGATTGAGAACTTCCGGCAGATGTTCCGGAAGAATCAACAGCACCCGGTCAAACTCGGACCCCTGACTTTTATGAACGGTCAGGGCAAAAGCGGTCTCAAAGGGGGGCAACCGGAGCGTGGAAAGGTGACGCAGCCCCCCCTCAGGGGCTTCAAACCAGGCCGCCAGCCTACCGCCATTGTCCATGACTACTCCCGTATCGCCATTAAACAGTCCGAGTTCGTAGTTGTTTCCCGTGATCATGACCGGCATCCGACGGGCAGTCAACGGGTCGTTTCTTTGCTCGGGAGCGAGAACGTTCAGACAGAGCCTGTTCAGCTGTTCTATGCCGTATGTTCCCGAACGGAGTGGCGACAACACCCTGAATGAGTTGAGCGCTGCAAGAGCATGTGTCGGAGAGAGCGCCGTGGCATACGCGGCGTAGTCATCTCGAATGACAGCGGTAAAGGCCTTTTCAAAAGCAGTTCCGGCAGGCAGCTGGCGCCACACAATATCCGGGGACTGTCCCGAAGTTACGAGTTCTAAAGCAGCCGCACTCTCTCCGCTGTTTATCAGCTCACTCAGCGCTGCAATGCCGCTGTCGGTTTCGAAGCGGTAGCTGGTGGTCAACTGCGTGACCGGAACCGCTGCCAGGCTTGCGCAGTCGCATATATCCGCCAATACCGCCCCGGCTTCGACCGAAGCCAGCTGGTTGCGGTCCCCCAGCAGAATTACCCTGGCATCGTCACGGAGCGCCTCCAGCAGGCTGGCCATCAGGCGAAGATCAACCATGGATGCTTCGTCAACAACCAGTATATCGCAGGAGAGGCGTTTGTCACGATTGTAGCGAAAACCGCCCGTGCGGGGTTGGAAGCCCAGCAGTCGGTGGATCGTGCGTACGTCTGTCGGCAGGCACGTTCTGACATCATCGGGAAGCGCGAGGTGACCGGCAGCATGCAGAATGGACTGTTGGAGACGCGAGGCGGCTTTACCGGTCGGAGCGGTTAACACGATTTCCGGAGGGAAACCTTCCGCCATATCGAGCAAAAGTGCCAGAATACGGGCCACGGTGGCTGTTTTTCCGGTTCCCGGCCCCCCTGAAATAACCGAGAAGCGGTGAGTCAACGCCATTCGGGCAGCCGAACGCTGCAGATCAACTGTGCCCTGCCGGACAGGGAAATAGCGATCAAGAGCGGCATCAAGCCGAATTTCGTCAATCACCAGCGGGCGGCTGCGCAACAGAATACCCGATGCCACCCGTTGTTCATACCCCCAGCAGCGATGCAGATAAAGCCTCCCCGTCCGGTCCAGTACCAGAGGCGTATATTCCCCCGGGGCGCCGACGGTATCGCATGCATGGAGAGCCTCCCGCCAGATGCGTATATCGGATGGCGGCGGGCTATGGAGCGGATGTACCGGCAGAAACGCGGCTATATCCTGCATATCGAAAAGATTGAAGCAACTATGGCCGCGATCGGCAGAATGACTGACCAGAGCAGCCCCCCACCAGAGCTCGTTACACGGATGCCGGTCGGTGCGGATGATGAAATCGGCAAAGTGGGTGTCAAGCGCCGAAAATGCGATTGTTTCGGTCATCGGTCGACGTCTGCTTGTTTGCCGATTGAGTCGCCGTACATGGAGCCACTGAAAACCGTCAGTCGATTTTTACCACCCCGTTTGCTGACATACATCGCTTCATCTGCATTAGCCATGACCGAGCGCACATCCTCCCCGTCCACAGGATATCCGGCCACTCCAGCCGAGAGGGTGGTCGTAATGGCGTGTCCCTCGAAATCGAAAGGAGTTGCCGCCATGCCGCCGACTATTCGTTCAATTGCACCGATAATATCCTCTTTGTCGCTCTCGTTGAACAAGATGACAAATTCATCGCCGCCGTAGCGGGCGCAGATGTCGGAGCTGCGGATGTTTATGGCGATCATTTCGGCCACTTTCTGTATGAGCAGGGTCCCGGCAAAGTGGCCATACTGGTCGTTGATCTTTTTGAGGTTGTCGGCGTCGATCATACAGATCGCAAAAGGACGGATATACCGTTTGGCAAGTTTTTCCTGAATATCGGCGAGCAGAAAAAAATTTCGCATGTTGTTCATGCCGGTGACATCATCGGTCAGTGACAGGCGCTCTACCTCGCAGCGTGCCGCCTCGCTCTCTCCGGCCAGCATGGCTCCCAGATGGGCAATCAGCATGAAGGGGAACAGCTCGATAATATGGGTCAGATAATAGTTGAGTTCACGGAAATCGGCGGAAGCCAGCAAGATGTAGGAGCTGATTGCCAGTGCGGCCATGAAGTAGGTCACCCGGCGCCCTTGCGTCAGTGCGGTTGCCATCAGAATCAGGTAAATCAACGACATGAACGGGCTCGTTATTCTGCCGGTATTCCAACAGACCGCCACGATAAAGGAAAGGAATACCATCAGGTCGATGAAAATCTTTACGGTGCCATATTTGCGGGACAACACCCCGTAGCGGGCATTCAGATTATAAAAGAACAGAATGACCGATAATCCGGCCAGGAAAAGCATGCTTGAGCCTTCCTCCGGTGAAAGCTTCATATCGAGCGCGACCAGTGCGATCAATAACCAGGAGATATTACCCATGATGCGGTCGTACCCTTTATAGCGCTGCTGTGTGCTGTGACTGCCGTCAGTTTGAAGCAGATCATCCATTTTACACCTCACTATCCGATAGCCATAAGGGTTATCACGGCCGTTACTGCATAGCGGGCCAGTTTTCCGGCTGCAACCAGCAGCGAAAACAGCCCGAAATTGATTCGCAGCATTCCTCCCGCCAGGCAGAGCGGATCTCCGACCACCGGCAACCAGGAGAAAAGCAGTGAGTACATGCCGAAACGGTGATAATAGTTCCGGGCCCGCTCCTGCTGATGAGGAGAAACCCGCAACACCTTCTCAATCAACCAGTTCCCGCCCCATATGCCGATCAGGTAGGTCAAGACGGCGCCCAGATAATTGCCGGCGGTGGCGACGGCGACGGTCGGCACCGGCTCATATCCCCCTGCCAGCATCATCACCAGCAGCCATTCCGACCCGAGCGGCAGGAGCGTGGAAGCCAGAAAACTCAAAAGAAACAGTGACACATAGCCGGGCTGATTGAGCCAGTCGTGCAGCATGACAGCATATGTCAGAAATTGATTGTCAAAATGACTCAAACCGCTACAATACTCCCCGGCATCTGCTGCTGGTGCAGCTGACACTCTGCTGACATTGTAGCGATAAATTCGATTTCGGCAAGGGGGAACCATGCTGAAGGGAAAACCGGCGAAAAAATATTCCCAGGCGGGGCGGCTGCATTCAATCATCCGGCTGCTGGAAACCAGGCGCGGTCTGACTCTGGATGAACTGGCGGAAGAGTGTGATGTAGACCGGCGTACCATTCATCGCGACCTGAACGCTGTGGAACAGGCCGGTTACGCGTTGACGACCGAATGGAGCGACGGGAAAAAGGTCTACAGCTTTCTGACCAGATCACGCAACCTCCCTCCGATTACCTTTACCCTCCCGCAGCTGATGTCGCTCTACCTGCTCCGCTCACTGGGGGCTCATTTGGCCGGCACGCCGTTTCAGGCCGAGATTGATGAGCTGTTCAAAAGCATCCATTCGGTACTTCCCGACCGCCACGCCGCTCATCTGGAGCGAATCGCGCGGGTGTCACTGCCGCTCTTGCACGGAGCGCGCGACTACACCCCGGCCGCAGCCTTTGTGGAAGATCTGCAGAAAGCGTTGCTGCAGCAGTACCGTATCCGGCTGAAGTATGCCAAAAAGAACAAGGGTGCGGCAGAGGAGTACGAGATCGACCCCTACACCCTGGTCTTTCACAAGGGGGGAATTTATCTGCTCGGGAATGCCCATAATCGTTCCGGCATGCGCCTGTTCGCATTGGAGCGGATCCGTGGGTTGGAGATCACCCGCCAGCGTTTCGAGATACCGGAGAGCTACCAACCGGAGGCCCATTTCAGCAGCGCCTTCGGCCTGGTAAGCGACACCCCGATGAAGGTCAGAGTCCGCTTTTCCGCCGAGATTGCTCACACGGTCAAAGACCGGATCTGGATGCCGGGGCAGAAGATCAGCACCGATGCCGAAGGCAGGGTGATCGTAGAATTCAAGGCGGCCGGGCAGATGGAACTGATCTCTTGGATTCTCTCCTACGGCGTTCACGCCGAACTGCTGGAACCGGCGGAACTACGCAAGGAGGTCAAGCGGCAGGTGAAGGAAATGCGGGAGTTGTACCGGGGGAAAGAGAAGGAGGGTGAGAAGGGCGCGAGGAAGGGATAAAGCGATGTGGCCTATATTGAAATGAAATTGTAGTGCACCGGATTGTTGCGGATATTGAAATCATATAGCCAAAGGTGGAGCTTTGATATAAATTGAAAGCATTACAGTAACGAATGGAGCTACGCGTATGCCAATGCCAATCCAACAAATTGAATCAGAGGCACTCAGTCTGGATATGCACTCCAGGGCCAATCTTGTCGGAAAACTTCTATTGAGCCTGGACGAACCGAATGTTTCGGAAGTAGAACAATTGTGGCTGAATGAAGCGGAGCGGCGACTTGAAGACTATCGCCAAGGTAAAGTTCAGGGAATTCCCGGCAACGAAGTTTTTGAAAGAGCCATTGCCGAATTGTCATGAACTATGAATTCTTGCCGCAAAAAAAGTACGAGGTACTATCCGCAGCAAAGTCCTCTTTCATTTCCCCTATTGCTTGTTCTATTCCATTGAGTCCGATTTAATTTTGATAGTTGCAGTGGCCCATCAAAAAAGGCGTCCGATATATTGGCGAAACCGATTCAAAAATACGGAAAAAGATGCTGCTGGCTTTTCATCGGACTCAAAAGTTGGATGGCAAAAAAACCGTAACCCCAAAATCCATTTTAGGAACATTTGTACAGGAACCCATACTATGACCGAAACGTCACCACTAGAGGGCATCATCGCCGCCCGCATTGCCGAACAGGGGCGCATCACCTTTGCCGATTTCATGGCGACCTGCCTGTATGAACCGGGGCTTGGCTACTATACCTCTTCGGGGCGAAAAGTCGGCGCCGAGGGGGATTTCTATACCAGCATCACCGTACATGCTGCGTATGGGCGGGTGATTGCGCGGGAAATCGCCCAGATGTGGCGGAGCATGGGGAGTCAGGCCGAGTTTACCCTGGTTGAGTGCGGCGCCGCCAATGGCCGCCTTGCGTGCGATATCATGGACTATCTGGCCGAGCGCGAACAGGGGA
This sequence comes from uncultured Geobacteraceae bacterium, assembly GCA_903930585.1. GTDB lineage: Bacteria > Desulfobacterota > Desulfuromonadia > Geobacterales > Pseudopelobacteraceae > JACRCG01. The sequence continues at coordinate 13,029 of CAIYZD010000072.1, read as the reverse complement.
TGTACCACGGGGTGAATCTGGTGCTGGTGGAGAAGGAGCCGTCATTAGAGGCGGCGCAACGGGAGATGCTGGCCGCACATATAGACCGGCTTTCCTGGCTTTCCCCGGAGGAATTCGCCTCGGGCAGCTTTACCTTCAGTGGTTGCCTCTACTCCAATGAGTTGATCGATGCTCTTCCGGTACATCGGGTTATGATGACCGCCGAGGGGCTTCGTGAACTGTACGTTACGCTCAAGGATGGCGAGTTTACCGAGGAGGTGGGCGAACTCTCGACACCAGAACTTGGTGCCCATCTGAAACGTGTTGCCGTAGAACTCTACCCCGGCCAGCAGGCTGAAATCAACCTGAACGCACCGAAGTGGCTGGCCACGGCAACGCACGCCCTTAACCGCGGTTTCATCGTGACGATTGATTACGGTTATCCTGCGACCGAGCTGTATTCGCCGCATCGCAAGCTCGGGACGCTGCTCTGTTATTATCGGCATCAGGTTGAGGAAAATCCGTACCTCCGTCCCGGCTTGCAGGACATTACCGCCCACGTCGACTTCACCACATTGATGATGTGCGGAGAAGAATTGGGACTCAAGAGCGACTGGTTCGGCGAGCAGTACCGCTTCCTCCTCTCGACCGGCATCATCGAGGAAATTGAGGATATCGAGCGTTCGGACGTTTCCGCCGAGGAAAAGCTGCGGCTCCGACTGACGCTCAAAAAGCTGATCATGCCGGAGGGGGGGATGGGCGACACCTTCAAACTGCTGATCCAGTCCAGGGGCGTGTCTGCTCCCCGATTGCTCTGCCAACGCAGGATTGGAGGGTGAAGTCACTATTCACATCTGCTGAAATTCGCGGGATCGTGTTCGATCTGGACGCTACCCTGTATGTATGCGACCGCTTTGCCGCCGAGATCCAGAATGCTTCAGTAACGTATATTGCAGGCCTTAAGAGACTTACTCCGGCTGAAGCAGGGGAGCTGGTGGCGTCTACCCGGCAGATGCTTACGGAGGAAAGCGGCACGGTCCAGACTATCTCGGCCGTATGCAGGGAGCTGGGGGGAAGCGTACAGGAGTTGCATCGTTTTTTTGAGCGCACTTTACGGCCGGAAGCATTTCTGGTGCGGGACGAGCGGGTAATCCGCATGCTGGAGCGCCTTGCGGAACGGTACTCGCTTTACATTTACACGAACAACAATCGAGTCTTGACGGCGCGTATCGTGAATTATCTGGGGCTGGACGGGGTTATGAGGGGCATCTTTGCCATCGATGACGCCTGGCGGCCCAAGCCGGATGAGGAGATGGTGGGCAGGATTCTGGAACAGATCGGGTTGGTTCCGAATGAAGCGCTGTTTGTCGGCGACCGCTATGACGTTGACCTGCGCGTACCGGAGCAACTTGGCTGCCCCGTGTATTTAAGCCGGAACCTGGAACAGTTGCTCCGACTGGAAGAACTGCTTATTTTTTCTCCTTTCTGAGATACGCCAGCAATTCCTGCATATCCTCCGGCGGTTCGGTGGTAAATTCCATATATTCGCCACGTGTCGGATGAATAAAACCGAGGCAGCGGGCGTGCAGCGCCTGACGGCCAATGCGGTTGATCATCCCGCGCAGCTGTGTATCGGGGAGATTGTTACAGCGCCCTCCGTCCGGGTAGAGCGGGTCTCCCAGCAGCGGAAAACCGGCTTCGGTAAGGTGTACCCGGATCTGATGGGTACGTCCGGTTTCCAGTCGCAATTCCACCAGTGAAATCCTGCCGTAGCGTTCCTTTACCTTCCAGCGGGTGACCGCATGTTTTCCGTTTCTGGCCTTACCTGACAGGCGCAGCCGCTCGGTCGGATGGCGGCCGATAATCCCCTCGATCTTGCCGGTATCCTCCGGCGGTGAACCATAGATCAGAGCCTGATAAATGCGCTTGACCGAGTGAGCACTGAACTGCTCCGACAGCGCTTGATGGGCCCGGTCATGCTTTGCGGCCACCAGCACACCGGACGTTCCTTTGTCGAGTCGGTGGACGATGCCGGGGCGGAGTTCACCACCGATGCCGGCCAGATCCCGACAGTGGGCCAGGAGAGCGTTCACCAGAGTACCGCTGGTGTTGCCGGCACCGGGGTGTACGACCATTCCGGCTGCTTTGTTGATCACGATCAGATCGCTGTCTTCATACAGCACTTCCAGCGGGATCGCCTCAGCCAGCGGCTGGGCCGGTAACGGTGCCGGGATATCGACCTCGATCTCCTCCCCCCCTTTCAGCTTCAGCGACGGGCGCACCTGTTTGCCATCGACCAGTACGCTGCCGGTTTCGATCAGTCTCTGAACTGCTGCGCGGGACTCGCCCCCCAGTTCCTGGCTGAGAAACAGGTCAAGCCTGACCGGTTCATTCTCGGGGGGAAAAATGAGTGAAATATGGTTCATAGAGTTCCTCGACAAATAGCAAAGGCGCACCGAAACAGGTACGCCTTTGCGGAAATAATGCGTATGGCAATTCGTTACCAGATGGAAGATTCGATCTTACCGGCCCGTTTGATCAGCACATCGACAACGGCGGTCCCGTAGATCAACTCCGGGTTCAGATCAGGGGATACCCGGCCGAGAAAATGCTGGCGTCCCTCTTCAATTTCTTCTTTAAGAACGTCAAAGATATCGTCGTTCTTGATGCCGCTCTCGACCTTCTCCTTGTTGTACATGGCCACGTCGGAGAGAATGGCTCTGGCCAGCCGCTTTGCCTGATCCGGATTATCTAACAAGGTCATGGATGATGTCCCTCATATAATGACGTTTCGCCACCATACCATTATTTAATGCGTAATGCAAAGTAGATGCTTGCATCACCGCGCCGCACCAGAATTGTCAGGTTACCGCCTCGGCCGGCCTGTTGGACGATCCTGGTGTATTCCACCGTGGTTTGAGTCCGTTTGCGGTTAATCGATATAATCACGTCTCCTCGCTTGATGCCCGATTCAGCGGCTATTCCGCCACGCTGTGCATCAACGACCACAACACCGTCACCCTGTTCGGCGTCTTCAACTATCAAGCCGAGCAGATCGGCTTCACCATCCTGTTCGGGCCCGCCGCGTCCCTCGCGCTGGTGTTGTTGTTTCGGCGCACTGTCAGCACTTGCCAGGCTTATGCTCAACTCAAGCGCCTTTCCATCACGGAAGATAGATATTTTTGCAGTTTTACCGATTCCCGTCTCCGCAACTAACCGCTGCAGGTGCGAGGGGTCTTTAACTTCGCTGCCGTTCAGGGTTGTTATGACATCCCCCTGCCGGATACCGGCCTTGTCGGCCGGACTCCCCTTGATAACATCGTTGACCAGAGCCCCCCTGGCCTGTTTCAAGCCGAAAGAGTGGGCCAGATCTTCAGTTACCGGCTGGATCGTGACCCCCATATAGCCGCGACTGACACTCCCTTTTTGAATCAACTGGGAAAAAACCGGCTTGGCCATGTTAATCGGGATCGCAAACCCGATCCCCTGTCCGGCAGCCACAATAGCCGTGTTGATACCAATCACCTCACCGTAAACGTTCAGAAGGGGTCCCCCGGAGTTGCCGGGGTTGATGGAGGCATCAGTCTGAATAAAGTTTTCGTAGGTTTCAATGCCGACATTTGAGCGCCCGGTGGCAGATATGACGCCAACCGTCATAGTCCGATCCAGACCGAATGGATTGCCGATGGCAATTGCCCACTGACCGGCCTCAAGCGTATCGGAATTGCCCAATACCGCAGCCGGGAGGTCGGTTGCATTGATCTTGATAACGGCGATGTCGGTTTTATGATCACCGCCGACCACTTTGGCGTCATAGACTTTGTCATTTGAGAGCTTGACCTGAATACTTTCGGCATCGCGTACAACATGATCATTGGTTACGATGTAGCCATCCTTGCTGATCAAAAAGCCTGAGCCGAGACTTTTATCCCGCCGGGTTTGCGGGGCTCCGAAAAAATCTTCGAAAAACGGATTGGCCTCAAAAAACGGTTGAATGATTTTTTTCCGGCTGACAGTCGATATGTTGACAACGGAAGGGGTTACTTTTTTCGATACATTACTGAATGCCTTCTGCGTGGCAAGAATATCGGTCGGGACCTCTTTGACCGGCGCTTCGGCAACCCCTCCCTTGCGATTCGATTCAAGAAACAGCGGTGCATCGTTTTTATTGCTGCAGCCGCTAAGAGTGACTGCACACAACCATGCAGCGAAAAGAAGACGTGATATACGGTGTGAAATATTCATTGTGATCGCTACCTGCTGATGGGAAATATGTAAGAATTTATGTTGAAACAGTAATCATAATATCCCGGCATGTCAAGGGTTCAGCCGGACTGCGTCCTGAAGCCGGTTCACTTCTGGTCGTCATAATTGTGTAATTGAAATACGGAGCTATTTATGTAAAAGTGTTTCTTCATCCGCGGACAGTGTAGGGCATGAAGAACAAGAAGACGAAAGAAGCATAATAAGGAGTAATGCATGTTGAACATAGCTATTGTAGGTGCCAGCGGCTACACCGGACTGGAATTGATCCGTATCCTCCATTGTCACTCCGAGGTGGCCGTGACCTGCCTGACTTCCGAGCAGAGTGCCGGAAAACGTATTTCCGATATATTCCCGACGCTTAAGGGGCGGTGCGATATCGTGCTGGAAAATCTGGAACCGGTGCGGGTAGCCGATAAAGCGGATATAATCTTCACCGCGCTGCCTCACAAAGCGGCGATGGAGGTAGTGCCGACCTTTCTCAAGCTTGGCAAAAAAGTTATCGATCTATCTGCCGATTACCGACTCTCCGACCCGGCAGTGTACGGGGAATGGTACGAAACGCATCTTAATCCTGCCAACCTGAAAAAGGCTGTTTATGGTTTACCTGAACTTCGACGGGCCAAAATCAAGGGGGCAAAGTTGGTTGCCAATCCGGGCTGCTACCCGACCAGCATTATCCTTGGTCTTGCTCCGCTGTTGAAAAAGGGGCTGGTCGATCTGACAAGCATCATTGCCGACTCCGCTTCCGGCGTAACCGGCGCCGGTCGTTCCGCCAAGGTTGACAGCCTGTATTGCGAGGTGAATGAAGGGTTTAAAGCCTACGGCGTCGGTGGAGTGCATCGGCATACCCCCGAGATCGAGCAGGAACTCTCGCTGTTGGCCGGAGAACAACTTAAGATCACTTTCACGCCGCACCTGGTACCGATGGACAGGGGTATCCTGTCAACCATCTATGCCACCCCCACCAAAGCGATTACCAAAGAAACGATTGGGGCGCTGTACCGGGAATTCTACGATGGTGAGCCGTTCGTGCGAATTCTTTCGAACGACGCTCTCCCGTCCACTGCGTTCGTTCGTGGCTCCAACTTCTGTGATATTGCTCCACTGGTTGATGCCCGTAACGGACGAATCATCATTATCTCGGCAATTGATAACCTGGTAAAAGGCGCTTCCGGCCAGGCGGTGCAGAATATGAATCTTGTCTGCGGATTCCCGGAAACGATGGGGTTGGAAGGTCTGGCGCTGTTCCCCTGACCTATGCCATTCATTCCCACAACACAAGAGGAGTTTCGCCAACGGGGTTGGCGTGAGCTTGATGTTATTTTCGTCAGCGGCGATGCCTACATCGATCACCCTGCTTTCGGCGTGCCACTATTGGCCCGATGGCTTGAGGCTCACGGTTTTCGGGTCGGCATCATCGCACAACCGGACTGGCGCTCGAAAGAGCCGTTCATGGCACTAGGCCGGCCCCGGCTGTTCTTTGCCGTGTCGGCGGGCGCCATGGATTCGATGGTGGCCCACTATACTCCGGCGCGCAAGCTGCGTCATGACGATGCGTACACCCCCGGCAACCACCATGGGGCACGCCCCAATCGTGCCACGATGGTCTACACCGCGCGCCTGAAGGAAGCCTTCAAGGATGTGCCGGTCGTGATCGGCGGTATTGAAGCGTCGCTTCGACGCTTTGCTCACTACGACTTTTGGGAAAACAAGGTGCGTCGCTCGATCCTGTTTGACGCCAAAGCGGATTTGCTGATTTACGGCATGGCGGAACGGGCGATTCTGGAAGTTGCCGAGCGGATGCGCAATGGCGATCGGATCGGCGAGATCCGTGACGTGCGGGGCACTGCATACCACTGCGGGCTGTTTGGTGATGCTCCCCATGTCGAAATACCGTCGTATGAGGAAATCTCCACCTCAAAAGAAAAATTTGCCGAGGCGTTCCGTCTGGCGTTCCTCCAGCAAAATCCCTGGTCTGCCCGGATAGTGCTTCAGCAGCATGGCAACCGGAGGCTGGTCTGTATTCCTCCGGCGCTCCCGCTGTCTGAAATGGAAATGGACGCCGTCTATGCCTTGCCGTTTGAAAAAGGCCCTCATCCTTCCTATTCTGAAACGATTCCGGCATGGGAGCAGATCAAAACCTCGATCACCAGTCATCGCGGTTGTTTCGGCGGGTGTGCATTTTGCGCCATCACGATGCATCAAGGTAAATCGATCCAGTCTCGCAGCATCCGCTCAATTCTTGCCGAGATTTCAGCTCTGACCCGCAAATCCTGGTTTCGCGGCACGGTGAGCGACATAGGCGGTCCGACGGCCAACATGTTCGGCTTGGGGTGCGGCAACCCGGATGCCATGAAGCAATGTCTGCGCGAAAGCTGCATTTTCCCCGCAATCTGCCCTCATCTGTCCACTGGCGACAAACCCGCCACGTCACTGCTGCAGGCGGTTCGTTCCCTTGAAGGTGTGCACCATACAGCGGTTTCATCGGGCGTACGGTACGACTTGCTGGAGCGCCAACCCGCTTACTTCAGCGAACTGACCGGTCACCATGTCAGCGGTCTCTTGAAAGTTGCCCCGGAGCACTTGGTGGACCGCGTAACGGATATCATGCGTAAACCGGGGAAAAAAGCATTTGAAACGTTCCTTGACCGGTTCAGGGAGGAAAGCGACCGGCTTGGTAAACGTCAGTTTATCGTTCCGTACATTATTTCGGGGCATCCCGGCTGTACATTGGCCGATATGCTTGAACTGGCTCTGACGCTTAAACAGATGGGGATAAAAGTGGAGCAGGTTCAGGATTTCACCCCGACACCCGGTACCATTGCCACGTGCATGTTCTACAGCGGTATTGATCCGATGACCGGAAAGCGTGTCTACAGTGCGACCAGTGACCGTGAAAAGGGGCTTCAGAAGGCGCTGTTGCTCTGGCATCTGCCCTCAGAAAAGGGCAAGGTGATGGAAGCACTGAAGGTGTTGGGACGTGAAGGAGATGCAGGACTCTTGTGGGGGGGTAGAACTGGAAGCGTTCAGAGAGCGTCGGAACAGCGAAAAAAAGGGCCATGGACCAAAGCCACGAAAAAAGCCCGCTGAAACCAGCGGGCTTTGGCAACGACACATTTCAACAGAAATTACTTCTTGACTACGTTAGCAGCCTGCAGGCCTTTAGGACCCTGGGTGATTTCAAATGATACCGCATCGCCTTCGGCAAGCGATTTGAAACCTTCGCCGGTGATTGCGGAAAAGTGAACGAAAACGTCTTCGCCGCCTTCCTGCTCGATGAAACCAAACCCTTTTGTGTCATTGAACCATTTAACTTTACCCTGTGCCATTTCCTGCCTCCTTTTTGTCCGGTCTCGCGCCGGAACGTTTGGTTACCGCTTAAGTTTCTGGAGTCTGATGCAGGAAAAGCGCAAAGCCTGGTCAAACACGTGGTACTTGCAACGTTCTGCAAAAACTTCCGAAACTGCGTACTTGACCCGTTTATCACAGCCGTAAAGTGGGTGTCAAGATATTTCACATCAATTATGGCGCCTTCAATTCCTCATTTTTACTTTGCAGTTTTTTAACCAGCTTGTCATAGCCGCTGTTGGTGACAATTTTGTTGAACTGGCTGCGATAATTCGAAACAAGACTTACCCCTTCGATAATGACATCGTATACCATCCACTTGCCGTTCGGCTTGAACAGACGGTAATCTAGGGTGAACTCGTCCCGAGCCGCAGTGACAACTTTTGACTTTACCTCGGCATAATCGATTTCTACGCTTTCCTTGAGATAGACGATCTTCTCATTGTTGTAAGACTCGATCTTTCCGGCGTACGAATTTTCAAGCAGCGTCGCAAAAAGGTCGGAAAATTGTTTTTTCTCTGCCGGCGTACGCGCCGTCCAGTGTTTACCAAGTGAGCGCTTTGCCATTTCAGTGTAATCAAATATGCCGCCTATTGCTTTTTTGAGGGCCTGGCGGCGCTTTGTGTCGTTTTTCTTCATTTCTTTATCGGCGACAATAGACACAACTTCATCAACGGTCTTTTTTACCTCTTCAGTCGGGCCTGCCCATGCAGCCGAAACCGCAAATAGCGATAACGTTACTATCAGTACTAATTGTTTCACCATAGTATCTCCTCCTGATTATGGTTCCTGACTGCGCAACGGCTCACTCGTCGCGTAGTCAAGATTAGCGGTGGCAATTCGATAATTGTAGATCGATTTGAAAAAATCCGAGCGCATGGTTGAATAGGCTTCAAGAGCCTCAAATATATCCTTGGCTGGTCCCATGCCGAAATCAAAGTTGGCTACCGCGGTGACCGCCCATTTTTTTGCATTTAAATAGGCTTTTCGCGTTGCTGCGGCACTGTTTCTGGCTTCGACAAGATCCAGATAATACTTTTTTACCTGGAGCGGAATGTTGGCATCGGCATACTCGCGAGTGCTGAGCAGTCGGTTGTACTGAGCACGCTCCCCGGCCACTTTTGCGCCGGTTATGCCGAAATCGAGTTTCCAGCGCGCCCCAAGAGCAACGCCGGCGTTGAAATGATTGAGCGGATCGTTGATATAGGGATTCCGGACCCGGTCACGTTCCTCCGCATAGGCCCAGGAGAAGAGTCCGCCCAGGAAAATGTCGGGGTAATAGTTGGCTTTGGCTGCTTCAACCAGTGCCGCACGCGCTTTTAGCCCCTCCTCAATCTGATGGAATTCCGGGCGACGTGCGCGGGCATTATCGAGATATGTCGCAAGGGGAGGAATCTCGGCATCCATAATAACCAGTCGCTCGGTTCCGGCTTCGAGCGGGGCGTCAACCGGCATTCCCATGCGTGCTCTCAGGGCCGCCAGAGCAAGAGCCTCACCCTTCTTTGCTTCTTCAAGATATTTTGTCGCCATCCCGGAAAAGGCATCCAGTTTATAGAGATCCATTTCATCAACGGTATCTGACCCCTGATTGAGTAACTTCTGGGCCTTCTCCCGTGCCCGTATCAGGATTTCCTCTATCTCCAGCACCAGCTCTTTCATTTCGCGGGCCAGCAGCAGACCGTTATAGTACTCGTGCACCTTCAGGACAATTTCGTTGGCGCGTTGCTGCTTGCGGGACCGGTCAACTTCGATACCGTGCGTTGCGGCCTTCATATTCTCGGAAATCTTGCCAAAGGTATAAAGCGGCTGGATGATGGTGGCATCGGCGCTGGTAAACCAGGTAAGCGCATTGATGCTGAAGGGGATGTCGGTCTTGATGGTGGGAATAATATCAGACCGGTGTGCAGCGGGCGCCGGTCCGACCAGGGTAGTCATATCCATCTGCGGATAACGGTACGACTTTGCCTCATCGAGCTTGCTTGTTGCCAGAGCAATGTCGCTCTGGGCTTCGCCCAGTTCCGGAGCCGCTTTTAGAGCCAGACGGACACAGTCATCAAGGGTCAGAACAGTCTGGGGCGCCGTCGGATTTTCGGCCGCAGACGCGATGCCGGCACCGGCAAACAGAGCCACAAGAGCCATGCATGTACACAACAGTGATTTCATCGCTACATTCCTTTGGTAAAAAAGTTACTCAACCTTGCCGTGAATAAATTTGCTGACCAGTTCTTCGATATCAATGGCCGACTCGGTTTCGTGAATGGTATCGTTATTTTTTAACATTTTCTCAGATCCACCGGGACGGAGCTTGATGAATTTATCGCCGATAATCCCGCTTGTTCGTACTGAAGCGATGACATCATCGGTGATCTTTACTCCTGACTTTATTTTAAGATACGCCAAGGCCCGATCACCGCTTTTTGCATCGAGTGCTATATGGTCAACTTTTCCGACCTCGACGCCGGCAACCTCAACTTTTGCTCCCGGCTTCAGGCCGGAAACCGAATCAAAGGTGGCAACAACGTTGTAAAAATCACCACCGAAAATTTCCATTTTACCCAGCTTGATTGAGACATATCCGAGGCAGAGGATACCAATCAGCATAAAGGTGCCAACCATCATTTCAAGTTTTACCATGTTCATATCGGACCTCGTTGCTAAACCATCTGGATCGGGCCGTCAAGACTGCCGCTGATGAACTGCCTGATGGCCGGATCGGTGGAATGTATTATTTCATCAGGTGTGCCATGCTGAAGGATCTTCCCTCGGAACAGCATGGCCACATTCTGTGCCACATCGAAAATTTCCGGAATCTCGTGCGATACGATCACCGCCGTGAAACCGAACTTGGCGTGGGTGTCCTTGATGAGCTGATGGATCGCGCGCTTTATGATCGGGTCAAGGCCGGTCGTCGGCTCATCGAACAGGATGATCTTTGGATTAAGCACCACCGCCCGTGCCAGGCCGACCCGTTTTTTCATACCGCCGGAGAGTTCATCCGGAAACTTGCCGTCAATATTCTTCAACCCGACATCTTCGAGGGCAGAAGCTACTTTGCTTCTAATCTCGCTCTTCGAAAAAGTCGTTTTCTCTTGTAGAGGAAAGGCAACATTTTCAAAAACCGTCATCGAATCGAAGAGCGCCACGTTCTGGAATAACATGCCGAATTTTTCGCGGATCCGGTTTAACTCGGAACGGCGCAGGTTAAGAATACTTTCGCCATCAACCTCTACGGCTCCGCTGTCCGGCTGGAGCAAACCGATCAGGTGTTTCAGAAGCACACTTTTACCTTCGCCGCTGGGGCCGATTATTGCGGTGATTTGACCGGCCGGAATATCGAGATCGAGTCCGTCGAGTACCTTCTGTGTGCCGAATGACTTATGAATATTTCGCAGCGTAATCATGTTAAAGCAGTACCGACGTGAGGAAGTAGTCCCACACCAGAATGATGACGGAGGTTAACACGACCGACTCGGTAGTGGCTTTGGAGACCCCTTCCGCACCATGACCTGCGTAGTATCCTTTGTAACAGCCGATCCACGCGATGATGATGCCAAAAGAGAATGATTTCAAAATACCGGAGTATACGTCGCGCCAGACTACCGAATTTTCCATTTCGTAGAAATAGGCGCCGGGATTGACTCCCAGCAGCTTGACGCCAACCAGCCAGCCGCCGTAGATGCCGATTACATCAAAAATGGCGCATAACAGGGGGAGTGAGATCATGGCGGCGATGAACTTGGGGGTGACAAGATACTTGAACGGGTCGAGCGCCATGGTTTCCAGCGCGTCAATCTGCTCGGTGATGCGCATGATGCCGATTTCGGCGGTGATGGCGCTTCCGGCCCGACCGGTGACCATCAGGGCAGCCAGCACCGGTCCAAGCTCACGAATCAGCGAGAGTGCCACGGCAGTCCCCAGCATCCCCTCGGAGCCGAACTTGGACAGGGAGTAATACCCCTGCAGTCCGAGAACCATACCGGTGAATGCGGCGGTCAGCACGATCACGAATAATGACTTTGTGCCGATAAAGCGGACCTGCTTCAGAACATGTACCAGACTGCCGGGACGCCGGACAATCATGTAGAGCGAATAGAGCAGAAACCAGCCGGTTCGTCCCAGAGCGCGCACAGTTTCTATCGTACTATGTCCAAGTGCCTGAATCACGTAAAACCTTTGCAATCTGGTAAATTACAAAATTTATACATCAAGATCAGAAAAAAGCAAGCGGGAACTTGAGATTACTACCGCTGTATACGCCTTGATCACTCTTTGTCGCCCCCCCCCAGGACCTTGTACAGGGTGACAAGATTGGTCAGCCGGGAAAGGCGTACGCTGATCAGATTCTGCTCGGCAGCATAGAGAGAACGCTGAGAATCAAGGACACTCAGATGACTGTCGACCCCCTTGTCAAAACGTGCCTGAGAGAGGCGATAGCGTGTGGAAGTCGCGTCAGTAAGAGCTTGCTGGGCCGATAACTGCTCATCAATAGTTCCGCGCTGGGCCAGCGCGTCGGCCACTTCCCGGAAAGCCGACTGAATAGCCTTCTCATATTGGGCGACCATGATATCGCGATTGATCTCCGCTACCTTCAGATTAGCCGTGTTGCTTCCGCCGTCGAAGATCGGCAGTGATATGTTCGGAGCGAAGCCCCAGGCAAGCGAATTCGACTTAAAAAGAGTGCTCAATTCGTTGCTGCCGAAGCCGACAGAGGAGACCAGAGTGATCTTCGGAAAAAATGCCGCTCGGGCAGCTCCGATATTGGCATTAGCGCTCTTGAGCACCCCTTCCGCCTGGACGATGTCGGGGCGTCTCAGCAGCACTTCGGACGGCAGACCGGCCGGTACGTCTTTCACGACGGTAAGGTTTTCCGAGAGAGTTGACGGAAAAAGATCCGCCGGGAGTGACGAGCCGACCAGCTGAATGAGGGCGTTTTTATCCTGAGCAATGAGGGTGGTGTAGCGGGCGATGTCAACCCGTGCCGCTTCGACACTAGCCCTGGCCTGCTGAAGATCAAGGTCGGACGAGATGCCCGCCGCGAAACGGCGCTGGAAAAGCTGATAAGAATCCTGCTGGCTCGTCAGGGTCTCTCTGGCAAGTTTCAGCCGCTCCTGATCGGCGGCCAGGGAGAGGTAACCGGAAGCAACCTGGGAAATCAGGCTGATCTGTACACTGCGCCGGGCCTGTTCGGTGGCAAGAAACTGTTCCAGAGCCTGATCCTTTAAGCTCCGGACACGCCCGAACAGATCCAGCTCATAGGAGAGGAGCCCGACGCCGACACTGTACTGATCGACCGTCACGGGCGCTCCGCTGGCAGAAAAACCCTGGGGGATCCGCTGGAATGAGGCGCCTCCCGTGGCGTTAACTTTCGGGAAGAGGTCTGAACGCTGGATCTGGTACTGGGCCCGGGATCGTTCAATGTTGAGGAGGGCAATCCGG
>CAIYZD010000071.1 GCA_903930585.1 uncultured Geobacteraceae bacterium | reverse complement strand
GGGATAATTCAGCAGGATGGAATTTCACGAACTCCTCTTTTGTTGCAATGCCAAATATTTTCAAAGCACTGGGATTGCAGTCAAAGAAACCTTCTTCGGTCAGAAGCATGATCGCATCGTTCGAACCATTGAAAATTGCCCGGAACCGGGATTCGTTCTGCCTGAGCCGTTCGGACTGCTCGCTGACTACGGTTTCCTGAACTGAAAGCAGTTCGGTCAGTGAGGTCACCATGGATTCAAGGGCATGTATATTGTCGGTTGTTATTACGGTATCCATAACGTTCATTCCTCCGCTTACTTTTCCTTATGTTTATGTGCAACCGAGAAAACCGCCCTGCCATCGATAGGCAGGATGGCAATCTTCACGCTTAATGCAAGCGACCGGAACATGTCAGCGGTCTGGCGGGAGAGCTTCACTTTGGAAAACAGGATGATTGCAAAGAGATTTCCGGATGGCAGTATGCCACCAAAGCCGAGGACCGACTGGACCTTGAATGGGATGACAAAATCTTTCTGGGCCGGCACGTAGATGCTGCCGACCGCATCCGGTATCAGGAAAACATTGTAGGTTTTCTGTGCCATGTCCATGACAACTGCCGGATCGGGCTGTAACAGGGTATTAACCTCAAGTCCCAGTTGCTGGATAAGCTGCGTGATCATTGGGAACGATTCGATGAAATGTTCGCTGGGTAGGGGGATTGCCTTGTGGCCCGCGGATTGTTTGCGCGAGTTCCACTCCGGCAGCATACCGGCGCTTGCCAGCAGGACAAGGCATTTCATTTTATCTGAGACCGGGGAGGCTCTCATGATGCCGGATGCAAATGTCTGCAGGTTATCATCGAGGTCTGCATAAGGATGGGTCTTGAAGAGGCGGACAAGGATACTGGCGTTTCCTTTACCGTCTTTTTCCGTGAGATTATCATACAGGTAATGAACGATTTTGTCAGCCACTTCTTCCATACTGGCAGCACCGGATCCCATAGATCGCAGTGCAGCGGACACCTCTACCATATCTTTTAAGGTAAAATCGGCAATATCAGGCATAATATCCCCCTTGCTCATCTGCTGCAAATGAATAAATTTTCAACCCGGGTTCTTTGTCCTCCATGATACCGCTGTTTAGCATTACCTTAACGGTCAAGGTCCGGGTTAATTATTATAAGTCTTCATTAAGGGAGCTTCTATATATACGTATTCTGACAGGATGGTTCTACGCTGGTTCCAGCCTGCGGATTTCTGCATTTATTCTCTTCGGCTATCAGATACCTGCTCAAAGTCCCAAAACAAAAAAACAAAGGATATCATTTTTTTGTCCTCTCCGGATGTGCTTGTTGTTTTACAATGGCGTCTCTGCTATACACAGCGCCTTAACTGATTGTGCATAATTGAGTCAGTGTATCATTAGGTAGACTCCAATGGGAGAACTGCATTTGAACAGCTTGGATGAGGTCAAGAAGCGCAGGGAAATATCGATTGTGTGTAGCTTTTTGTCTTGTCTGTTTCCACACCCGTTCGATAGGATTCAATTGAGGGCTATACGGGGGTAGAAAGTCGAGAACAATTTCCTTTTTGTGCTTCTTCAGCCACGGTTCCAGTAATTTTGCGTGATGATATCTGCTGTTATCAAGGATCAGATGAATTACTTTCTGGGGCATTCGAAAAGATAGGAGATTTTTGAGAAAATCCAAAAAAGTAACCGCATTAAAAATTTCACTCATTTGGTGTACGAGCGGTCCAGTTCCAACATTCACCGCACCAAAAACACTGATATGAAATCTGGTTGGCTCCTGCAAAACTATAGG
>CAIYZD010000070.1 GCA_903930585.1 uncultured Geobacteraceae bacterium | reverse complement strand
TTCACAATACCCTTTTAATGCCTTAAATTTTTGGGCGTCGTAGGCAACACATGCGCCAACAGCATATAGATTTTCTCGAACCGGAAGCTCATCATTCATTCCTATAAACCCGCCTCTAATAAAACCTCTGCGATAGGCAGCAATTACTGCACCCTGATTTTTACCTTCGCGCTCGACAATGATACGTGGAGAGACGGCAAACAGGTCAGGATCTGCAAAATGCGGTGCGAGTAGTGTAAGCAAATCAACTTGAACCTCCACGTCGGTGTTAATGCAGAACAGTATGGAAAATTTTGCGGATGCCATTCCAACGTTGCACGTCTTTGAAAACCCAACGTTATGAGGATTCATAAGTAATCGTGCCTCTGGAAACATGTTTTTAACAAGAAGGCAGCTGCCATCCGTGCTGCAATCATCGACGATGATAACTTCCGTAGCACCCTGCCAATGTTTAACAGCCGCAAAGACGGAGGGCAGGTTTTCACGCAGCAGTTGCTCACCATTGTAGTTCGGAATTACGATGCTAATCCCGCATGTTATGGCTGTATTTGGAACTGTAAATGCTTCCATTTTCTTACTCTTTTCCAAACTGTGTCGTGCATAGCCTGCTGTAAAGTCCACTCTTACGGATTAAATCATGGTGAGACCCACTCTCAACTATCCGGCCGTTCTCCAGAACAATAATTTTATCTGCATGAAGAATTGTTGAGAGCCTGTGGGCAATCACAAACGTGGTGCGATCGGCCATCAGGTTATCCAGCGCTTTTTGCACCATCTGTTCGCTCTCGGTATCAAGAGCGCTGGTTGCTTCGTCAAGTATCAGTATCGGCGCATTTTTGAGGAGTGCACGGGCAATGCAGATCCTCTGACGCTGCCCCCCGGAAAGCCTGACGCCACGATCTCCGATACTGGTCTGATAGCCGTCCGGCATGTCCAGGATGAAATCATGCGCATACGCTGCCTGGGCGGCTTTTATGACCTCGTCGTTTGTTGCTCCCGGTTTGCCGTAACGAATATTGTTCGCAACCGTATCGTGAAAAAGTATGGTTTCTTGATCAACCAGGGCAATATGTCTCATAAGACTCTCTTTGGAGATATCACGAACGTTATGCGTTTCGATGAGGACAGATCCTTCAGTCGTGTCAAAAAAGCGTGCTATTAAAGAAACAAGAGTACTTTTCCCCCCTCCGGAAGGGCCGACCAAGGCGACCATCTGCCCTCTTTCCGCTATCAGGGAGACATCTTCGAGAACGCATTCGTCCTGATATTTAAAGGAGACGTGTTTGAATTCAACCCGGTTATCATCCGGAGTAAGCAGGTAGCCTTCAGGGGAGTCAATTATTTCGGGAGCTGCGTCGATAATTTCAAATACACGCTCGGAAGCTCCAATACAGCGCTGAGCGCTGCCATACGCACTTATCAGTTTTTTTAACGGAGAGTATACCAGGGCCATTGCAGTAATGAATGAAAAAAATTCCGGCGCCGACATCTTGTTGGCTAGAACTTTGCTGCCGCCAAATAGAATAACAGCCGCAATTCCGAAAGAGGTGATAACCTCCATGATCGGAGACGACAACGCATTGTATTTTATCATTTTTCTGGTGAAATCGTAATACTTGCGATTGGCATTGGTAAACTGTTCTATCATGGCCTGTTCAAGCGAAAACGCTTTCACAACTTTGATGC
>CAIYZD010000069.1 GCA_903930585.1 uncultured Geobacteraceae bacterium | reverse complement strand
TATCGGTCAGTTGTTTTTGCCGGGAAATGCCCTTTTGAAAGCGGTAATCTTTTTCTTTCCGGGAGCAACATACCAGAGAAAAGCAGCCGGTTTGTCATCCGCATCCTGATCGAATTTCAAAGCCACGCAGGAACCTTTTTTCAGCGGAATCGTTTCACCCGGTCGCCCGAGTAACGTTGCCGTCAATACACCGAGCTGAGGTTCATGACCGACCAGCATGACCCGTTTTGCATCACCGCACCCTTTCAGATGTGTGACCAGGGCATCAATGCCGGCACCCGGCAGGAGAAGTTCACTTGCAACCACCACGTTTTTTCGACAGGCCTTTCCAGCCGCAATCTCAGCAGTCTGAACAGACCTGGTCAGAGGACTGGTAAGGGTCAGCCTCGGTTTCGGGCCATTTTTGGCAATTGTTGCACTCATTTTTTCGGCACTCCTCCGCCCCTTTTCGGTCAGATAACGCCATTCATCCTGCAGGGAGTCACTTCCCTCTACCGCTTCCGTGTGCCGCATAACATACAAGATCATGGAGCCCTCCAAATCAGCTATAGTAATAAGTGAAACAGTATAAACCTCATCAACCGGATTGGCAATTTGTTGCGCATTTGAAATCAGAGCCGCCCGTATTTTATACGAATGATGAACTTGAGTTGAATTCAATGGGGGATTACTGTAAATTTGTCCATATAGCGAATGTATTTCTTGAAGGAGTATACTACATTATGCCAGAATGGATCTCAGTGTTGACAAAACCAGGAAATAATTGCAGCACAAAATGTCGGCTGCACTAAAGGATTACCGTTGTGACCAAAATTGTTGACAAGAGACGAGTGATACAGAAGCTGTTAGTATCACAACCTATTAACATTCCT
Source organism: uncultured Geobacteraceae bacterium (assembly GCA_903930585.1). Classification (GTDB taxonomy): domain Bacteria; phylum Desulfobacterota; class Desulfuromonadia; order Geobacterales; family Pseudopelobacteraceae; genus JACRCG01. Next base: position 4,363 of record CAIYZD010000069.1, on the reverse strand, counting down.
GTTTTCCATGACATTGCCTTACGATTACAGCAAATGATGAACGATCACACGTACAGGATAGAAGAAGTAATAAAATTAGTACATGAAGACACCGCATTAGCCACTGAAATGCTGAAACATGCAAATTCCACCTATAACTCCGGTAAGACACCAATAACCACCATAAAAAATGCAATTGTCAGACTTGGATCTCAGCAGATTGTTAACCTTGCATTTACTGCCAGCATGGCAAATACCACGTCGGATAATGTAATTATTAATAAGCATCTCAAACAGCTGTGGCACCATTGTCATACCGTTGCTATTACGAGTTCCTGGTTGGCAGTAGAAGTCAACCATACGAGTAACAGGATATATGATATAAATGCGGATGAAGTCTATTTGGCCGGATTGCTACACGATATCGGTAAATTATATTTATTGAAAGCGATGGACAATCTATTGACTATAGGCGTATTACAAGCTGACGATTATTTCATAAATGATATTATTGAGGAACTTGGTGTACCGTCAGGCGTGAAGGTCATGAACTACTGGCATCTCCCTCCAATTTATTCAGATTCCATTGGTCGTCACACCACTGATACGTGGAAATGCGGAGTAAATGACCATTTAGTTGCCGCTATTAGATTGGCGTGTAAAATACATGATTATATAGAGCGTGGTGTTGAAATTACAAACGGTGGCAACGATTTGACCGGCATCAATGACGAGTTGTCATTATTAGGTATTGATGATGTAACATACGTATATGGCATTGAAAAAGCGTTAGTTGATTGAGGGGTGCCAGGCTTTTACTGCCGATGTTCCTGCCACCGGGTAATCCATCTTAGTATCGTGTTGAAAAAGGCCGCATCCCCGGATGTGGCCTTTTTTATACGCAACCCTATTTTCTTGTAAATTTAAATAGTTCCATGTATACAGAATGTCATTACTTGATTTTACCGCCCGTTCAGAGAAGAAATTCAACGACATGCCGAAACGAACAATTCGCGTTAATACACTCGTGCTTACCTTGGCCATCTTGTTTGTATCTGCAAGCAATCCGGCATACTCCGCCATGAAAGATGTATCGGTTTCTGTCGGAGCAATGTCCTGGTATAACAGATATGTTCCCATATCAAGAATTGCAGGTGCAGATGTTCCTAAAAGCTCATATGGCTTCATGTATGGCCCGACGATAAGAGCCCAACATAACAACCTGTATTTTGCTGTTACGTATCTTCTTTCATCGGATAACTACAATTTGGTGGTAACAGATTCTCCTGTCAGCATACATCATGCTAAAGCCAATTCATCAGCATCCCGCAGTGATATTGACGTTGTCGTTGGTTATCTGCTGACCCCCACATTAAACGTTCATACCGGATATAAAGGCATATTCGTTGATGATGCCATTTCGTTTGCATCTTCCGGAAGAACAGCAAGCGCTAAACGGAATGAGACGTATAATGTGGCTACTCTTGGCACAGGCATAACCATCCCTTTCGGGAAGAAAATCATATTGTTTGTAAATGGCGATGTGCTTCTCGGTTCATTTCACAACGATGTAACGTATCCGGCCGGCTATAGACGTCTGAGTGAGCCTGTCGATGATTCCATAGCCTGGGGGGTAAGTGCCGATACACGGGCTGTCATTACAATATATAACCATCTGTCGGCAAACATTGGTTTAAAAGCGCAGTACATAAAAGCCGGCAGTGACAACTCAAGTTTTTTGGGTCCAACGGTAGACATCGAATATCGATTTTAAGAGTTCCCACAGAAGAAAAGCATCACGTCGAACTACCCTTTTATATTAGTGGCTGTCTCCGGTTTTGCCATCAAATCTTCCGTTTTGGCAACCATCTCTGACGGGATCTGATAGATGACATTGTTGTTGCTGTCCATAAATTTAATCCGCACCTTACCTTGCGGATTATATGACTCAACAATGTGGCTCATTGCCCGAACGGTTTTATGCGTGCTTTCATTACTGACGACAGGCGCCTGTTTGTTCGTGGCAGAAACCTTGTTGTCGGCATTCAGATCTGCAATGTTTGATTGCACCGACTGACTTGAGGAAGGGGAACCGGCTGAAGGAGATCCCTTTGCCGACTGGGTTAAAGAAACAGCAGCATTAAGAGACGGCAGCTTGAACGCAACGACATCACCTGTTATCGAATTCATTTCCATGGCATACTCCCATCTTTGACTAAGAAGGCTACAACGTGCTAGGCTTTTCCTTGAAATGCTTCGGTAGCTTTCTCAGCACCATTTTCTTTTACTTCCTGTGCCCGGGTATCTCCATCGTTTGCCAGCTTTTGCAGAGCTTGCGGAGAAATAGTTACGGTATCGGTCTTGGTCGCCTGAACTGTTTTTTGAGCATCCTGGCTGACTTGAGGTACAGTAGCGGATTGATCTATCTTAACCTGCGGATTCACATGTACAGGATTAATAGTTACACTATTAGGAGAAACCTGTGTAATTGACATACCAATACCCTCCTCCTGCTACTTAAATATGCTCTTGATTCATCCTATCGGCATATATTGGTAAAAACTAAATGCCGATTTGAGTATTCAACTAAATAGTATCTATCGTCTGCTTGTTTTTGCCAATCGCACCACAACCCGGGCACTTATACTTCCCCGAGTACACTGCGATAAAAATCAAACCCGGTATGTAACCTAACAGAAAACCTGCAATGACAATACATTTAGGAATAATGTAATGAGAAAGCCACGTCTTCATTTCCCCTTCATATCCACATGTAAGGCATTTACGAACACAACCGCTATTATCAGAGTCATCGCCATTATCTGCTGCCAGAGAACTGCCGGATGATTTATTTTTTTTCAACACAGAGAAAACTATAGAGCCACCGACAAGAACGAACAGCATTATTACAATTTCCATTAAATATTCCCTTTAGACACTATTTCTCATTATCATGCCTGCGCACGCAGGTAACATCATACGGTTTGCCTCTAAAATCCTTCATATAGGTATATTCCATACCCGCCGCAGTGCATTTCTGAATTTTTGCATCAAGTTCTTCCTGGCTAACATTAGAGCAACCGGCAAGCGTCACGGCAATCAGCAACATCATCAATAATTTCATATAATAACTCCTTATCTATAGTAATATCCACATGATTTAGTATCGGCAGATACACCGGAAAGTGTAGCACAAACAAAGCATCTATAGCGCCAATTGTATATATAATCTCTCAAGGGCAGACCTGATCTTTAATTCAAGAAACCCGCTACATGAACCATTTTCAATACTGTCCAATTCTGACTGATGAATCATGGTACTCACTACATGGCTCTTGGATACAATTTCCAGACGATAATCGACACATGCAGCAGTCAACCCACCGGTAACCGACACTTTAGTCAGCTTGACTCCCATTTGGTTTGCAAGATCGGTTACATACTCTTGAATCATCCGTTACAACTCCCGATCAAAATGATTTTGAGACGACAAACCCCGTACCTGGTAGCAATCAAGACACGGGGCAAACAAAAAATTGAGTAACAACGTTTTATATACAGACAAACACGCTAATCTACAAGTAAATACAAAAGGCTACGCAAAAAAAGGCCACATCCGAAGAAGTGGCCTTTTTAACTGTTATGAAAACGAATTACTTTGCAGCAGGAGCAGCTTCTGCTTTAGGAGCTTCTTCTTTTTTCTCTGCTTTCTTTGCTTTTTTAGCTTTCTTCACTTTCTTAGCAGGTTTAGCTTCTTCTTTCTTTTCAGCAGCAGCAGGAGCAGCAGCAGGTGCAGGAGCAGCATCAGCAGCGAATACTACGGCAGAGAAAGAAAGAGCAACAAGAGCAGCAACGATTGAGGAGAGAACTTTTTTCATGGGTAAAACCTCCGAGTAATTTTAGAACATCTATATACAGGTATTAAGCACAGTCCATGCCAAGTTTAATATTAACGTAACATACTGATAACACACATGATACAAAACTTGACCGTTTCATTACCAATCAACCATTCCCTATATGCTCATTATCACACCCTATATGAGGTATATCTTTGGATAACATGCAAGAAGGCCACCCCGAGAGATGGCCTTCTCCATTCCGCCGTTCATGTATCCCTCTTTTATCAGTTTTTAGCAACCACGGTTACCGTCTCATCCTTCACTACAGAGACAATCCCTTTTACCATGCCAGTCATCAGAAGCACTGCCGGTATTACCTGTGCAACAACTATCAGGGCACAAAATCCTAAGAATACCCAGACAAAAATCCCACTGTTATCTTCACTCAAACCGTTTGCTGCAAATGCTGTTACTGGAGCTAATGTTCCTGCGATGGTGGTGATAAGTGCTCTCATGACATCCTCCTATTTTAAGTGTTGTTG
>CAIYZD010000068.1 GCA_903930585.1 uncultured Geobacteraceae bacterium | reverse complement strand
TTTTTTTTGATACGATGTTATATAAACGTGGTATTAGTAGGTGGGAATTGGGTCTATGCTCAAGTAAAAGGAGATACCGATGGGTAAAATTTTAATGGGAGTTTTTTCTGGTGTTTTTATTGGTGCGGTTGTATACGAATTGATTAACAGGACAAACCCTCAGTTGATCAAAAAAGTTGAAGCATTTGCATGTAGCAAGATGGATACTGTATGTGGTGTAAGTAGCTATACCGCAGCAGATAACGTTCAACCATCTGCTTAGTAAGGAATTATTATGAGATGTCTTCTCGTAGAAGATGAAGTAATGTCCCGCTTGATGCTCAAGGAATTATTGCCTTCTTCTTTCGAAGTAGACGTTGCCGTAAACGGTGAGGAAGCAATAGAGTCTTTCAACTGGGCTCATGATAGTAAGCGGCCATATGGTTTGATTCTCATGGACATTGAAATGCCTGGAATCGATGGGTATGAAGCCGCTAAACGTATTCGTGAAATAGAGTGCAAAATGGGAGTTCCGCCCCAGTTTGAAGTAAAAATTGTCATGACGACTGCACATGACGATCCCAAGACGGTTGTGGATACTTTTAACAAAGGTGGCGCCACCTCATTTTTAGTAAAGCCGATAGCTAAACAGAAGCTCCTGATGGAGATCCGCAAACTCGGACTTGCCAGCTAGCTTTTCAAAAAATTGAGAAAGGAACATTGCGTGGATGCTCCAAAGATTCTGAATATTGGTATTGATTTTGGAAGTTCCGCATGCATGGTCGTTGCAGACAACGGTGTGAGGGCTACTGTACCGAGTTGTGTCGGATTTCCGAAAGATTTGATTTCCCGAAGATTAATCGGCAAAGAGTACTTGTGCGGCGATGATGCTATTACGAACCAACTGTCCTGCACTCTTTATTATCCACTCGAGGGGGGAGTCCTCAAATATTCGGATCACTCGCGTGAAAACCTGGTGGAGTACCAGCATATTGTCTGGGTTGCGCAAATACTCTTTCGGCATCTGATACACATTGCAACAGAGGGGAAACCGGAAGATTATATAATACGGGTATGCGTCGGGACGCCGGTTCTTGCAGACATGAAAAATAAACAGGCACTGATAGATTTAATAGGGCCAATTGTCGGTGGCGCTCAGATAATCTCTGAAGCCTTTGCTGTTGCGTACGGTATGAACTTTCTGGATAACAGTCTCGTTATTGATATTGGAGACGAGGCGGTTGATCTTTGCAGGATGCATGGGGTGTATCCGAAGATGGAGGATCTGCTTACGACCTACAAGGCATGCAATTATATAGACAACGTGTTTTATGAATCATTAGAGGCAAAATATCCGAATTCAAAAAGCACCATAAACATGCTGAGGACGTTGAACGAAGGCCATATCGCAACTTCAGATCCTGGACAAAAGATCATGCTTACCCTGCCGGTAAATGGAAAGCCTGTGCAAGTTGATTTAACCGACGATTTACGACTGGCGTGCAGATCCATAGTGCCCGATATGGCAGAAGCGATCAAACAGCTGGTTTCAACATATGATCCTGAGTTTCAGGAGGAACTGAAAAGAAATGTCATTCTTGCAGGTGAGGGGAGTCAGATAAACGGTCTCTGCGAGGAACTGGAAAAGTGTATGGTGGAATCTTTAGGGTCCGGACATGTGGTTAAGGTCACCGATCCGGTATATGCCGGTGCGAACGGCGCTCTCACGTATTGCACGGACCTACCTGAAGAGTATTGGGCTGAATTATTATGCGCATAACCATATGAAGAGATGTTTGATTGTTGATGATGAAGAGACGACACTCTATATTCTTAAGGATATGCTTGAGGAGTATTTTGAATGTGAAATGGCAAAATCGGGTGATGCGGCACTCTGCTCCTTCGACCTGGCCCACATGCTGGAGTCACCTTATAGCCTGATATGTCTTGATATTATGATGCCTGGAATGGATGGACTTCAGGTTCTAAAGCATATTCGTGAAGCCGAGAACGCCTTGGTTGTTCCTCCTGACCAGGAGGCAAAGGTCATGATAATCTCTTCTGATGCAGCACATACCACTATTCTCAAATCATTTTTTGACTGTGGCGCTTCTTCTTACCTGACAAAACCAATCAATCGAAAAAAAATGATTCAAGAACTGATGACGTTAAATCTGATAAATTTACGCCAATAGGTTTTAGTGCGGCCCGTTGTCTCTGCATGGTTCTCAAGACGGGTTTTAATATCTGCGGGGAGCCTGCGCACACTTCCTTGCCGATATGCGAGAAAGTTGGCATTCGGACACCGTTAAAAATCCACTGGTTTCTACTGACGGCAAATGGTTAATCTTTCTGAAATTTGCGAATTCGACCACTAAATCGTATTGACATATGTCCGGCTGCATGGGACAATTGTCTTGCGTAGGTTGTTAATTCCACTTTGCATTCAAGATGACACCAAGGCGGCAAGGAGGAAGCGACGTAGACGTACATATTTAGTACGTTGAGGAGCTGACGACGCAGCCAACGAAGGCGCCGCTTGAATGCGAATTGGAATAAGGAGATCATATGAGCTACCATGCGGTTGCTGAAGTGCTTGGAATTGAAGAGCCACGGTCGAATGTGGATCTGATTGATATTGTGCGTCATGGGCTGCCAAGCGAAGGCGTCACAGCCCTATCCTGCAAACTTGGCATTACACCTGGCGAGCTGAGCAGGTATCTCCACGTTTCTCTCAAAACACTGCAACGCTACAAAGGCAAGGTTCTCGACATCAATATGTCCGACCGGTTGCTTACCGTAGCCTTGGTTTATTCAAAATGTGTGGATGTTTTCGGTTCAGAAGAAAATTCTGTATCTTGGCTCAAGAGTAACGTTTGCGCTTTGGCAAATGCCCGCCCCATCGACTACCTTGACACTAACGCCGGTGCCGAAATGATCATGACTCTGCTTGGCCGTATCGAGTATGGTGTTTACTCCTGATGATCATTTACCGAATCACTCTTGCTCTACATGCCAGTGACTTGACTGGCGAAGGTTCGCGCCTTTATGGTGGGCGCTGGAACCCTCCTGGCATACCAATGACATATACTTCCTCATCAGTAGCATTAGCCTCCATCGAATGCTTCGTCAATACTCCTTCTGATATTGTGAGTCAGTCCAATTTCCAGCGGGTTGATATTGGGATTCCTGATGATGCTTCATCCGAAGTTATTAAAACGACAGATTTGCCATCTAACTGGCCAAACACTCCGGCTCCGGACTTCCTTTCTGAAATTGGCCGTAAATGGACAGAGAACAGTTCGTCACTCATACTTATTGTTCCGTCTGCAGCACTTGGCGGACACGAGAACAATGTACTCATCAACCCGCGGCACCCACAAATAAATGAAGTAAAAGTTGTTTCCATACTCCCATTCAGCTTCGATATCAGGCTAACTAAATAGGATGATGGACCTTAAACCCCTATCCCTCGAAATGTGAATGCTAACGTATGTGAGAAAAGATAGCATTCGCTGGCGCAATAAATGCGTAACCAGTTTTTTTGTTCCGTTGCACCCTTAACCCCAAATTGTTTTTAATAGACAAGAATTCAGTTTACACATTCGTTTTTTTGGTGTCTGCCGGCAAATTGCTATTTCAGGGGCGCACTGGTCAGAAAAAGGGCCGCTGTTATTCCAGAGTATCTGAAGGTTACACCTTGGCCTTTTTAGTCGGCAGGAGTGGTCTATGATGTGGCTCTGTTACGAGTTGGTATGTATTATGAGTGCCCTGTTTTCGTGAATGCTGACTTTTTGCCGAGGGTTACAATTGGAGCTTTGCTTACGGGGTATAAGCCGACGATGTTGTTATCCCCACAAGCGGACTTTGCGTGGCTGTGGTACTGCTGCCGTAGCTGGTGTCCATGCCAAACTCAAAGGTATTACAAAACTTCGATTTGTAGGCTTGTGTAATATATCTGATGATGATAAGATCATAGCATGAATGAGAATGCTGAACTTGAACTGTTGCTGTCGTTGGACGGAGCCAGCTATGAAGCGGCTGTAGGCTACATCGTCGAATTTAAGGCTCAGAGAACGAATCCGACGCCGGCGCGACCGCACGGCATTATTTACGCTCTTGTTTTTCGTCCGCATGACGGAAAGCCGTATGTGCGTTTCGATAATGCACACGGGGTCGAGTCGTTGGGTGGCAAATATGTGAAAGCACCGGTTGCTTATGATCATTGGCACCAAACAGAAGATGATGAAGGACGGCCATATGTTTTCACAACAGCCGCGCAGTTGCTTGATGATTTTTGGCGAGAAGTGAAGCGAGCTATGAACGGGAGGGGGATACCCAATGACTTATAAAACTGGATCAATTGGCGAATTTATGACCTGGACAAAACGTGTCGTTGCAAATCCGGCGACGGCAAACGAGATGCCGCAGCGTTGGTTTGATAGTGACACTACGGCCGCGCAGGCATTAGGGACAACGGCTTCACCCGAGGCAATGGTGAAGTTGCTTTCAGAAGACAATATTAGTCTCTTGCGGATGATAGTATCGGAACACCCTGCATCATTGCGTGAGCTGGCACTGATGGCCCATCGCAAAGAATCTAATTTATCGCGCACACTGAAAAAATTGCATGATGCCGGTATAGTTGATTTTGAAGAGGGGCCTGGACGTACACGCGTTCCGCGTGTGACTGCACAGCGTGTGACCCTTGAGCTCGATCTTGTCGGGCGGGGAAGTAGCGTTTCTGTTGAGCATGCCCGTCCGTATGCGGGGTAAGTTACCCCCAGATGCAGCACTAAAAAACCCCACCGCCAAGCCTGTAAAGGCCTGGCGGCGGGTTTTTTTTATCTCAACTTTTGCCAATAGTTGGCATTGGAACTTTGCTTACGGGGTATAAACCAACGATGTTGTTATCCCCACAACACATGGAATCCGGGTCGTATCACCGTTACGGTAATTTGCCGGGTAGCGGTAGCGTGACCGTCGCTGACCTCCCGCAAAAGACTGAAATATGGGCCGGGGGCGGCTTGGTGCATGAACTGGAATTGACGGCACGCAATGTCCGCCTTTTCTCCAACCTTGACCATATCCCACAGGCGTTGAGGGTGCAGCGCAATGCCATTTCCCGCTGCTCTGTCGGGTCAGGTGCGCTGTGTGAGCCGATGAGGGGGTAAAAGGGACCATTTCCGCCTCTCCGGTCCTCCTCCGGTCCGGTTTGTTCGTACTTGTTCACCGTGGTGCTTGCCTGCCGCCACCGGCACATGTGTTACTCACCATGCCCCTTTACTTTTTAGGCGTTTACTCGTTCCGCTCCATCGTAATTTCCCTTCTTTCCGGTCCCCGGAGCCACTCTACACACCATTTCCCCGTGGGTCTACGACATGAAAATGTGATTTCTTGACAGAACTCTTTTTTTGCCCTATTATCTGCATGCATTATAAGCATGCAGATAATAGGGGGCGGTTATGAATACACT
>CAIYZD010000067.1 GCA_903930585.1 uncultured Geobacteraceae bacterium | reverse complement strand
GATCTTGACAATTTTTCCTGGGATGGTGCCCCGGCGGCAGCCGCCGCTCCCGCCAAAAAGGAAGCGGCTGATGATTTTGACTCGCTTTTCGGCAGCTCGAAGGAAACCGGCTCAAAATAGATTCAGAGTATTCGAAAGTTTTTTCAAAAAGGGTGACTGGCAGATGATTTATCCGCATGGAATAAAACAGGACGCCTCGCACATAATTCTTGACAGCGCCTTACCCATCGGGCACGCTCTCACGCTCTCACGCTCTCACGGAATACCGCTCAGCACGAGTCACACTACACCGTTATAATACCAACCGGCTTTTTGCCGAACATCCACTTCCATCCGTAGGGGCGCATGATATGCGCCCGCGGTTCATCTATGGCATTTATCCTCATCCCTTTCAAAATCAGTATCATAAAGATCCGGGCCGCGTGAAGCGCCTCTTTTCAAATCCACGCACAGATCTTCCTCATACGGCCGAAATACCAATCGGGTCGATTACACTTAAGACAACCGCGTATCCAATCTGGGACAGCAGTGACAATAGCAAGGTGCTCTGCTACATGGCCTGCTGGCGCGATATAACTGCCGAAAAGCAGGTGAAAGAGCAGCAGTATAAAGAAATTGAGCGCAAAGACTATCTGGAGGAGAGGGTTCATCAGATAGCCACTGCGATGGAAGAAATGAGCATGACCGTCAACGAGGTTGCCGGCAACACCAGTAACGCCTCCGATGCTGCCTCCCAGGTCTCTGTAAATGCATATGAAGGGCAGAAGGTGGTAAACCAGGCGGTTCAGGAGATGCAAAAAGTAGCTGAGGTAATTCGCTCTTCAGCCGTTACGGTAGGAAAACTTGGCGCGACGTCAGAAAAAATAAGCGAATTTGTAAATGTGATCAACGAAATCGCCGATCAGACAAATCTTCTGGCTTTGAATGCAGCCATTGAGGCTGCCCGTGCCGGTGAAATGGGTCGAGGATTTGCCGTGGTAGCAGATGAGGTAAGGCGTTTGGCAGATCGCACCACAACTTCAACCAAGCAGATCAGTACTATGGTCGCCGAGATTCAGAACGGCACCAGGCTTGCCGTTGAGTCAATCGAACTTGGCGAGACGGAAGCTGAAAAAGGGGAGGCGCTTTCGCTTAAAGCGAAAGAATCATTGAACTCCATTGTTCAGTCCATCGATGAAATAAAGAGCATGATTGCCCAGATTGCCACCGCATCTGAGGAGCAGGCTGCAACCGCAACAGTTATAGCCGGAAATCTCGAAGAAATCTCGCGCCACTAACGCGTTTTGTCCTGGCGCACCAATCAAAGCGTCCCTACGAGGTGATCTTCATGGATATCATGATGCCTATTGTTGACGGAATGGAGGCTCTGCGTGCCATCCGTGTAGCAGGTAAACATCAGACCGCCATCAAATCTCTTGGCAAGATGTATCGCGATGTCAAAGGGGTCTCCGGAGCCACCGTCCTGGGTGACGGCACTGTGGCGCGCCTGCAGACCGGAAAGAATAAAATGGGGGGCATTCAATTCTTCATTTGATATTTATGACAATTGTGGCATAACAGCAACGTGCGACTTTACTGTTTTATAACAGTTCAAAATTTCCGCGGTTTTGGGAATTGATCCCGAGTATCACTACATTTACCACCGGAAAGAGCGGGTCTCCCCGCTCTTTTTTCGTACCAGCCGGAGCGACCATGTCTCAACGCATTACCATTTTACCGGAAACCCTTACCAACAAAATAGCCGCCGGTGAAGTTGTCGAGCGACCGGCTTCCGTCATCAAAGAGTTGATTGAAAATTCGCTTGATGCCGGAGCAACCGAAATTTCTGTCGCAATCAACGCCGGCGGAAGGCGGCTGATTCGTGTCACGGATAACGGGTACGGCATGTCACGCGAGGATGCGCTCCTTGCGCTGGAGCGGCACGCCACCAGCAAAATCAGGGTAGACAGCGATCTGGACAACATCCTGACACTCGGTTTCCGTGGTGAAGCACTTCCTTCCATCGCCTCGGTTTCCCGTTTTTCGCTTGCCACGCGTGAGACCGGGGGGTCTCCGGAAGGGACAGAGATCGTTGTCGAGGGTGGCCGTGTTCGCGATGTCAAGGCATGCGGCATGCCCTCCGGAACCGTCATTACGGTTGAGCAGATTTTTTTCAACCTCCCCCCCCGCCTGAAATTCATGAAGAGCGCCGAAACCGAGACCGGTCACGTCGCCGATGTCGTTGCCCGCATGGCGGTGTCACGCCCCGATGTCGCATTTTCCTGTACCAGCGACGACCGGGAACTGCTGCGGTTGCAGCGCAGCGACCTGCTACGCCGTCTGACCCAGGTAGTCGGCCGGGAGAGTTCCCGCCATCTCTACCCGGTTCAGGGGGGAGATGATTCCACGACCATCACCGGATTCATCTCGTCCCCGGCACTCGTGCGTTCCGGGACCCAGGCAATTTATACCTATATCAACGGACGTTTTATCCGCGACAAGGTTGTACAACATGCCGTCATGCAGGCATACCGGGGCGTCATCGACCGTGGCCGCTATCCTGTTATAGCCCTGTTCATCGAACTTCCGCCGGGTGAGGTTGATGTCAATGTCCACCCGACCAAACATGAGGTCCGCTTCCGGCGTCAGACCGTCATACACGACAGTATCCAGCAGGCGGTGGAAGAGGTTCTGCGCCGTTCCCCCTGGCTGACTGCGCCTGCCGCAGCACCGCATCAAGCCTCTCACCCTCCGGCCGAGACCACCGGACAGGCCTATCGGGAGCGCATCGCGGCAGCAGCCCAGGCGTCGCTGGCACTGCCGCCACGGCTGCAATACCGGGCGCAACCGGGCGAACAGCTCGATACAGCTCCCACGGTGCGCGTTACCGGGGCGGAGCAGATCGTAACCGTCAGTGAATCATCCCCCCCGTTTCAGCCGCCGCAGCCGCCCGATGAATCGGCAGGTTATTTCTCGTCGCTCACTATTATCGGACAGTTCCACAACGAATACATCCTCTGTCAGTCCGGCTCCGAGCTGGTGATTATCGATCAGCACGCCGCCAGCGAACGGGTCGCGTATCAGCTCCTCAAACAGCAGTCTCAAAGCGGTGGCATCGAATCGCAACGTCTGCTGTTTCCCGAAACGGTTGAACTCTCGTTCAGCGAAGTGGCGGTAGCGGTCAGGTTCAACCAGGATCTGGCAGGAATCGGCTTTGAGCTGGAGCCGTTCGGCGGCACCACGATCATGATTTCCGCTGCTCCCCGCATGGTTGCCCGGAAAGCCCCCCTTTCACTCATTCGCGATATCCTGACCGATCTGGAGCGGTTCGGCACCACCGCCGCCTTCGATGAGGCACGCGACAGCCTGCTTTCCCGTATCGCCTGCCATTCGGTTATTCGCGGCTCCCATCCGCTCGAACAGCGGCAGATCAGGGAATTGCTCTGCCGCATGGATCAGACTGATTTTGCAGCCAGTTGCCCGCATGGCCGACCGGTATCGCACGTGGTAACGCTGGCGGAGTTGCAGAAAATTTTCAAGCGGACATGAATTCCATACCGACAATTAAAATCCTGATCATCTGCGGCCCGACCGCTTCCGGCAAGAGTGATCTGGCACTAAGGCTGGCGCATGCTCTGGATGCCGAGATCGTCAATGCCGACTCGATGCAGCTGTTTCGCGGCCTGGACATCGGAACCGCCAAGCCTTCGCCTGACCAGCAGGCCGAAATCCGCCACCACCTTATCGACGCAGTCTCGCCCGATCAGCCGTTCTCTGCCGCAGATTTCGCCGCATCGGCCGATGCTGCCATTCGTGACATCGTCAACCGGGGAAAACGCGTTATCGTGGCCGGCGGAACCGGCCTTTACATTCGGGCACTGGTACACGGTCTCGTCGATTCACCCCCCGGAACGAGCGAGCTTCGCCAGGCGCTGCATGACGAGGCCGCCAAAACCGGCAATGAGGCCATGCTGGAAAAGCTGCGGCACGTCGATCCTGAACTGGCGGCCACTCTCCACCCCAACAATCTGGTGCGCATCGTCCGCGCCCTGGAAGTATATCAGCTCACCGGCATTCCGCTCTCCCGCCATCAAAAGGAACACGCTTTTGCCACGAGGCGCTATACCACGCTCCAAATCGGCATTTCAGTCGATCGCACAGAACTCTATACGCGCATAGACGACCGCGTCGAACGAATGTTGAGCGACGGACTGCTGAACGAGGTGAGCGGACTGCTCTCCGCTGGATACGGGCGGGATCTCAAGGCGATGCGCTCGATCGGCTACAAGGAAGCGGCTGCCCATCTCTCCGGAGAGCTGTCTATCAAGGAAGCTGCCGCCCTGATCAAACGGGATACCCGGCACTATGCCAAACGCCAGTTGACCTGGTTCAAGGCCGATCCCGACATATTGTGGTTTGAATATCCCGAGAAGTTTGGTATCATACTTCAGCAAGCAATTGAATTTTTCGAGTGACGGGAGGCGTAACTGCAATGTCCAAAACACCTTTTAATATCCAGGATCAGTACCTCAATCAGGCCCGCAAGGAGCGGGTACGGGTTGCTGTGGTGATGATGTCGGGTGACAAGTTGGAAGGTTTCATCAAATCATTCGATAACTTCTCGGTGTTACTTGACGCCGGCGGAGACGTGCTGATCTACAAGCACGCCATTGCGACCATCACTTCTGCTGACGGAACCTTCCGGCTGCACCAGTAACCTGTCTCCAGCCCCCTCTCTGACGACCGGTCCGGGAGGGGCTTCTTGAAAACGACCCATGTCAAAAAACTCGAAAATAATTATCGGAGCTGCACTTTTCCTTATCGTTCCGGCGATTGCAGTTCTGTATTATTCCTCTGCCGTTTTTGTGCCGCTGTTCATCGCGTTTGCGCTCGCCTATATCCTGAACCCCGCGGTGAAGCTCCTCGAACGGAACGGGGTGAAGCGGCTGTACGCCATTATGACCGTCTTCTGCCTGGCCATACTGCTCTGCACCGGCTTTACACTTTTTTTCGCGATCTCGATAATGGGCGAGTTTGCCAACATGCAACTCAACCTGCCGGCTTACGCCCGGCATCTGTACGAAGTTGCTCCTGAGCCGATAAAGGGGTATCTCGGCATTGAAACGACCGGCAAGCTTGCCGTGCGCCTGAATGAGCTGATTGAACAGGCCCGAAATGCCGCACCCGATATATTCAAGCCGCTTTTGGCAATCATGAGACAAGCCCTTACCTCGACCGTCTCCCTGCTCCTTGCCGTTCTCGGTTACCTGATCATTCCGGTCTACCTTTTCTACCTGCTGCTTGACCTGCCGCAGCTCAAAACTGCCATTGAATCGTATATTCCGGCCCGGTTTCGGCCGGTATACGACAAAAAACTGTCGGAAGTGGATACGGTACTGTCCGGATTTGTCAGGGGGCAGTTGTCGGTATGCGCCATCCTGGCGTTTCTCTACAGCGCCGGTTTGTATGTCATCGGTATCGATCTGGCGATTGCCATCGGCACTCTGGCCGGAGCCACCTTTATCATCCCCTATGTCGGCACGATTATCGGCATCTCTCTTTCGGTCGTCATGGCGCTGCTCAAGTTTAACGACCTCCTCCACCCGCTGCTCTGTCTCGGGTGGTTCGGATTTGTCCAACTGATGGAAGGCACCGTTTTCACCCCGAAAATCGTTGGCAACACCGTCGGTCTGCATCCGCTCGTGGCTATTGTTGCCCTGCTGATCGGCGGCCAGCTCTTCGGCATCTTCGGCATGCTGCTGGCCGTACCGGTCACCGCGGTGCTGCAGGTGTTTCTCCGCTCATTGGCAGCATACTACCGTGACTCAGAATTTTACCGGGGGGACGATGGCCGCTCTGCTCATTGATTCCGTGGCACCCGGCTCGATTGGCGATGAACTGGAGATAACGGCGGGCGACCGCTTGCTGGCCGTTAACGGCCATCGGTTGCGCGATCTGATCGACTACAGTTATTACACCGCATCCGAAGAAGAATTGCTGCTGGAGATCGAAAAGCCGGATGGCGAACTGTGGGAGGTAGAGGTTGATCGAGAGGCGGGAGAGCCGCTGGGACTTACGTTTTCCGTCCCGGCGCCTGCCCGCTGCGCCAACAACTGCCTGTTCTGTTTCGTCCATCAACTCCCCAAAGGTCTTCGCAAACCGTTGTATGTCAAGGATGAAGATTATCGTCTCTCCTTTTTAAACGGTACCTATGTTACGCTGGCCAACCTCAAAACGTCGGAACTGAACCGCATCATCGAACAGCGGCTTTCCCCCCTGTATATTTCCGTTCACGCGACCAATCCGGGTCTGCGCGAACGTCTGCTCGGCAAGCCGGGTATTCCCCCCATCCTGGATCAGTTACGAAAACTGGCTGCCGGCCGGATTATCATGCATACGCAAGTTGTGCTCTGTCCCGGACTGAATGACGGAGAGGAGTTACTGCGCACCGTGTCAGACCTGGCGAGCCTCTACCCGGCGGTTCAATCGGTGGCGGTTGTGCCTCTCGGCTTGACCTCCCATCGCCGGAAACTGCCGCAACTGACAGCGGTCAGCACCGGGTACGCCCGCGAGTTCATTGCGATGTGGCAGCCGCAGGCAAAGGCTCTACGGTACACACTGCGACAGCCATTTCTGTTTCTGGCCGACGAATTTTTTCTCAAGGGAGGGCTGCCATTCCCTCCGATAAAAGAATACGGTGATTTTCCGCAGATCGAAAACGGTGTCGGCATGGTGCCGCTCTTTATGAAAGAAGCGGCAGCACTGTTACGGAGAGTCCGACCGGTTGGAACGTTTCGGGCTACCGTGGTAACCGGCGTCTCATCGTTCCCCTTTGTCAGGGATTTTCTGGCACAATTGGCGGACAAGAGCGGAGTCGACATCGCGCCTCTTGCCGTCAAGAACAATCTGTTCGGAGCGAGCATAACGGTAAGCGGACTGATCGCCGGTAATGACATCATTACGGCACTGTCCGGTTACGATATCGGCGCATGCCTGTTCATACCGGACGTCATGCTGAAAGAGGGGGAATGTCTGTTTCTGGATGATGTTTCGCTGGAACTGCTGGAGCGGCGGATCGGCTCTCCGGTAGTCGTCTTCGATTCGACCCCCGCTGGCTGTTACCGCGCACTCCGCTCCTTCGGAAAAAGCCTGAGGGTGACGCGCAGATAAAATAAGGGGGATCCAGTCCGGATCCCCCTTTATTAATACTCCAAGTAATGCGGCAAACCTGCCGTTTAAACTCCGCCAAAACTCTCCCGCTCATCTTCCGAGAACATCCGGTCCACATCCATTATGATCAGCAATCGTTCCACATGATTAAAGACACCGGTAATGAACTCCTGGCCGATACCGCCGGAAAGCATCATTGAGGGAGGGGGTTGAATCTCACTGCTATGAATGCGAATAACTTCTGAAACGGCATCGACGATGAATCCGGTCAGACTGCCGCACACATCCATGATGATGATGCGGGTCTGACTGCTGTTTTCATTTTCCATCAGGCCGAACCGGCGGCGCATGGAAATAATCGGAATTACCTTGCCGCGCAGGTTGATGATCCCCTCAACGTGCTGCGGAACATTGGGCATCTTGGTGATGGTCGGCATGCGGATAATTTCGCGCACCTTGAGGACTTCAACACCATATTCTTCATCGGCCAGCATGAAGCTGACCAGCTGTATCAGTGCGTCACGCTTTACGCTGTCATCTACTTTTACGAGGGCTTGTGTGGACATGGCATTTCTCCGTAGGTGTGTGATTGCCGTTCTCCGGCTTCAGCTGTACGTCTGATCATTAAAAACCATAGAGTCTTATAACTGTCAAGCATTTTGATATGCCATGACATAAGCCGTTATCGCTTGGCCCCCATACGCCGCTGCATCCGTCCCCCCATGGATGCCATCTGATACCTCTGGAGGGCGCCAAGGCTTTCCAGGTGGAACTGAAACCACAAGTCGCCATATGCCCGCATATTCATCTTTTTACCCTTTTCGAGACACTCCAGATTATCTTTCAGCTTTTCGTCGCCGGGGAGCTTCTTCAACCCCTTGGCAAGAATCTCTTTTGCTTTTGCCGGCTCTCCGCTCTCGTTCATGCAGTACGCATACAAACTCCAGAGCATCGGCTCTTTGCCGTTCCATTGTACGGCCCGGTCAAAGGTGCCGATCATCATATCCTTCTTCTGACGTTTCATGTAGGAAACAGCCAGCATGGCGGTCGCGGCCCAGTTTTTGAAAAATGACTTTTCCAGATGGGGAAAAGCATTCGAGAAGTCGCGTTTCATGTAGTAGATCATGCCGATTTGCGAATGGAGCTGTCCTCCCACATACAGCTGCCATTTACTGTACTGCAGGGCATCCTTCAATTCGCGGATCGCTTTTTCGAAGCGGGGTGGCTGGGCCTGCAGATCCTTGCCGGCTGCCTCGATGGAGGCCATAACCTTCTTCATAACGATTCGCGAGAAAATGACGAAAATCACCGCAAAGACAATCAGGGCGACCAGCAATGCCACCCACCAGACCAGCTTGAGGACAAAAATCTGTATCAGCAGCACGGCCAGTGCAGCTGCTGCGGAGATAAGAATGTTATACATCGGTAATTCCTTTCATTCGTTGAAATTCGGGGATAAACGGTGGTCAGCCCTTGGGTTCTGCCGGGACCAGCTCTCCATTCTTTTCGGTGAATTTTGCGATAATAATGCGCCGACCCGGCTTGAGGACAACTTTTGCTTTCAGCCTGTTCCAGGTGGTGAGCAACTTGGTCGAAACGTTGAAATGCTTCGCCAGGGCGCTGAGAGTGTCGCCATGTTTAACGGTATAATATTTTGCAAAACTCCCCTTCACTCCCGCTACGGATCGAGCTGTCCGCCCTTCATTGCCGAAATCGACGGTCTGTTTGACCGGAACAACCAGCGACTTTCCGGTAATACGACTTTTGGCGCTCAGACCGTTCAACTCCGCCAGAACGGCAGGTGACGTACCAAAGCGGCGGGCCACGCTTTTGAGAGAATCCTTCTCGCGGGCCAGATACCGGCTGTACAAAACCCGTTCCGTAAAGCGCTGATCCACGGGAATTTTGGCAAACTCGGCCTCAAACTGCTGCTTGCTCCCTTTGGGAATATTCAGTTGATAATCGGGGTAATTCGGGGGGGTACACCAGTGGCGCAGATCCGGATTCAACTCCTTGATTGACTCGTAGGTCGTGCCGCTCAGCTTTGCCGCCAGATCGAGATTGGTGCGTGACGGAATCGTGACGGTGTCGTATTCAATCGGCGTCAGATAGGCGACATCGGTAAAGCCGTAGCGGGCCGGATCCTTGGCAATTATGGCCGCAGCGAGCAGCTTGGGGACATATTCCTTGGTTTCGCGTTTCAGATAGGTCCCCTGGGAAAGCTCCCAGAAGTCGCTCGTGTTATACATGTTAATGGCACGCAGGATCTTGTTTTCTCCGGCATTATAGCCGGCCGCCGCCAGATACCAGTCTCCCTTGAACATGCCGTAGAGTTCTTTCAGATACAGCGCGGCAGCAGTGGTGGCCTTTACCGGATCCTTACGTTCGTCGATCCACTGATCGATCTTCAGGGCATAGCGTCGCCCGGTATCGGAAATGAATTGCCATGGCCCGACCGCATTGGCCCAGGAGCGGGCGTGCATCTGGAAACCGCTCTCGATCATGGCAACATACACCAGATCTTCCGGCAATCCTTTGCGCTGCAGAACATCCTTCATCATCGGAATATAACGGGATGAACGGGAAAGCCAGCGCGAGAAGGCCGGTTTACCGCCGGTCTGAAAATAGTACAGAAAGTATTCCACCTTGCTGTTCAGGGTCAACGGAATATCCGAAAGCGGCAGAGTGGCATCGGGCAACTCCAATTCGCCGTCGGAATCACTCCGGTCATGCAGTTCCTGAAGCGAAAAGAGTGGCGCAACCGGCGCCGGCGCGGACTCTACGGATTCGGTTGCAGCCAGGTCATCGACCGGCGCCAGCGCCGGAGGTTCGGTAGCAGCAGGTTCGATCGTTCCGAGCAGCGGGGCTGTTGGACTGGACAACTCGGCCAACAGCGGCTGAACCGGCTCCACTGCCGCGACCGGCAGTGCGCAGAGCAGCGTTGCAGCAACGATCACAAGGTATGTAACGAGATGATTTTTTTTCATAGACGGGAGAGTATAAAGGAAGCTTCCCGGAAAGTCAATGGCACGAAAACCCTTATAACACGGGCATTCGCCGTCAGATTGAGCCATGATGGCAACCTGAGCGGTATATGGAGCAGTCCCAACAAAAAAAGCCCACCGAAGCGGGCTTTCATCTGCTGATATGACAGGTTTGTTACTGAGCCGTACTGCGTTCTTTCTGCATCGCTTCGCGACCGGCCTCGATAGCCGCTGACAGAACCGATTTCTTGTCGGCAAACGTTTCCTTGCCGTCCTCGACGGCATTTTTGATCTTTTCCTGAGCTTCCTTGGCGTATTCCTTGATCTTGTCTACCGCATCTTCCGTCAGATCAAGAATATCTTCACGCATTTCGCGCCCGCTTTTGGGCGCATACAACAGAGCCAGGCCGGCCCCCATTGCCGCTCCGGCCAAGAACGATACCAATACAGTTCCTGCCGATACTTCACATTTGTCAGACATGGCTTACATACCTCCCCGTTTTTTTTGATACCGTTCAAACAAGTACTTTCCTGCCACCCTGGCTCCGGTCGCCCAGACCGAAGTCGTATTGAGAACGCCGGTAACAACACCTACCGAGCGGTTTATCGTATTCAGGTTGGTACCGGTTTCCCCTAGTGCCGACATGAAACGCCTGACGTCATCGGTATGCTCGGCCATGCCGCCGCCAACCGTTTTCAACTCCACCAGCAGATCGGTCAGCTCCTGCAGCACCGGCTTAAGCTCACCCTGAACCATCTCCGCCAGCTTTCCAACCGAGGCGGCACTCTGCCTGATGGTCAATAACGTCGGGATCAGGATCAACACCAGGATGCAGAGTGCTACGGCTATAATTATCAGGGCGATTCCGGTTAATGGCATTATGGTTCTCCAGTCGGCTTTTCAGGTTATCTCTTATCGGAGTATAGAACAATTCCGGGAAATTTCAATGGTTAAACCGGCATCATTTTCGAAACGATCTCTTCCACGGCCGAATACGGGTCGATGCGGTGCTCATTCATGGCGGTCACAATCGTATCAAGAGCGTCGTTTGTCGCCATGAACGCCACCGCTTTCTTTACCAGCGTGTCACGCAGGATACTCATAAAATGGCGTCGGCCGCGCTCACGCAGAAAGGCGCCGATCGTCCCGCTCGAAAGAAAAAAAGTGCGATGGGCCATAATTTCGTCCGTCAGTTCGTCAATTCCGCTCCCCCGCGTCGCCTCGGTTTTCATGACCTGCGGATGCCACTGCCCCTCCGTGGAATGACGCATTTCCAGCATGATGTTCAGTTCACGGGCGGTACGATCCGCACCGTCCCGGTCAGCCTTGTTGACGACAAAAATATCGCCGATTTCAAGAATTCCGGCCTTGATGGCCTGAATATCGTCACCGAGTCCCGGCACCATAACGACACAGGTCGTATGCGCCTCTTTTACGATATCCACCTCATCCTGTCCGACCCCGACTGTTTCAATGATAATGATATCCATTCCCATGGCATCCATTACCAGCGCAACATCGGAAGTTGAACGGGACAGCCCTCCCAGTGCGCCGCGAGTGGCCAGACTGCGAATAAAAACCCCTTCATCGCAGGAATGACGGTTCATCCGGATGCGGTCGCCCAGAATAGCACCACCGGTAAAGGGGCTGGTGGGATCGATTGCAACGACACCGACCTTTTTCCCCCGTCCGCGGAACGAGGCGGTCAGCTGATCGACCAGTGTCGATTTTCCGGCGCCGGGAGGACCGGTAATACCGATGATATAGGCGGCGCCGGTATGCGGATAGAGTTGCTTCAACTCATCGATCGCCTCGGAACGACCGTCGTCGATATCGCGCATCAACCGGGCGGCGGCGCGGATATTGCCTTCTAATACCTGTTCTGCGAGAGACATGGGACACCCGTCACATATGAAATATAGTTCCTCAATCAATCCCCCAGCCGCTTGCCGGGCACCAGGTAGTTCCTGATGTAATCGGCAACCGCCGTTTCAACGGGAGTCACAGCCTCTAAATACCCGGCCGCACGGATCTTTGCGGTATCGGCACACGTCAGGTACTGATAGGTGCCGCGAATCGATTCCGGCATATCGATATAGTCGATGTTGAACGGACGTTCCATGGCGCAAAATACGGCACGGGCCAGCCTGTTCCAGCTGACGGTCGTACCGCCGCCGACGTTGAAGATGCCGCCCGCTTTCCTGTTTTGAAGAAAATGGAGCGTCATGGCGGCGGCGTCCTTCACGTAGATGAAGTCGCGCAACTGCTCGCCATCGCCATACTCCGGACGATGCGACTTGAACAGCTTCAATTGTCCGGTGGCGCCGATCTGCTCGTACGCCTTGAGGACGAGCGAGCGCATTTCCCCCTTGTGCTGTTCATTGGGGCCGTAGACATTGAAATACTTGATGCCGACAATTTTATCGAGCACTCCCTGACGAAACGCCCAGAGGTCGAAAAGCTGTTTGGAATAGCCGTACATGTTCATCGGCCGGAGCAGCGCCAGTTGGCTGTCATCGTCCACAAAACCGTGCTCGCCGTCGCCGTAGGTTGCGGCGCTGGAGGCATAGATGAAGCGGGCATCCGCCGCCAGCGCTGCAAGCGCCAGCTTGCGGGTATATTCGAAATTATTGCGGATGAGATAGGTGGCATCCGCCTCGGTTGTAGCCGAGCAGGCGCCGAGATGAATGACCGCTTCCAGCGTCTGATTGCCCGTCAAGCGCCCTGCCAGCGTGCCGTCGTCAAGCAGCTTTTCAAACGCGTCTTTCTCCAGATAATCCAGGAAGCGGAGCGGCGTCAGGTTGCGCCATTTATCGGTGTGGCCAAGGTGGTCCACGATAAGGATATCCTCGCGCCCCTGACTGTTCAAATGCTGGACGATAGCGCTGCCGATCAGACCGGCTCCTCCGGTTACGATGATCATCGGTCACTCTCCTGTCTGTGAAATGCGCTGATGGCCGCCAGCAGTTCACGCCTGCTGCGCGGCAGATATCCCTTATCACGAACAGCCATTCCGGTCAAGGCAAGGGACGCGGCGATGTCGGCGATTACCGGAGAAGCGCCCAGTTCAGCCTGGACTTCGGTCTGCTGAAGCAGCACCGCTGCAGTTCCCTGCGCCAGCAGCTTCCCTTTTTGCAGCACAATGGCATCGTCCGCCCACTCGTAGGCAAAATCAAGATCGTGCGTGGCGATAACCACCGTCATCCCGTCAGCATGCAGGCGTTCAAGGACCGCCAGCAACTCCCGCTGCATGGCGGCATCCAGTCCGGACATCGGCTCGTCAAGCACGATAAGGCCCGGCTGCATGGCGAGTACACCGGCGATACAGACCCGTTTTTTCTGCCCATAGCTCAGGTTATGCACCGGCTTGTCGGCACATTCCGTCATCCGCACGGCGTGCAGCGCCGCAGCGACCCGTTCCCCTACGATTCGTTTCTCCAGCCCGAGATTCATGGGGCCGAATGAGACATCTTCCCGAACACTGGCGGAAAAAAGCTGACTGTCCGGATTCTGGAACACCAGGCCGATCCGGGAACGCAACTCCCTGATACCGCTCCGGCTGTAGTCGAGCGGCACTCCACCGTAGAACACCTGTCCGGCAGACGGGCGGAGGATACCGTTCAGATGCAGAAACATGGTGGTTTTGCCGGCCCCGTTGGCGCCGAGCACCACGGTGCGTTTTCCCTGCCGGATTACCAGGGAACAGCCGCTAAGCGCATTCGTGCCGTCCGGATACCGGTAGGAAACCTGTTCCAGTTTCAGCAGGACATCGGTCATGGCAGCTTCACGGAAAGAGCGATCATCAGGCACCCCGCAACAGCGGCGATAGAGATAGTGCGGGGTGAGTGTGGGTAGACCGTTTCGAGAAAACTGAGCGCACCGTCGTTGTTGCGGGCCAGTGCCGCCAGATGCAGCGCCTGGGAACGCTGCCACACATGAACGGTCAGATTGGCGACCAATCCACCGAGCGAACGGAGGGAGAGCCGCAATCCCGCGTAACCGAGCCGCGCCGACTGCGCAGTGATTGTGTCATGCACGGTTTCCGACAAGACAAACAGGGTACGATAACAGAGGGTCATCAGGTCGAGCAGGGTGTCCGGCACCCGGCAGCGGCGCATCAGGGAGATGATATCAGCGAGCGGAGTAGTCAGGGTCAGGAACAGCAGTGCGGTCAGACAGGCCAGTGAGCGGCAGCAGATCTGGGCTAACCGGGGCAATTCCGCTGTTGCCAGGTGCAGCGAGGCTCCGCCGGCTGTCCCTCCGAAGTCGAGTGAGAGAGCCAGCGACAGTCCGCTTGCCAGGAGAAACAGGAAAGCCGGTGCTGCCACGCGCAGATACCGGAGCGGAGGAACACCGGCGCCCAGAATTGTTACAGCGCACAGGATGAGCGCAACCAGCAGGGCTGAACGAGGCGAAGCCGCGGCAAACGCGGCAACCATGCCGCAGAGCGAAAACCATCCTTTGGCAAACGGAGTTACCCGGCGCCAGCGGTTGCTATAAGCGGATTGTTCCGTCAGCACCCGGTTTCCTTGCCACATTCCCGGCGCATCCGGGCACGGGTGCTGGCAACGCCCAGATAATAGCCGATAAAACCGGCGCCCAGAGCCGCCTGAAGAGCAAAAAGCAGTGAGCCGACTTCACTGCTGGGGGGCTCCATCAACGGCTTGGCCCATGGTTTGTAGCCGGGGGCAATGACGCCGACCAGATTTTTTGCCTTGTCGTCGGCGCCGGTAAAAATCTCCGTCTGCCTTCCGTCAGGGGAGGGAGCAGGCCGCTTGACCAGCCAAAGCGGCAGCGCAATCAGAGCGACGACCGCACAGAGCAGCAGCAGATCCTGATAGCGCTTCATACCCGTGCTTCCCGGGCGTCGGTGACATTCATCTCCTGCAATTCACGGGCGTTGAAGCGGACAAGAGAATTCATAACCACTACGGTCAGCACTCCTTCGCTGATTGCCAGCGGTATCTGGGTGATGGCGAATACTCCGGCAAACTTGACAAACGAAGCGGCAAACCCGCCTGCCGGGTCGGGAAATGCCAGGGCCAGCTGCGCTGAAGTGGTAATATAGGTCAGCAGGTCTCCCAGAGATGCGGCGAGAAAGATCGAAACACCGAAAGAGAGTTTGATCATGCGGGACATGCGAAATATCGCGGCCACGGCAAAAGGCCCCACAATCGCCATGGAGAAGACATTCGCTCCCAGCGTTGTGAGTCCGCCATGGGCCAGCAGAAGTGCCTGAAACAGCAGTACTACCGCACCGATGGGAGCCATGGCCGCCGGTCCGAACAGGATCGCTCCCAGACCGGTACCGGTGGGATGCGAACAGCTGCCGGTAACTGACGGCATTTTCAAAGCGGAGAGGACAAAGGTAAAGGCGGCGGCAACCCCCAACAGCATCCGTTGCTCGGGATTCTCCTTGATCCGCTTGTTAACGGAGTGCAGGCCGTACATGACAAACGGCGCTGAAGCGATACTCCAGCCGACGGCATGTTTAACGGGCAAAAAGCCTTCCATGATGTGCATGATAATTCTCCCGAACAAAAAAAGTCCACACCTGCCGAAGCAGTATGCGGACTTTTCGTATTCAAAGCCGGATAATGGTTCACTCTCCCTTTACCACGGGGAACCGTTGAGTGCTGAGATCATGGCAGGTCTTCTGGCTCGCGATTCATCCTCCAGGCGCCTTCCCGGTCTGCCGACCAGTGACATAATGCCTTTTGTCCTCGCTTACAGCGGCGGGTCCGCGGGGGAATCCTCCCGATTACACATCAAGGCGCTATCACCCCTGATCCGAATCGGCAGTACACCCCTCTTCCCTATCAAGCCCATGCGGGCACCACAATCCGTTATTCAATTGTCATACAAATACACCACATCTATGGGATACCATGCCACCATTCTCCTGTCAAGGGTGATTATGTACGGAACATCGGCATAACCACCTGATTCCGTGACGTTTCAGGCGGGATGGTGTCTCCGTTTAAACAGGTAGCCGATCAGAAGCGACAGTCCCAGAGAGAGCGCCCCCCCCACGATTCCGGAGACGCTGATTTCCAGCTTGCTCCTTTCGGTTTTCCTTTCGTTGTTTTTCTGCGTACTGTTTTCAGGGACCGGAGCGGATTTCACTACCGTTTTTTTGAATGAATACTCCGGCAGAAAGGCAATCTGTTCCTGCAACGCCGCTAACGTTCCATGCACCCGGTGCGCCCCCCCTTTCAGTTTTTCCTGTCCGGTCACCCTGGCGATAGCCCACTCCAAACCATCCGGATTTGTTGAAGCGTACCATGAGACAAAACCGCCCGTCACAACGGCCATGAAGAGAAACACCGGCACAACCGCGCGCATGACGCCTGCCGGACGCGCCGCCACGACTCCCGGCATAATTTCAGGCTTGGCGGTATACACAAAAGAGATTACCGAAGCGGTCACCACCCCCTCGACAGCTCCGATTGCCAGATGAATCGACTGCATGATAGCGGCAAAAGCCGAAAAAGGGAGCGAGGAAATTCCGGATGACACCGTTTCCACGACGACTCCGAATGAACCCAATTGCAACCCGGCAACGGCCGCCGCCATCGATGCAACCGCAATCCGGGCACGGGAGGGTGAGCAACCGGCGATCGCCTTATAGACCAGAGGATAGGCGATGAAAGCGGGAAAAAAACCGAGGTTAACTATATTGCAGCCGAGTGCCAACAGGCCGCCATCGGCAAAAAAGAACGCCTGAACAACCAGCACCGAGGCTATCGTCAGGAAGGCGGCATACGGACCGAGAAGAATGGCCAGCAGCAACCCCCCTCCGAGATGGCCGCTGGAACCGGTGACCGGAATGGTGAAGTTGATCATTTGTGCCGCAAAGATAAACGCGCCCAGCACCCCCATCAGGGGAATTCTCCGGTTATCCATCTCGCGGCGGAGTTTTCCGGAGCAATAGGCGATAGTGGTGGCCGAAGCGCACCACATAGCCCCCCCCACCGCAGGAGAGAGCAGTGCGTCTGCCATATGCATGAGAAAATCCCCCTGACATTGTGGTCTGTATGGCGCGGTAAAGTAACACGTTTATGACTATTGTAGCACTATTTTCCTGTCGAGCAGTAAAAAATATGAAACGTGTTACCGGCGCAACATACTCTATCCATATGGCTATTTATCCTTGCCACACCGTTCTTCAGACGCTATAGTACCGCGAAATCATCATGTTTCGCGGTACATTGCCAGCCGTAATAGATATCTGCCGGCGGAAACAGCGCCACCATTCACAGTGTAAAGGAGCTCTGATGGAGTTGATCCTCGACGGCTTTCTACAGGCGTTACGTCTGGTAGCGTCGCTTGACGCCGAAGTCATGACGGTAACGCTGCTCTCGCTCAAGGTATCCTGCAGCGCGACATTGGCAAGCCTGCTCTTCGGCATACCGACCGGCACGTTGCTGGCGCTGGCCCATTTTCCCGGTCGCCGTCTGGTGGTAAGCCTCATCAACACCGGCATGGGACTGCCGCCGGTGGTAGTCGGCCTGTTCGTAACCATCTTCCTCTGGCGCAACGGGCCGCTCGGCTTCCTTGAGATACTCTACACACCGTCCGCCATGGTACTCGCCCAGACGGTGATTGCCACGCCAATCGTAGCCGGGATCACCATCGCTTCAATCCAGAACCTTCCCGCCAATCTCCAACTGCAGGTGCTGGCGCTGGGAGCCACCCGCACCCAGATGGTCCGGATACTGGTACGGGAAGCGCGCCTGCCGCTCCTGGCGGCCGTAATGGCCGGTTTTGGCGGCGTCATCTCCGAAGTGGGGGCGTCAATCATGGTAGGGGGCAATATCAAAGGACAGACCAGAGTGCTGACAACCGCCACGGTAATGGAGAGCGGCAAGGGAAACTTCGACGTGGCAATCGCCCTGTCGCTGATCCTGCTGCTGCTCTCCTTCGGGGTCAACTTCCTGTTGACCGTCATCCAGCAGCGTGAACGGCCACGATGAGCATCATTCTTCAGGCCGAAAATATCCGGATCAGGCGCGGTGGAGTACGGGTGCTGGATCTGCCCCGCTTTTCAATTGCAACCAATGAGAAGGTCGCGGTGGTCGGACCGAACGGAGCCGGTAAATCCAGTCTTCTGCTCGGGTTGGCGTGCCTGCTGCAACGGGAAAGCGGCACGATTTCTTTCCGGGGCGAACCGGTCTCGGCGCGCGGGGAGACCGCCTATCGCCGCAAGATTGCCATGGTCTTCCAGGAACCGCTGCTGTTCGACACGACGGTCCTCGACAATGTGGCCGAAGGGTTGCGGATACGGGGGACGGGGCGGAGCGAGGCCCGTGACATCGCCCGGAACAGCCTCGAACTCTTCAAGGTCGGACAGCTCGCCGGCCGCTCGGCCCACAAACTCTCCGGCGGCGAAGCCCAGCGGGTCAGTCTGGCTCGTGCCTTTGCCGTCAAGCCGGAGCTGCTCCTGATGGACGAGCCCTTTTCCAGCCTCGACCTGCCGACCCGTATCGTGCTGGCGGAAGATTTGGGGCGTATCCTGCACGAATCGGGAACGGCTGCCATTATCGCGACGCATGATCGCATTGAGGCGCTTCACATCGTAGATCGCCTGGTGGTTATGGATAGCGGAAAGATAATCCAGGAAGGAAGCCCGAAAGAGGTCATGGCGCAACCGGCCAACGCGTTTATTGCTGCGTTCAGGAGAACAACCGGGGCAATATAAAGACTACCGGAAGAGAGGGTTATATGTTCAAGCATGCAGCCAGTATACTCAGGGAAGCGGAAGCAATTGTCGTCACCGCCGGAGCAGGAATGGGAGTAGATTCCGGTCTGCCGGACTTCCGCGGCGATCACGGTTTCTGGCAGGCGTATCCCGCATACTCCCGGTTGGGGATCTCGTTTGTTGAATGCGCCGATCCGCAGCATTTTGCCGTTGATCCTTCCTTCGGCTGGGGGTTCTACGGACACCGCACCAACCTGTACCGGGACACGGCTCCCCATGACGGTTTTCATATCATACGTACGTGGATCGAGCGGAACAACGCCGATTACTTTGTCGTCACCTCAAATGTCGACGGCCAGTTTCAGAAGGCGGGCTATGCGGACGACCGGATTCTGGAAGTACATGGTTCGATCCACCGGCTGCAGTGCCAAACACCATGCAACAGCGCCATCTGGCGCAACGACGAAAGTATCCGGGTTGACGAAGCGACCATGCGCGCCCGCCCCCCCCTTCCCCGCTGTCCCGACTGCGGGAAGATCAGCCGCCCCAACATCCTCATGTTCGGTGACTGGTCATGGCTCCCTGACCGGACCCATATTCAGGAGCAGGCGTTCAGCCGTTTTCTGGCGGTCAACGCAGGGCGCCGCATCGCGGTAATCGAGATGGGAGCGGGAAGCGCCATTCCGACTATCCGGGCAACATCGGAACGTATCGGCTGGAACTATGAACATGCAACCGTTATTCGCATCAATCCCCGCGAACCGGAGATAGCAGCGCCCCATATCTCCATACCGGGCGGGGCGCTGAATGCGTTGCAGGAGATTGAGGCACACCTTAAACCTGGTCCAGCGCTTTCCTGACCGTGCCGGGCAGCTTCAGTAAACCTGATCTATCATGGGAAAATGTGTAAGAATTATGTCAGCAGGAATGCCGAGCGTTGACATGGGTCGCGGTTTCCCGCTCCAGCAGGCAACCGTTCCGCAGGTCGGTCTCTTCGGCGGCATTGACCAGTCGCTTGGCAGCCGCAAGTGCAACCGGCGGATGGGAGGCGACCCGTTCGGCAAACGCCGTCACCTGGGGCCAGAATTCCTGTTCCGGATATACCCGGTCAACCAGTCCCATCCGTAATGCCTCGGCCGCGCCGTAGATCTCCGAGGTCATGAAGATCTCGCGGGCATAATTTTTTCCGACAATGCGGGGAAGTTTGTGGGTGCCGCAGAACCCGGTGATGATGCCGAGCTTGGCCCCGGAATGGCCGATGCGCACCCCTTCGGCGGCAATGCGGAGGTCGCAGGACATGGCCAGATCGCACCCTCCCCCCATGGTGATGCCGTTCAGGGCGGCGATAACCGGCTTGGGACAGGATTCGATCCGGTCAAACAGGGATTGGCCGAGTTCGGAAAAATGGAAGGCGTCACCCGGCGAAAAATGAACCATCTGGCCGATGTCGGCCCCGACGGCGAAGGATTCTCCGGAAAAACCGCTGAGAACGACCGCCTGCACCGCATCGTCCGCCTCAACCTGGGCAACGGCGCGTTTCAGTTCGCGAATGGTGGTAATGGAGAGTTTGTTGAAGCGCAAACCGGCATCGAGCAGAATGTACCCGACCCGGTTCGCGACCTCTATGCGGAGTTTTTTGTAGGGCATCAGGCCCGGGGATGGACGTTCGTCTGCACCCATTTAACGATATCTTCGGTCGACGTACCGGGGGTAAACACCTCACAGATGCCGGCAGCTTTCAGTCCGGGGATGTCGTCTTCCGGAATCACGCCGCCACCGAACACCTTGATGTCGCCTGCCCCTTTTTCCCTGAAGAGCTGAGTAACCTTGGGGAGCAGGGTGTTGTGGGCGCCGGAGAGGATCGAGAGCCCGACGCAGTCAACGTCTTCCTGGATGGCGGCAGAAACGATCTGCTCGGGGGTCTGGTGCAGACCGGTATAGATGACCTCAAAACCGGCATCGCGAAAGGCGCGGGCAATGATCTTGGCGCCACGATCATGACCGTCCAACCCCGGTTTGCCGACAAGCACGCGTAATGTTCTTTCAGCCATTTCAATACCTCCCAATGATAAAATGTCCTACATCTCGATCCCGGTCCGGGCCGGCACGCCCGCCTTGTAGTAATGCTTGATCTCCCGCATCTCTGTCACCAGATCCGCGACATCCAAGACCTGCTGCGGCGCGTTGCGCCCGGTCAGCACCAGTTCCGTCCGCTCCGGTTTGGCGGCGATCAGCTCCAGCAGTTGTTCGACGTCAAGGAGGCCAAAACCGGCCGCACCGTTGATTTCATCGCAGATAAAGAGGTCATAGCCACCGGTGGTCAGCAGCTCTTTTGCCCGGACAAACGCTTCCTGCGCCGTGCGCCGGTCTTCGGTGATGTCTTTGGTGTTGACCCACCCCGGTCTGCCGGTCTGGATGATGGTCAGCTCCGGCGCGAGCCTGACAGCGGCCAGATGTTCGCCATAACTCCCCCCCCCTTGATGAACTGGAACATGCAGACGGTGAGACCGCGTCCGACCGCCCGCAGCGCCAGTCCGAGCGCGGCGGTTGTTTTTCCTTTGCCGTTACCGGTATAGACCTGAACCAGACCTTGTTCCAAAGACATGCTATTCCCCTTCAGGGACTCGGTACATTCAGAGCCCCTTAAACTCGGGCGGGCGTTTATCGAGAAACGCCTGCATCCCTTCGCGCTGGTCGAAGCCGGCAAAGCAGAGGGCAAAGGCATCCCGCTCCAGCATGCAGGCGGTCTGCAGGTCGATATCATACCCGGCGTTGACCACCTCGCCGCCGATACGGATGGCATTCGGGCTGCGGGTGCAGATGTGGGCAAGTAATTTTTCCGCCTCAGCCAGGGCCTCGCCCGGAGCGTAGAGACGGTTGATCAGGCCGATTCGATGAGCTTCTTCCGCGTCAATCAGCTCGCCGCTGAAAATCAATTCTTTTGCTTTTGCCTTGCCGACCAGCCGGGTAAGTCGCTGGCTGCCACCGCAGAACGGAATCAATCCGGCGGCAATGTCCGGAAAACCGAAGCGGGCCGTGCGGGCGGCAACGATAAAATCGGAGGCGAGGGCGACCTCCAGCCCTACACCGGAACATTCCCCTTCGATGACGGTAAGGCACGGTTTGCCGATTTTTTCGAGGCCGAACATGACCTGTTGGCCAAACGCGGACAACGCCGCCGCATCGTGTACGGAGCCGCTCTTCTCCATCGCACAACGGCAGAAACCGCTCTCCGGACCGGTTAGCAGCAATCCCCTGATTTCCGGCTTGCCGGCGATAGCGAGCGTCTGGCGGCGCACCGATTCCAGCAGCTCACCGGCAGAAGCGGTCCGGATTCCCGGGACCGTCAGGAGGGCGATGCCGCTTGCCGTTATCTGTATCGTGCTGAATCTCTCGGGCACCGGCGATATCCTGTTACAGGTGGAGTAAAATATGAGGCGCGACTATAGCAATTCCACCGTATACGGTCAAGAAAAGCTTTGACTATTTTTATCGGCAGTAAAATCGACAGAAAACGTTGCCGATTTCAATAATGAAGGTATACTGCGGCCATGTCACATTTCCGCCAGGGAGAATCGATCATGCACCTGCCTGCCCTCGTTCGTCGCACCAGCCACGCCTCACGCAATGCCGCCGAAGAAAATGCAACCTGGCTTCAGCACCATATGAGTCCCTATTTTTTCGAGGCAATGGCTGACGAAGAGGATGCCCTGCTGCTGCTCGCCAGGGAGATGGGATGTCTGCTGCATAACCGGCACCTGATCCTGACCGACCGGGAAAAGCGGCTCGTAATCGCCTGCATCAACCGTCCCGGCTCGCTGTATGCCACGTTGCAGCGGGTGGGAGAACGCGAAATATCGTACGCCATGTTTTCCCACTCCAATGCGGGCATGCCCGGCCTCAATCTTGAGCTCGAAATTCAGCGGTTCGAGTTTGACCGACGCCATAATCATGATATCGACCTGAAACGGGAGATTGCCATTCCGGCAGCACTGTTGCGCGCGGTACGGGCGGAGCTGCGCACTTCGTTTCCCGCGTTCGACCTGAAAAAGCTCAACCGGCTGCTGAAAATCCTCTGGCTGAACAACGAGAATTATCTCCGGATGTCACCGCCGTCACGGATCGCCTATCTGGTCTGGCTGTTCGACAGCAGCAACGCTTCGGGAGGGCTGTTTCTGGATTTCAGCCGGGTCGAGCGGGGGGGGCAGAGCGAAACCCGCGTCCTGTTTGCCGTCGGCAACCCTCCCCATGAAGCGTTTCTGCTGCAACTGCTGGAGATCTTCAACCGCCTGGATATCGGCATCCGGCGGGCCTATTGTCAGACCATCTCGAACGGCATCCACCCCTATTTCCTCGGCGCGTTTTACGTCATCAGCCGCCAGGGAGAGGATATCGCTCCCGAAAGTCCGCTGGCCGAGCGCCTGAAGCGGGAATTATGCACCACACAGATACTTGACACGGTGTCGCCGATCTACCGGAACTATGTCGTGGAAGGGCTCCTTTCCGGCGAAGATGCGGCGCTGGTCAATGCATTTATCGCATTCTGCCACACCAGCCTGGCCCACGGCCAGCCGGAGCGCTTCGGATTGGAGGATGTGCGGAGCGCGTTTTATGATCATCCCGAAATGGCTCAGCTCCTGATCCGCCTGTTCCGGATACGCTTCGATCCCGACCGCGCCGACGACCGGGAGGCGCTCTACACTGCGGCCTGCGCCGAAGTGCGGGATGCGGTGGAGGGGTATAACACCGGCCATCGCTGGCTGGACGATATCCGGCGGGCGGTGTATCGCTGCTGCCTGTTGCTGGTCACTCACACCCTGAAGAGTAATTTTTTCGTGGTCGAGAAACAGGCGCTCGCGTTCCGGCTCGATCCGGCCTATCTGCGCCTGCTCGGACGGGAATTTACCGCCGATCTCCCGGAAACCCTCCCCTTCCGCGTCACCTTTTTCTTCAGCCGGTTCGGCGCCGGGTATCATGTCGGCTTCTCCGATATCGCCCGCGGCGGCTGGCGCACCGTCATCGCCCGCAGCGCCGACGACTATATCACGTCGGCCAATACGATCTTCCGCGAAGTCTATGTGCTGGCCAATACCCAGCATTTGAAGAACAAAGATATTTATGAGGGGGGGTCCAAACTGGCGGTCGTCCTTGACGCCTCCGACCTGGAGCAGGCCGAAAGCGAAGCGGAGCATTTCCGGCTCTACAAGCTCCAATACGGCATAGCCAATGCGTTTCTCGACATTTTCATCACCGAAAACGGAAGGGCCAGGGACCGGCGGGTTGTGGACTACTACGGCGACGATGAGCCGATCGAGATCGGTCCGGACGAGAACATGCACGACGGCATGATCGAGGCGATTGCCGCACTGTCCCGAAAGCGGGGCTACATCCTCGGCGTCGGCATCATGTCCAGCAAGCGCTTCGGCATCAACCACAAGGAGTACGGCGTCACCTCGACCGGCGTGGTGACCTTTGCGGAGATAACCATGGCCGAAACGGCCGGGATCGACATGCGCCGGGACACCTTCTCGCTCAAGATGACCGGCGGCCCGAACGGGGATGTCGCCGGCAACGCGCTGCGCATCATGCTGGAGCGCTGCCCCGGCGTTGCGGTCCGCCTGATCCTGGACGGCACGGCGGCACTGTACGATCCGAACGGCATCAGTCACGACGAATTGCGCCGTATCGTGCTGGCTGCCGACCTTGATGCCTTTGCCCCCGAATTCCTCGGAGAAGGTGGCTTTATCGTCTATCGGACCGGTCGACGCATAGAAGGGCTGAAGGAATCGCATCGCAAGATCAGACGCGACACCGCCGGGCTTGTCGAGGAGTGGCTTGATATCGATGACTTCAACCGGCTCTATAACAACCTGGTCTTTACGGTCAAGGCAGATCTTTTCATTCCCGCGGGGGGACGCCCCGAAACCATTGACGGCCAGAACTGGCAGTCGTTCCTGGGTGAAAACGGGGTGCCGTCATCCGGGATCATCATAGAAGGGGCCAATTCCTACATCACCCCCGAGGCACGGGTTCAGCTGCAAAAAAACGGCGTCGTGCTGATGCGAGATGCTTCAGCCAATAAATGCGGCGTCATCTCATCATCCTATGAGATCATCGCCAACCTGCTCCTGACAGAGCGGGAGTTTATGGAACAGAAGGAGCGCTATGCCGGTGATGTGCTGGCGATCCTGGAAAAACGGGCCGCAGATGAGGCACGCCTTATTCTGCGGCGGCGCAGGGAGTCGGGGGGAACCCTGCTTTTCAGTGAGATTTCCGAAACCATCAGTCAGAACATCAACCGGCTCTACACCCAGCTGTTCGATTTTTTCTCGGCCCATCCGGAACGGTGTCTGCAGCCCCCCTTCCGGCAGGCCATTCTGAGCCACCTGCCGCGCATGCTGCGGGATTCGCCCGCGTACCGCGCTCGAATCCGGAAACTGCCGCAAAAATACCTCTGTGCGATCCTCGCGGCCGAGATAGGTTCGTCGCTGGTCTACAGCGGCAGCCGCGATGCCGACTTCGAAGATATGATCCGGCGTCATCTGGCACGGGTACTGTAAATTTTGCTTTTATTACGTCCGGCTGTTGTGCTAGAAACAAGACCTCTTTACCTTTTCACTCGAAAATCCTCATACAAGGAGACTGCCATGTCAACCAACAACGATAATGCCGCTGCCGCTGTGATCGCCTTTGTTTCCGGCGCCGTGATCGGCGCCGCTGCCGCCCTGCTGCTGGCTCCGGCGCCGGGACGCGAAATCCGTGAGAAACTTAACGACCTGGGGGAAACCGCTACCGAGCGCGTGAAGCGTCTTGCCCGCGAAGCAAAGTTCCGGGTCACTCCCAAAACAAAAGGGGCTGACTATGAGTACGACGGCGGCGATGCCTGGATATAACCGGCTACCACTCGTATGAAACTGAAATACGGTTCAACGGTATGTGCCCTTGACCTCCCGCCGGAACGTCTGGCGGGAGTAGTCGTCCCCTCCCCGCTTGTCGTCGCAGAATCTCCCGAAGATATCGTCAATGCCGCGCTGGACGGTTGCAGTTCCTGTTTCTCATCCTGCAAGCCGGGCGAGTCGGTGGTTATCGTCACCTCGGACATTACCCGTTATACCGGCAGCGAGCTGTATCTCCCGCTGCTGGTGGAACGCCTGAACCGGCAGGGAATCGATGACGGCGATATCCTGATCCTCATTGCACTCGGTATTCATCGGCCGCAGACCGAGCATGAACATCGGAAGATTCTCGGCCCACTGTATGGCCGGATTCGGGTTGTCGATCACGACTGCGACGATCATGACGGACTGACCGTCATCGGTGCCACTTCGAACGGCATCAAGGTCAGCATCAACCGGAGAGCGGTCGCTGCCGACCACCTGATTCTGACCGGCACCATCGGTTTTCATTATTTTGCCGGTTTTGGCGGGGGACGTAAGAGCATCCTGCCCGGTATCGCCAGCCGCGCGGCATGCATGGCCAGCCATTTTGCCGTGCTTAATCCGGGTGAAGGGAGCGGTAAAAATGTGCTGGCGGTCACCGGCAATCTGGAGGGAAATCCGGTTCATCAGGCGATGGTCGAGGGGTGCGCTTTGGCAAAGCCCGATTTCATCCTTAACACCGTACTGACCGCCGACAAGCGTATCGTGGCGGCCTTTGCCGGGGAGTGGCGCGAGGCGCACGAAGCCGGGTGCCGGTTCTATCACGCGCGTTTTTCCTTCCCACTGGCAGAAAAAGGGGATCTGGTGGTCGCCTCGTGCGGCGGCTTTCCCAAGGATATCAACCTGATCCAGGCCCACAAGTCGATGGAATACGCAGCGCAGGCGTTGAAAGACGGGGGGGTAATGATCCTGTTGGCGGAATGCCGCGACGGCTTCGGCAACGGTACGTTCTTCGACTGGTTTCGTCATAAACGCCTGGAAGAATTCGAAGCAGCTCTGCGGGCCCGGTACGAGATAAATGGCCAGACCGCCTATTCATTACTGCAAAAGGCTCAGCGTTTCCGGATCATCCTGGTATCGCAGTTTCCGGTAAACCAGGTGAAGACAATGGGAATGATTCCGGCGCAGACTCTGGACGAGGCGGTAGCGCTGGCAACCACGATGCTCCCGGCCGAATGGCGGTGGTACCTGATGCCGGAAGCGGGAAGCGTGCTCCCGGTGACCCCCGAATGAATGGCCACAGCGAAAAATGATTGCCCGTTGCCCCCTTTGTTGCTATGGTGCCACCGTTTTGCCGGCTGATATACTATCGGGAAGTGACCCAGATGAAATTACACGATAACCTTACCTCTCTCGGCTCGGGCGCAACCGCCTACCGCTACGACAAACCGGACGCCGGTTTGCTGGAGGCGTTTCCGAACCCCTTTGCCAGGGCGGAATTGAACCCTGCCGGTGCAGTCGGAACCATTCATATCGAATGTCCCGAATTCACCAGCCTCTGTCCGCTGACCGGTCAGCCTGATTTTGCCAGAATTGTGATTGATTATCAGCCTGAAGGGCTTTGTGTCGAGAGCAAAAGCCTGAAACTGTACCTCGGTTCTTTCCGCATGCATGGCGAATTCCATGAATCCTGCATCAACCGTATCTGCAACGACCTGGTGAAACTGCTCGACCCCGCCTGGCTGACGGTGCGGGGCGAATTCACTCCGCGCGGCGGCATCCCGTTCTGGCCGACGGCAGAATACCGGAAGAAATTAATACCATAACCAAGGAGAATCCGTTTTTATGTTTTCTACGTCCGACTTCAAAAGAGGGCTCGTCATCCAGCTGGACGGCGCGCCCTGCCTGATCGTTGATATCACCATCAGCTCACCCACCGCCCGTGGCGCCAACACCATGGTTAAAACCAAGTACCGCAACCTGATTACCGGCCAGGTTTTGGAAAAAACGTTCCGCTCGGGCGACAAGGTTGATGAGGCTGATTTCGAGCGCCATAAGGGACAGTTTCTCTATGCCGATGGCGGCAACGGCATGTTCATGGATCTGGAAAACTATGAGCAGTTCGAGATGCCTGCCGATGAGTTCGAGCCACTCTCTCTCTATCTGCTCGACGGAACCGAAGTCGTATTGGGGCTGTTCGAAGGGCGCATGGTTACCGTTGACCTGCCGATGACGGTAGAGCTGACGGTTACGGAAACGCCGCCGGTCATCAAGAATGCCACGGCGACCGCCGAAACCAAAGAAGCAGTTCTCGAAACAGGACTGAAAATACGGGTCCCCCCCTATCTTGAGTCAGGCGAAAAAGTGAAGGTCGATACACGGGATGGCCGTTTTCTCTCACGGGCATAACGGATAATTGCTTGACAGGGATGTTTGTCTCCTCTATTATGCAACTCCCCTTCGGGCCTATAGCTCAGTTGGCTAGAGCCACCGGCTCATAACCGGTTGGTCCCAGGTTCGAGTCCTGGTGGGCCCACCATTTCACACAATACGAGGGATATACGCCGGATGCCGGCCAGATATTTGGGAACGTCCCGTTACCATACCTCACCACGAGAGTGCACACCGCAAGGTTGCACTCTTTTTAATTGTAGCCGATGAGAATTCCAAAAACAGCGGACATAGTTGGTATCATTAACAAAATGGCTCCACCGGCGCTGGCGGAAGCGTGGGACAACTCCGGACTACAGATCGGTGACCCCACTGCCGAAGTAAACCGCGTCATGGTAGCCCTCGATCCGGCGCCCGACGTAATCGATGCCGCCATCGCCGCCTCCTGCCAACTGCTTGTCACTCACCATCCCCTGATATTCAAACCACTCAAGTCCATTTCAACGGCAACTCCGCACGGCGCGCTCATACAAAAGGCCATCAAGGGAGGGGTGTCGATTTTCTCCCTGCACACTAACTACGATATTGCCGATGGCGGACTGAATGACCTGCTGGCGGATAAAATCGGGCTCTCCCGTCCGGTGCCGCTCAAGGTAACAACAACCCGCGAGCTGGTAAAGCTGGTTGTATTCGTGCCGATTGACCAGTTTGAACTGCTCCGTTTCGCGCTGTTCCCCTTTACCGCTCCGCAGGGTAATTACCGTGACTGCTCCTTTGCCGCGGAGGGAGTAGGAACGTTCACCCCGCTGGAGGGAGCAACGCCGTTTTCCGGGACGGTCGGGATACCGTCACAGGTGCATGAAGAGCGACTTGAACTGTTGATTGAGCGCGCACAGCTGGCGCGGGCCGTGAAGACGCTGCTGGCGGCGCACCCCTACGAAGAACCGGCATTCGATATCTACCCGCTGCTCAATGAGGGGAAGAAACTCGGAATCGGACGGATCGGACGCCTAGCGGAACCTGTGACGCTGGCGGAGTATGCGGCCCGGCTTAAAGACATTCTGGCGGCGCCGGCACTACGCTATGTTGGCGACCCCGCGACCCCGATCTCAAAGGTGGCGCTTTGCAGCGGCAGTGGCGCATCGTTGTTGCATGAGGCGGCTCGATCCGGGGCCGATCTGCTGGTGACCGGCGATGTAAAGTATCACGACGCGCGTGATGCCGCAGATATGGGGCTGGCCCTGATCGATGCCGGCCATTTTCCTACGGAAATAATCATGGTGCACGAGATGACGAAACGACTTGACCGGGCGCTGATCAGCGCCGGGTATACGGATTGCCGGGTAGAAGCATGCCGGGTGGAAACGGATCCGTTTCATATTTAGCAGGGAATCAGGTGCATCTAATTCGGAGCAAGGGAGAATGAATTGAAAAAGAAACTGGACATGCTGGAGGAATTGCAGGAAGTCGATCAGCGGATCGACACCCTTAAGGCCAATCAAAGCGGATTACAGGCGGAGTTGAGCGGTATCAGCCAGGGTGTGGATGCGGCGCGGGAAGAAGTTGCCGGTCTTGAAACAATTCTGGCTCAACGTGAAGCGGAAAAACGCGATCTGGAGGCGACCCACGCAGCAGAACTGGAGAACATAGCCAGATCCGAAACAAACATGAAAGAGATCAAAACCAATAAGGAGTTTCAGGCGGTCGGGCGCGAAATCACCGCTGCCCGGAAGCAGGTAACCGATATTGAAGAACAACTGCTGCAGAAAATCGGCCAGATAGAAGAACTTTCCGGCGACCTTGCGGCAAAGAAGAGCGGATGCGAGGAGCTTGCCGATAATTCTGCACAGCGGATTGTGGCAAAGCAGGCCGAGATCAACCAGATTCAGTCAGACATCGATGTGGACATCAAACGGCGGGATGCCGTGGTCAAAGGGATTCCGGCCAGCCTGGTAAAACGGTTCACGATCCTCCGTGAACAGCGCCGCGGGCAGGCCCTTGCCACGGCACGGGACGGCTATTGCATGGGATGCAATATGCACCTGCCGCCACAGCTCTACAACAATCTGTACAAAAACGAGGAAATCCTGGCCTGCCCTCATTGCCAGAGGATCCTGATCCTCAAGTTGCAACAACAGTAAGGGCGGTACGTGTACCCTGAACGGAGTCGAAGGGTGCTCATGCGGCAAAGGGTTTGGTTGAAGTAGTCCAGATGGCCGCTGCCGGCTTGTCCGGTGGAGGAAAGTCCGGGCTCCATAGGGCGTGACGCTGGATAACGTCCAGCGGGGGTGACCCCAGGGATAAGTGCCACAGAGAGAAGTCCGCCTGCCTTGGCAGGTAAGGGTGAAAGGGTGAGGTAAGAGCTCACCGGGTCCGGCGGTGACGTCGGATGCCAGGTAAACCCCGTCAGGAGCAAGACCAAATAGGGGGGCGTTAAGGGCGGCCCGCCCG
>CAIYZD010000066.1 GCA_903930585.1 uncultured Geobacteraceae bacterium | reverse complement strand
GAACGCAACCTGCTTAAGCAATACGCCTGAACGTTAAAGCGTTACCTTTGTGACTACCATTTTCCCCAATGAATTTTATCCTTCTGATATTTGTCCTTCGGTTTGTCCTCGCCGGTTGGAACTCCGAGCAGTAGTAGGACTTTATTTCCGCAAAAATCTATCCATCTGAAATTTACTCCCCTCAATTGTCTAAAAATGTCAAACTCCCGGTGTATTGGTGGAACAAATACTACCAAAAGTGCCCTCAAGCGACCCGCTATTATTGAAATACGCGAAGTTCTTAATGGTATCCGCTACACCATATAGGGTGATTTTGACAAAAACCCGAAAGGTCAATTTTGGCCGAATTCCTCAATTAGGGGTGTGAGGCGCAATGGAACGATTATGCGAAGCTTAGCATAACCGGTCCATTAGACTTCAAGCCCCTCCTTGTCCTTAAAGAAACCAGTTGCCATGGTCTATTACTCCCTGCTTTGATTTTCCCTTTGGTAATAGTTACGGCGGTTGATGTTTAAATTTCAAAAATAGTGTTTATGTGGTACTGATTTTGGGGAGTTGAAAAGCCTACAGTTATGTTTTTCGAGATGTTATGTCAGTGGATATTTATATAGGTAGCTTGAATGGCGGATATATTTTCCACATGGTTTAATAGCCCGGAATGTTTCAACGACCTGCTCCCCAGCGTGCGGTTGGTTATTCGACGTGCCGAACAACTTGGAATCACACTTGATGATTCTTATTTAGAGAATGGTCCTTTAAGAGATTATCACGTTGCCGTAGCCAGCAACCTATGGCAGTTCATCAAGGAAGAGGCTGAAACCCTTGTGCAAAAGGCTTCCAGATACCTCGTGGACCAAGACACAAAAGGGCTTGCCACTTTCATCAGCCGTGAATTTATTGACAACTGCATAGATCAGCGCCGCAATGACAGTCCTTTTCATGCATATTACCGTCATATGCGCACCGTGTTGTCTGAAGCAAAAGGCATCAATTACAAGCCCATTCCCCGAAAAGGCTCCTATTACGCCTGGTCTCACAAGCCTGACCTTGGCCTCCTTCCCGATGATCATAATTTCCGTATTAATCATTTGAACTACAGAGAGTGGACATCAAGTGGCATCTCTTTCAGTGAGATTAACAAGCAATCATCCATGGTTCAGCTTTCTCGTCACTATTGGGATGAAGCTCTGCGAACAACTTTAGTGGAGTACCTGTACCCCATACGTGAACTGGTAATGTTTGTTGCAGTAAAATATCCTCTGATACCAAGCGTAGAATACGAATCTGATATGGTTGGAGATGATGCAGAAGAAATGCTTTGTGCCCCTAGTAAACGTTTTATATCTCCTGATGCATTTGTTGAAGATGACTCGTGGACTCGCCAACTACCAGTTCTGGCGCAATCTATCATTGAGGTAGATATTGACAAGATAGCACGGGACTGTGTTGCCAGCTTTACCGACACAGAGAAGACCATTCTTTGCAGACTGGATGGGTCTGACACACTGGCTGAAATCGCAATAACACTCGGGATGAAAGGGCCAAGCAACGTAAGTTACCACCAGAAGTTGGCTGCTGATAAACTCCGCAATGCGTGGAGTCTTTGGGGGCAACCGGACAGCGAACACTACGCTGTTGCCGAAGATGAGCAGAGGATATTCTTCAAAAAAGTGATTGATATTTGTAAAGAGCCAAATGCCTGCCGTGGTAGCTTGAAAGAGGAACGTTTATGAGCAGATACAACGACGAATTGAAGCTGAAACTTGCCTGGCAGTCAGCATACGAACAGCGCACGTGCCCTGGTTCCGATATGCTCTATGCGGAAAACATTGATGATAATTTACAGAAGCATTTGTCATTTTGCGAGGTCTGCCGCGAAAACCGGGCAATGGAGCAGGAAGAAAAAATAGCCTGGCAGGGTTTACTCGACAAAATGTCAAAGAATGCCATAAAACCGGCTAGCGAAACGGAGAAACAGGAAGGACAGGTTTGGGCATTGAAAAAATCACTGAGTGGTTGGCAGGAAGACGGGCGCTATTTTCAAATGCCGGCTGTTCTGCTGCTCGGTAAGACCGGGAATGCCTGGAAGGCTGACGTATGGAACGTTGTGCAATTGTATGAAGACAAGCGTTTGATGGGGGTTAGCGACGTGCCGCTGAATGACCGATTTGGCTTCGCCGAAGGATGGAATTGTTATGAGGTGAAAGAGGGGGCGCTTGATCTGTGTTTTGGTTGTGTGAAGCAGGACGAATTAAAGCAGGTTATTGCTGCTACTGCTACTGCTACTGCTCATGATCCAGTTCCAAT
>CAIYZD010000065.1 GCA_903930585.1 uncultured Geobacteraceae bacterium | reverse complement strand
GTCAGAGGTGACGGATGTACCGGGCCGGATGGGACCGGTAACGCACCCTTGTATTTCAGCTTTTTAACACCAGGCATTTCGACTGGTGCCCTTGTTGGACAGATCGGAAATGGCGCCCCTTTTCTCGTTGGTCAATCATTTAGAACAACAGCAGATATGGCGGGAACATTATATTTGGGATATAATGACAGTCGATCAGATGATAACACCGGTTATTACACTGTTAATATAGATGTTTCTTCCTGCAGCCTTTCCATCACCTCCTTCAACGGCACCAGCAAAACAATCAACCCATCCTCCGGCGACAACCTAACCATCAATGGCAGCGTAGACTCCTTCGGTCAGCCAGTACACTGGGTGCTCAACACGCCAGATGGCAAAACGACCACTGGCGGTGGCACGTCAGTGAGCGCCACTTGGGATGGCAAAGACGCGAGCGGTAAGGTTGTTGAACCTGGCACCTACTCCGCAACACTCACAGCTCAAACCACAGATGGTAAATGTTCTGACAGCAAAGCTCTCGACATTACAGTTACAGAAGTTGAAGACAGTCAATGCGGTCTCTATGTTCAGTTTGGTTCTTCGGTCTACATGGCAAGTGGTAATCTCTCGCACTCTCAAGACCTGTTCTCGTCTTATGGAGGAGTATTAGCTGCTGAGGTAACTCTGTATTACAACAGCCTCGATCCAAGCATAGGTTCTTTGGGTCACGGTTGGAGTCATAATTACGATCAGTCGCTCAAGGAGAACAGCAATGGTTCGGTGCTGATCAGTGGGGGTAACTGGCGGCATAAATACTACTCGCTTGCCAATGGCGTTTACACGGGACGAACCGGCAACTACTCCACGCTTGCCAAAAACAGTGACGGCACCTTTACCCTTACTCAGAAAGACGGGCAGATATATACCTTTGCAAACGGCAAGATAGCCACCATTGCCGACCGCAATGGCAACACCACAGCCTTTACCTACGGTGATGGTGGTAATCTTACCACAGTAACCGATCCGTCGGGGCGGCTTGTGAGCTTTACCTACGATTCCGCGAA
Organism: uncultured Geobacteraceae bacterium; assembly: GCA_903930585.1. GTDB lineage: Bacteria > Desulfobacterota > Desulfuromonadia > Geobacterales > Pseudopelobacteraceae > JACRCG01. Next base: position 20,078 of record CAIYZD010000065.1, on the reverse strand, counting down.
CCACCTGACCGCGCTTACCGACCCGTCCGGCAATGTGTATGTCTTCACTGTGGGCGATACGCTTACGTCAGTCACTCAGCCAGACGCCGGTATATGGCGGTATACTTACGATGCCAACTCGTTCATGCACACCAAGGCTGATCCACTGGGCAATGTGACCAGTTACGCGTACGACGACCAGCACCGGGTGACCACTGCCACCGACCCTGAGGGCAAAACCAGAAGCATCGCCTATCCCCAGACCAGCGACAGAGTTAAATCCACCAGTTTCACCGAAAAAGATGGTGGTGTCTGGACCTACAGCTACGACACCTTAAGCGGCTACCTGCTCAGCAAGATCGACCCACAGAGCGGCACCACTTCCTACGGCTACGACGCCAACGGTAACCGCATCTCTACTACAAACCCGGACGGCACAAGCACATCTGCCACCTATGACGGCAGCGGCAACATACTCACCAGTACCGATGCCTTGGGGCAGACCACCGGATATACCTACAACAGTTTCGGGCAGGTAACCGGCATTACCGATCCCCAGGGCGGCACCACCGCATACGTATACGACACCAAAGGCAACCTGACCGTGCTGACTGACCCGACCGGCGCTACCACAAAATACGCCTACGACAACAAGGGCAACACCACCAAAATAACCGACGCTGCCGGACTGGTTACGAGCTTTACCTACAATGCCACCGGCAACATGGCGACGGCAACAGACAGCAGCGGCGCAATTAGTAAATATGGTTATGACGCCACAGGGAATGTCACCAGCATCACCGACGCCAAGGGCGCGGTTACAAAATTTGTCTACGACGTCCGAAACCGCCTGATCAAAAGCATCGATCCGAACGGCCACGCGACCCAGTACAGCTATGATACTAATGGCAACAAGCTCTCCAACACCGATGCCAATGGTAACATCACCAAGTACGAGTACAACGGCAAAAACCAACTCATCAAAACAACCGATGCCCTGGGCAGCAGTACCACCTATAGCTACGGCGGCAGCAGTTGCCCCAGTTGCGGAGGCGGCAGTGGCGAAAAACTGATCACGCTCACCGATGCCAACGACAACAGCACCAGTTATCTGTATGACCAACTGGGGAGACTTAGCACGGAAACCGACCCGAAAGGCAACACAATCCGCTACGCCTACGATGCCAAAGGCAACCTGATCAGCAAAACCGACGCCAACGGCAACGTGACAAGTTACTGCTATGACGGCAACGGCAAACTGCTCAAGAAAACCTATCCTGACAACAGCGAAGTGAGCTATACCTACGACCCCAAAGGGAACATCCTGAGCGCCACGAACAAGGACATCACCTACAACTTCACCTACGATTCAGCAAACCGGATGACGTCATCCATGGACAGCAACAGCCGGTATCTTCAGTACAGCTACGACACCGCCGGAAAAAAGACCAAAACCATCTACCCGGACGGAAGCGTGGTCAGCTATGCCTATGACAACACGGGCCGACTGGCAACTATCACCAACGGCGGCGGCAGAACGTATGACTACAGCTACGATATACTGGGCAGAAGAAATAAAATCACCTATCCGAGCGGCGCGACAGCCAATTATGCCTATGACACAGCAGGGCGTTTAACGAGTTTGGATCACAAACAATCAAACGGCAAGATCATTGTTGGCTTTGCCTACACCCATGACAATGTCGGCAACCGCCTGAGCAAGACTGAACCGGACAACAAGATCAACTATACGTATGACGCCATTTACCGGTTGCAGAAAACGCTACCAAACCGGCATAACAGCATCGCCGAAGCTTATGGGTATGATGCGGTTGGCAATCGGTTAACCGGGCCGGAATCGCACATCTCCTATGACTATGGTGCCAACAACGAACTACTGAAGCGGCAACATACTGACTTCAGTTACGACAAGAACGGCAACCTGGTTGCCAAGGGACACCACAGACACGAAGAAAAGCATGAAGGCGAGCATCACGATAATGATGGCAATCATCATGACGGCAACGAGTGGAGCTACACGTACGACTTTGAAAACCGGCTGATCAAGGCGGAAGATAAACAAACAACCGTCACCTTCAAATATGATCCGCTTGGCAGAAGGATTGAGAAGAAGGTGGCAACACATCACAAAAAGGATGACAATGACGCTATAACACACACTTACGTTTACGACGGTCAAGCAATCATTCTGGAGTATGAAACCACCGGCGAAGGCAAAAAATCAAAGACCGAAGCCATGAAATACGTTCATGGCCCTGGAATTGATGAACCACTGGCGATGACCAAAGATAATGATGTATACTTCTACCACCAAGATGAGATCGGCAGTGTGGTGGCGCTGACCGATAAGAAACAGAAGGTTGTTGAGGCTTATGAGTATGATTCGTTTGGGAATTTGAAGCAGGGCTTTACCCAACCAATGCAACTATTCACGTATACTGGAAGGATTTTTGATGTAGAAACTGGGCTGTATGATTACCGGGCAAGATACTATGATCCAATTGAAGGACGGTTCATTCAAAAAGATCCGATTGGCTTCAAAGGCGGGGATGTAGTTTTATATAGTTATACTCAGAATAATCCCGTTAACAACATCGATCCTAGTGGACTAGGACCAATTGGAAGAGCTTGTGGCTCAGGCTGGAGTGAGATTTTCGTCCCAGACAGTATGTTTGGATGGTATAGCTTCCATTCACCATGTCAAAATCACGATAACTGTTATGAAAATTGTGGAAAAACAAAAGAACAATGCGATGGTGATTTCCTAAAAGATATGCTTAAGGTTTGTTCTTCTTTATCGTCTGGCAGTTATTGGCAAAATCACTGTGAAGGAACGGCATATATCTATTATTCAGCTGTTAGAGATAGTAGTGATGCAAAAAAAGCATTTGATGAATCGCATAAATGTAAATGTGGCAAATAAGCAGCGAATGAAGTTAGTTATATTGGAGTGTTAGGAATGTGGCCGATATTATTTTTGTTGTTTACAGGTATAGCGGGAATGATATTACGCTGTCGAGGTGTCAATGAATTACATTCGTGGCTAATAACCTGTACTTTTATTCCTGTATTGTTATTGATTGAAAGGTTTATTATGCCATACCATGGAGGTGGCGCATCAATGTGGCCAATTGCTCTTGCAGTAGGTAGTTTCTGCGGCGCAATGTGCGGTGGTCTGGGTGTCGTGATTGGCTCGTTCTATCTCAAAAAATAATGAAATAGATAGCCGTGGAGCCCAGCATCCACAACTTGGGCGGTTTTTAAAGGGACGTTAGAAAAATGAAAAAGATACTAAAATCCCTGAAAATATGGTTGCCTGCTACTATGGCGACCATGCTGACCATGCTTCTGTTTTATTTCGTGAAGGATTACCCGTGCTTGAGAGGGGCTGGCCTGGCATTGGCTGATTTTGAGGCATTCATTTTGATGCTGCTGATTGCTCTTCCGTGTTTTGTATGGGCTGTGAGTAGGTTATTACGATACCCACTGACGGGTCAATCAACATGGGAGGAGAAGTGGATTACTCGGCTTGCCATTGTGACTATCACAGGGGTTCTGCTGTACGGAGCTTTTGTAATTCCTGAAATCTTTTCTTTTGCGGGGCATCCTTTACGATTCATATGCCGGTAGTCATATAACCCCATTCTTTTCGCTTCATGAAGTCGGATGCAACGCAGCAGAATAATTCACACAGCTACATAGGCAGGGGAGTGGTATATGCAAAACGGAAGAAATTTAAGAGGATAGAGGGACATTCTTGTTAATCAGCCATGAATACTATCAACCTCATAACAGAACTCAACTCAACCTACGCTTCCATTGCAGTACCGCGGGCGAAAAATCAATGGAATGTGAGCCGTCAATAAGGGAAAAAAATATTTGAACTTGGGATAGCAGAAAGATAGCAAGCAACGTCCCTGCAAATTTGTACGTAATTGTCCTGAGTACTGAATTGCCTCTTCCGCCTACCGGTGGGACCGCATAACGAGCGCCACGGCGACCCGGTTCAGAATGTACAGAGGTCATCATTCCAGGTGACCGGTTCCAAGGTCACCTCTTTTCCCAGTTCTGCCAGCAGCCCATCCATATCGTCGACAAACCCTGGCATGATGGCAACTCGGATAATGCCGGCCTTGTTATCAACAGTACTCATGACATTCATCCCTTCATACGCCTCCAGAATAAACTTGAGAAATACCATGTCGCGATGGGCAACCTTGAAATAGCGGCAAATCATTACATACTCCCCTTAGCCGCCAAGATACGCCTGAACTATGCGTGAATCACTCCGGAGCTCCGCCGAGTTGCCGGTGAGCGTCACGCACCCCACCTCCAGAACATAGCCGCGGTCTGATATTTCCAGGGCGGCACTGGCATTCTGCTCAACCAGCAAAACCGTCAGGCCGCTTTGTTTCAAATCGAGAATCGTTTCAAAGATCTTCTCAACCATAATCGGAGCCAGACCGAGAGATGGTTCGTCGAGCATGAGCAACGCCGGCTTGCACATCAGTGCTCGGGCAATGGCAAGCATCTGCTGCTCGCCACCGGACAGGGTTCCGCCCGCCTGGCCAATCCGCTCTCCGAGACGAGGAAAAATCGCGAGAACATGGTCAAGCTGCGCGGGAATCTCGGCCTTCGGCAGAAGATACCCTCCCATCAGCAGATTTTCCCTGACCGACAGGTCGCCAAAAATTCGCCGCCCCTCGGGACAGTGAGAGATTCCGCGACTGACGAGCTCATGGGGAGGAAGATTATCGATCCGCTCTCCACAAAAGGTGATGCTGCCGCCGCTGGTTGCATGCATCCCGGAAACAGCCTTGAGAGTGGAACTCTTGCCGGCCCCGTTGGCGCCGATCAAGGTGACGATTTCTCCTGCGGCAACTTCGAGGGTAACCCGCTTGAGTGCCTGGATCGGTCCGTAGAACAACCGGATGTCAGTGAGTCGGAGCATGTGTGCCTCCCCCGAGGTAGGCTTCTATTACTGCCGGGTTAGCTCGCACCTCATGTGGCGCCCCTTCGGCAATCAACTCACCATGATCCAGAACATAGATCCGGTCGGAGATACCCATCACCATTTTCATGTCATGTTCGATGATCACGACGGTAATCCCCTGACGGCGGATGTTTTGGACAAGTTCCATGACAAAGCCGGTCTCGGTCGGGTTCATTCCCGCCACCGGTTCATCAAGCAGCAGCAGCGTGGGTTCAAGAGCAAGCGCCCGGGCGATCTCAAGCATCTTCCGTTCACCATAAGTCAAATTACGCGCCAGATGATCGCGACGATGTTCAAGTCCGACAAAAGCCAGCAAGTCGCGGGCACGGCATTTCTGTTCCGCCTCATCCGCGAAAAAAGCGGGCAGGCGCAGGATCGTAGCCAGTATGCCGGTCGTCATATGGATCTCGCGACCGATCAGAACATTTTCCAGCAGCGTCATCTCGGGAAATGGCTTCAGATTCTGGAAGGATCGCGCCATGCGCAGCCGCGCTACCTCGTCCGGGGATTTTGCGGTAATATCCTGACCGGCAAGAAAAACCTGTCCACTCGTCGGAGGACAGGTTCCGGTAATGGCGTTGAAAAAAGTGGTCTTACCCGCACCATTCGGACCAATAATGGAGAGGATCTCCCCTTCCTTCACGTTGATCGACACAGCGGCGAGTGCCCGTACGCCTCCGAAGGTTACAGAGAGTGAATCGGTTGTCAGGATGTTACCGGTCGTCATCAGCACTATCCTTGATCTCCTCTGTGATTAAACGGCTGCCGAGCAGCCCGTTGGGGCGAAAGACCATGAAAGCGATCATGACCGCCCCGAAGACAAGCATCCGGTACAGGGAAAATTCACGCAAAAACTCCGGAACGATGATCAGCAGCAGCGCACCGGCGACCGATCCAACCACATTACCGATCCCCCCCAGCACGACCATGCAGAGCACCAGTACCGATTCGTAAAAGGTAAATGAATCCGGCGAGATAAAACCTTGCTTGACGGCGAACAGCGACCCGGCAATGCCGCCAAGGAACGCGGAAATCGAAAAAGAGAGCAGATGCTTCCTGAACACATTGATACCCAGCGCCCCGGCCGCCATCTCGTTCTCGCGGATAGCTACCCAGGCCCGGCCATAGCGGGAATTGGCCAGCCGGGCAACAACCAGGACAATGAGAGAGAGCATGACCAGGGCAAACCAGTAAAAGTCGCGGGGATGGTCGAGGGCAAATACTCCAAACGATGGTCGTTTGATCCCCATGATCCCGTTTGGCCCACCGGTCAGGGCATTGAGGTTGGTGAGAAAGATACGGATGATCTCACCGAAACCGAGCGTCACGACCGCCAGATAATCACCCTTGAGGCGTAACGCTGGAATACCCAGCAGTATGCCGCAGAGCATGGCCGCCAGCCCCGAAAGCGGCAGTGCGATCCAAAATCCGCACAGGGCAAACTTAGCGGTCAGAATGCCGGTGGTGTATGCCCCCACGGCGTAGAAGCCTATGAAACCAAGGACCAGCACCCCGGTCATCCCCACGGTGATATTGAGCGCCGTTGCCAGAATCGCGTAGAGTATGGCGGAAGTCAGCACATCGATCAGATAATTGGAGGAAACGAACGGGAGCAGCAGGGCAATGGCCAGTATGCTCCCGACGGTTAAAGAACTGTGTGCCATCACGAGCGATTCCATCTGCTCCCTGATGCCGGTTATCGTGCGGTTTTCTCCGGCAAAAGCGGCAAAACGGCGCAATCCCCACACGCCCAAAAACAGCAGCGGGACATACACTGTATGGGACTTCAGGAAGGGGGCGCAGACCAGAAGCATCCCCAGATAGTAAAAGAGGTCGTGGCGCAGATTATGCCCGTTCATTGGCACCCTTCCCGAGCAACCCGGCGGGCCGGAAGACGAGCACGGCAATCAGGATGAAAAAGGCATACACATCCTTGTACTCGCTGGAAAAATAGCCGGCGCCCAGCGCCTCGATAACACCGAGCAGAAATCCCCCGATCATGGCGCCGGGAACGTTGCCGATACCTCCCAGCACCGCCGCGGTAAAGGCCTTGATGCCACCCAGATACCCAAGGGTAAAGTTGATCGAACCGTAATAAAGGCCGATCATTACTCCCGCACAGGCAGCCAGAAACGAGCCGGCCATAAAGGTTACCGAAATCACCGTGTCAACATTGATTCCCACCAGCGAGGCCATATAGGGATCGGCGGAGGTTGCCTTGATGGCTATCCCGAGCCGGGTCCGGTTAATAAACCAATAGATCAGTGCCATCAGCGCAATTGAGGAAAAGATGATCACCAATTGCAGCAGGGTGAATGAAACTCCGCCCATGGTAATTGCCTGCATGCCGATGGTCTGCGGAAATATGCGATCCTTGGCGCCCATGCTGATCATGACGAAATTTTGCAGAAATATCGATGCGCCAAGGGCGCTGATAAGAGGGGTAAGTTTGGGTGCGCCACGTAACGGACGGTAGCAGATCTTTTCCAGGTAATACCCATAGAGAGAGCAGATCACTGCGGCAACCAGCACCACGGCCAGCAGGAGCAGTATCAGATTCCCCTGGAGAAAGGGGGTCATAGCCGGTATCAGCGAGATAAGAATGAACCCGAGATACGCCCCGATCATGTAGATTTCGCCATGGGCAAAATTGATCAGCTTGAGGACACCATAGACGAGGGTGTAGCCAAGTGCAATGAGCGCATAGCTGCCGCCGATGGTGATACCGTTTAGCAGGTGCTGGAGAAACATGGTGCTCCTATTTAACCTGCTTGAACTTGCCGCTTTCTACCTTCCATACGACATACGGGGACTCTTTCACATCACCCCTGGCGTCAAACCGGATGTGGCCGAGCGCACCGTTGTAGTCGATGGCGCGTATCACCGGAAGCACCTTCTTGCCGTCGGTGCCCCCCGCAGCCTGAATCGACTGAAGGAGGATGTTGGCGGCATCATAGGCGTAAACGGAGTACACTCCCGGCTCGCCGTACTTCTTCCGATAGTTTTCGTTGAAACCTTTCGCCGAAGGAATATCCTTGGTATCCGGGCCAAATGTGGCATAGGTTCCCTCGGTTGCCGGCCCGCCGATCTTCAGCATTTCTTCACTCATAATGCCGTCACCGCCGATAAAAGGAGCCGTTCCTCCCATTGCCTTATACTGCTTGACGAGCAGTCCCCCCTCGGTGTAGATGCCGCCGAAAAAAATCAGGTCCGGATTTACCGACTTGATCTTGGTGACGACCGGTGAGTAATCTTTATCCCCCTTGGTGATCCCTTCAAAGAGGAGTACTTCGACGCCGGAGCCGAGATTTTTTTTAAATTCTTCGGCAAAACCCTGGCCGTAGGTTGTCTTGTCATGAATGACGGCGACCCGCTTGACTTTCAGTTTCTGTACGGCAAAATCGGCTGCCGCTTTCCCCTGTTGATCGTCCCTGCCGCAGACGCGGAAAACGTTGTCGAAACCCTGATCCGTCAGTTTCGGGTTGGTGGAAGCATGGGATATCTGGGGAATACCGGCTTTGTGGTAAATCTCGGAAGCGGGGATGGAACAACTGCTGTTGAAATGGCCAACCACACCCGCGACCCCTTCGGCCGCAAATTTGTTGGCAACGGCAACCGCCTGGCGAGGTTCGGCCTGATCGTCACCGGGAACGAGCTCGATCTTTTTGCCCAAAACCCCTCCCTTGGCATTCCACTCATCCACCGCCAGTGTAACGCCATTCAGCATATCAGCACCGAATACCGCTTCGGGACCGGTCAACTGTCCTGCGGCGCCAATCCTGATTACTCCGGCTTCCTGACCCCCCTTTTTCGTGCAGCCAACCATTACCAGACACAGTAAACCCAAAACGAGCAGTTTCTTCACAGGTTCCTCCCGTACAACATTGTCAGAGATAAATTCATCGCACTGTTTTTACACTACTATTTGTATAAAGCAAGTATTTTGCGCAGTCACAGGGGTCTCCCGCACATGCGTGACTCTCTGCAATCGTGCTCGATTCAACGCGTACATTGGAAAAGACATTGAGCATACCGCGCTCCGGTGCTATAAATGAGTTGTTTTCTTACGTGGGGGCATACATTTTATGAAGCATGGTGAAAACGACTCCTATTGGGGCGGCATTATCAAATCGATGGGTCTGGTGTTCGGCGACATCGGCACCAGTCCAATCTATACTCTGACCGTTATCATCGCCCTGACCAAACCGACCCAGGAAAATGTATTCGGGATTATCTCGCTTATTGTCTGGACGTTGATGATCCTGGTCAACATCGAATACGCACTGCTTGCCATGAGCCTCAGCCGCAAAGGAGAAGGAGGCACTATCGTCCTGCGCGAGATTCTGGTTCGTATGATCAAGCCGGGACAGCAGATGGTTCTCGTCACATTTCTCTCCTATCTCGGCGTAGCGTTGCTGCTGGGAGACGGTGTTATTACTCCTGCCATCAGTATCCTTTCGGCGGTTGAGGGTGCCCTTCTGATCCCGTCTTTGAGCGGCCTCAGTCAATCGATGTTGATCCTCATCGCCGCACTTATTGCCGTCTTTCTGTTTGTTTTTCAGTTCAAGGGGACGGATACGGTGGCAAAAGCATTTGGACCAATCATGGTCGTCTGGTTTGCCGCCCTGACGATATCCGGCATCATCGCCCTGTTTTCGTTTCCAGGCATCATCGCCGCAGTCAGTCCGCATTACGCCATTAATTTCCTCCGTCATAACGGCATGGCCGGGTTCTTTGTGCTCTCCGAGGTAATTCTCTGCGCCACAGGGGGCGAGGCACTCTACGCAGACATGGGGCATCTCGGGCGCAAACCGGTCAAACGAGCCTGGTATCTGGTCTTTGTCGCATTGATAATCAATTACCTGGGGCAGGGAGCGTTCATACTCAACCATCCGGATGCGAAAAACATCCTTTTCGGCATGGTGCAATCGCAATCGACCATGCTGTACATTCCCTTCCTGATTCTGACGGTCATGGCCACAGTTATCGCTTCCCAGGCACTTATCAGCGGTGTCTTCTCCATAGTGTATCAGGGCATTACCACCCGGATACTGCCGCTTCTGAAGGTTGATTACACGTCCCATCAACTCAAATCGCAGATATATATCGGGGCGGTAAACTGGATTCTCCTCGCCCTGGTGATCATGATCATGCTGATTTTCCAGAAATCAGAGAATCTGGCAGCCGCTTACGGACTGGCGGTCACCGGCACCATGACCATCACCGGAATAATGATGGTCATGATCTTTGCCCGTACCAAGAAAAAATGGAAGGTACCTCTCGCACTGTTTGTTACGGTGGTAGACTTTGCCTTCCTCATTTCCAATCTCCATAAACTGCCGCATGGCGGCTACTGGTCGTTGATTCTTGCCTCCATACCGCTTACCGCCATTTTGATCTGGACCAAAGGGCAACGGGCTCTATACAGTGCGCTCCGGCCGCTTGACATGGAAACCTACCTGATCAGTTACGAACAGATCTACCGCAAAGGACATATCTCGGGAACCGGCCTGTTCTTCGTCAAGGAGTGGAACACCATCCCCCCCTACCTGGTGCACTGTACTATTCGCTCGAACATTATATATGAGCGCAACGTCCTGATATCCATCATCCGCACCGACGATCCCTACGGACTTGAAAGCTGTCTCACACCGGGGCTTGGAACCGGCCTCGATGCCTTCGAAATAAAGGTAGGTTACATGGTACTGTTCGATATTGAGCAGCTACTTAAAGACAACGGCATTGTGGAAAAGGTTATTTTCTACGGTATTGAGGACATCTCCACCGGGAACCCGGTATGGAAAATATTCTCCGTTCTTAAGAAAATGACACCCAACTTTGTGCAATTCAACAAACTTCCGGCAGCTAAACTGCAAGGTGTCGTTACCCGGGTGGAGATGTAGCATGTTCAACTGGCTGGTATTGCTTATCGCTCTGGGAATCATTCTCCTGGGTGCAACCGTGTTCACCAACGGCCTGGAGTGGTTCGGCAAGAAGATGAAGCTGTCGGACGGGGCGGTAGGAAGCGTTTTCGCGGCCGTCGGCACCGCTCTCCCCGAAACGCTGGTACCGATTGTCGCCATCATGTTCGGCACCTCCGAGGCGGGTCATAAAATCGGTGTCGGCGCCATCATCGGCGCACCATTCATGCTCGGCACCCTTGCTTTTTTTGTCAGCGGTCTTGCCGTCGTATGGCACCGGAAGAAGCGGAACGACTATCCGGTCATGCGGGTTGATACGATTGTCATGCGGCGTGACATGGAGTACTTTCTGGCACTGTACAGCGTAGCTATTGCCGCCTCGTTTCTGGGTAAACATCCGGTGGTCAAGACGTTTATCGCCATGTCGCTCTTTCTGACCTATGGCGCGTATGTGCTGAAAACACTCCGAGGTGGCGGCGAGCCGGAAGCGCACGAAATTGAAGAGGGGGAAATTGATCCGTGTTACTTCGCTCCGAAATCACATGACCCGCATATGGGTATCATCGGTTTTCAGGTGTTAAGTTCGCTCCTGCTGATTGTGTGGGGTTCATATATTTTTGTCGAAAAAGTGCAGATCATTTCCGCGCTCATGGGGATATCTCCGTTCATCCTGGCCATGATCATTGCTCCGATTGCAACGGAGTTGCCCGAGAAATTCAACAGCGTCATCTGGATCGGCAAGGGGAAGGATACCCTCGCTATCGGCAATATAACCGGCGCAATGGTTTTCCAGGGATCGATCATCACCGCCATCGGTATCTTGATGACCGATTGGCGGCTCAACACGGCGGCGCTTCTGACCGTGGCTCTCACCTTCGCCTCCGTTGGCATGGCCTACATTCAGATTCGTTGGAAAAAGCATCTAACGCCGGGAACTCTGCTGGCAGGCGGGGCCTTTTACTTTATATTTCTGGTATTGATTGCTGCCGGGATAATCTGATCCCCTGCCATGTGTTGCGGCGCTCCAGCTCGGCATCGATCAGATTGAGCACCTCAAACTTTTTCAGTGACCAAAGCGGAGCTATCAGGTTGTCATGACCGCCGTCTCCGGTCAGGCGATGAATCAGAATGTGCGGTTCCAGACACTCCAGGAAGTCGCATACCAGTCCGGCATACCCATCCCGGTCAAGCAGTTCAACTTCACCTCTCCCATGCATCTCAGCAAGCCTTGTTCCTTTCATGACGTGCAGAAGGTGCAGCTTTACCCCATCAATACCAAGCCGGTTCAACTCTTCGGCCATGGCAAGCACTTCCGCACTCGTTTCACCCGGCAGCCCGAGAATGACATGGGCGCAGACCCGTAATCCCCGTGACTTGGCGCGCCGGACGGCATCCACGGAGGCGGCATAATCATGGCGTCGATTGATGAATAACAGACTCCTGTCATAGATTGACTGAATTCCCAACTCAAGCCAAAGATATGTTTCACGGGAAAGTTCCTGGAGATACTCCAGAACATCATCCGGGAGACAATCAGGGCGCGTGGCGATGATTACGCCAACCACATCGGAAACGGCCTGTGCCTCGGAAAACAGTTTTCGTATCTGATCCACGGAAGCATACGTATTGGAGTATGCCTGAAAATAGGCGATAAACTTTGCAGCCCGGTACTTACGCCGCATGACCTCCTTGCCATCTTCAAGCTGGCCGGCCACGGAAAGCCCACGCCGGATGCCGAAGGACCCGGAGCCATGACCGCCACAAAATATGCATCCTTCCGTGTCGAGCGTGCCATCGCGGTTCGGACAGGTCAATCCGGCATCAACGGAGATACGCTGCACCTTGCAGCCAAAGTGCCGCTTCAGTTCGTCGGAGAATGTGTTATAGCGTTTGTGAGAGGACATGTTTCTTCTCAACCCGTTCGACCCAGCTCTGCTCCGTTGACAGTGTACGCAGGAACTCTCCGGCAAATTGAAACTTGGCAAGCGGTACCGGCACGCTGATAAAATCCTTGCCCCGTCCCACTGTCAACGCGTAGCCACCCTTGCCGCTCCGCTCCCACTTTTCCACCGATACTGTTGTCACCGTTTCCTCGCCATGTTCGCCCGAAGCAAACTTGTGCGGACTCAGTTTTTCTTTACAAGGCGCAGTAGAGTTGGCCACCTGCTGAATCATCAGCGACAGGCCGAAAGCCTCATCGGGTTCACAGATAAAACGGATCTGAGTCACTTCTTCCGGTTTTGTTTTAGGTGCAAGCTTGAAAAATCGGAGTAAAATCCTTCCGCTTCGTTCGGAAACAACTCCATGTGACTCGATTGATTTAATAGCCGTACGTATTTCAACACCGGTTGATTGGGAAAAGATCTCATAGCAGCGGTAACGCATCAGCTCAACTGGTTGCGGCATAACAAATCTCCCTTCAGCGGTAATGACCTGCGCACCTGTTTGTAACAAACTTGCGGAACAATATCCAGACAAACAAAAAGAGCGGCATCGCTGCCGCTCTTTTTGTTTGTCACCTGTTTTCCGAAATTTATTTACGGGCAGCTTTACCGGCAACCTGCATACGGATGACCGCCCGTTCAAGTGCAGCTTCATATACCTTGAACTGCTTATCTTCCGATGTCAGTTTTTTAAGTGCTTCTTCGGCACGCCCCAAAGCGGCTTTGGCACGTTCGACATCGATCTCTGCGGCGGTTTCAGCCGTTTCCACCAAAACAATGATCTTGTCATCCCTGATTTCGAAGTAACCCCAGTTAAGCGACATATGCTCGGTAACGCCGTTGATTTTATAGACAAGCTCGCCAATCTTGAGAGATGTCAAAAACGGAGCGTGGCCCGGCAATACGCCGAATTCACCCAGTTTACCGGTTGCGGTGACTTCTTCAACTTCGATGTCAACGACTTTTTTGTAAGGTGTGACTATTTCCAGCTTCATCTTCTCAGCCATATATCATTCCTTGTAGGGCGCATACAATGCACCCCTACACGTTTAATTATACCGCAGCAAGTTTGGCGGCCTTTTCAATGGCTTCTTCAATGGAACCGACCATGTAGAACGCCTGCTCCGGCATGCTGTCATGCTTACCGGCAACGATTTCCTGGAAGCCCTTGATGGTGTCCTTGAGTTCGACATACTTACCGGGAGAACCGGTAAACGCCTCGGCAACGTGAAACGGCTGCGAGAGAAAACGTTGTATCTTACGGGCACGGGCCACAACAAGCTTATCTTCTTCCGAAAGTTCATCCATACCGAGAATGGCGATGATATCCTGCAAATCCTTGTACTTCTGAAGAACGTACTGAACAGAACGGGCGACAGCGTAATGCTCTTCGCCGATAACCTGGGGATCGAGAATACGGGATGTCGAGTCGAGCGGGTCAACAGCCGGGTAGATACCAAGTTCGGCGATTTGACGGGAAAGAACCGTGGTTGCATCCAAGTGAGCAAACGCGGTAGCAGGAGCCGGGTCAGTCAAGTCATCGGCAGGAACGTAGATGGCCTGAACCGATGTAATTGAACCCTTCTTCGTAGAGGTAATACGCTCCTGAAGTTCACCCATTTCAGTTGCCAGCGTAGGCTGGTAACCAACAGCGGAAGGGATACGGCCGAGAAGCGCCGAAACCTCGGAACCTGCCTGGGTAAAACGGAAAATATTATCGATGAAAAGCAGGACGTCCTGGCCTTCTTCGTCACGGAAATATTCGGCAACGGAGAGCGCGGTCAGCGCAACGCGGGCACGGGCACCGGGAGGTTCGTTCATCTGGCCGTACACGAGAGCAGCTTTATCAAGAACGCCGGACTCCTTCATTTCCATCCAGAGGTCATTACCTTCACGGGTACGCTCGCCAACACCGGCGAAAACAGAGTAGCCACCATGCTGCTTGGCAATGTTGTTGATCAGCTCCATAATCAGAACGGTCTTGCCGACGCCGGCGCCACCGAACAGACCGATCTTGCCGCCACGGGCATACGGTGCGAGGAGGTCGACAACCTTGATACCGGTGGTAAACGCTTCGACTTTGGTCGATTGATTTTCGAAAGAAGGCGCTTCACGGTGAATTGCGTATTCTTTCTCGTTACCGATCGGCCCCATTTCGTCAACCGGCTCACCGATAACGTTCATGATGCGACCGAGCGTTTTAGCGCCGACCGGGGCACAGATCTGTTTACCGGTATCGATAACGACCTGCCCACGCTTGAGACCGTCGGTAGAGTCCATGGCGATGGTACGCACGGAGTTTTCGCCAAGATGCTGGGCAACTTCGAGCACCAGATTGTTTTCACGGTCATCAATGGCCGGATTTGTCACGCGCAATGCGTGGTAGATCTCCGGCAGTTTGCCGGGCTCAAATTCAACGTCGATGACGGCGCCGATGACTTGCGAAATCTTACCTGTGTTCTGACTCATGGAACAGTGTCCTCCTGCGGCCGTAGGGCCTCATATAGTGTTACGTAATTGGTATTATCCTTTGATCGATTCTGAACCGGAGATAATTTCCATCAACTCCGTGGTAATAGCAGCCTGACGCGCCCGGTTATACTGGAGGGTCAACTTGCCGATCATTTCATTGGCATTCTTCGATGCGCTGTCCATGGCGGTCATACGGGCGCCATGTTCACCGGCAACCGTTTCCAGCATGGCTTTGAAAATTTGCACTTCGATATTCTTGGGAAGGATTTCCGCCAATAATTCACTCACGGACGGCTCGTAGATAAATTCAACGGGTGCTTCCTCTGCAGCGCCCTTTTCTTCGGGTACAACCGGAAGCATCTGCTGGAATGTGATATCCTGAGACATTACCGTACGGAACGAGTTATAAAGGAGTTCCACCTGATCATACTCACCCGCCACAAAGCCGTCGATTACTTCCTTGCCCAGCATGGCGGCAGTTTGGTAATTCGGTTTTGCCAGAACATTGGAGAAGTTCTTATACACCGTATAACGGCTCTTCAGGAACTCATACCCTTTACGACCAACCGTCATCACACTTACCTGCTCGTATGATGCCGATTTTTCCTTGATATAACGATCCGCTGCCTTGCACAGGTTGGTGTTGAAACCACCGCACAAACCACGGTCCGATGTCAGGACGATCAAAAGCAGTTTCTTTGCCTCGCGCTTTTCGAGCAGCGGGTGAAGATCTCCCTCAAGGTTTGCAGCCAGTGATTGCAGCACTTCACCCAGTTTCTTGGCATACGGGCGGGCAGCCACAACATTTTCCTGGGCACGGCGCAACTTGGCAGCCGAAACCATTTTCATGGCTTTGGTGATCTGGCGAGTATTTTTTACGGATACGATCCGTTTTTTAATGCTTTTAAGGCTTGCCATATCTCAAACCGTCCTTGTTTACGCGGTAAATTCCTTCTTTAACTGCCCCAGAGCGGCAATGATTCTGCCCTTCATACTGTCGTCAATGGCTTTTTTGTCGCGCAATTCCGCAAGCAGCTCAGCCTGACGATTATCAAAGAATGCATACAGTTCTGTCTCATATTTTTTGAGAGCGGAAACCGGGTATTCATCCAGGAAGCCATTGTTGGCGGCAAAGATTACCAGAACCTGCTTTTCGTTAGGAATAGGGCGGTACTGCGGCTGCTTGAGAATTTCAACCAAACGCACACCACGCTCCAACTGCATCTGGGTAGCCTTGTCCAGATCGGAACCGAACTGGGCAAAAGCAGCCATCTCACGATACTGGGCCAAGTCGAGACGCAGGGTACCGGCAACCTGTTTCATGGATTTGGTCTGCGCGGAACCGCCAACGCGGGAAACCGAGAGACCTACGTTAATGGCCGGACGAACACCGGAGAAGAACAGGTCGGATTCGAGATAAATCTGACCGTCGGTGATGGAAATAACGTTGGTCGGAATGTACGCGGAAACGTCACCGGCCTGGGTCTCGATAATTGGAAGTGCCGTCAACGACCCTGCGCCACGCGCATCGGAGAGTTTACAGGCGCGTTCGAGCAAACGGCTGTGAAGATAGAAAACGTCACCCGGATACGCTTCACGGCCTGGCGGACGGCGAAGAAGCAGTGAAAGCTGACGATAGGCAACTGCCTGTTTGGAAAGGTCATCATAGATAATCAGAGCATGCTTGCCGTTGTCGCGGAAGTACTCACCCATGGTTACGCCGGTATACGGCGCAATGAACTGAAGGGGAGCAGACTCGGAAGCGGTTGCAGCGACAACGATGGTATAATCCATGGCGCCATGCTCGGTCAGCTTGGAAACAACCTGGGCCACGGTGGAACGCTTCTGCCCGATCGCGACATAAATACAGACCACGTCGCCACCCTTCTGGTTGATGATCGTATCAATGGCAACAGCGGTTTTACCGGTCTGACGGTCGCCGATGATCAGCTCGCGCTGACCGCGCCCGATTGGAACCATTGAGTCAATTGCCTTGAGACCGGTAGCCATCGGCTGATGTACCGATTTACGATCAACGATGCCCGGGGCCTTTATCTCTACCTTGCTGAAGTTGCTGGTATTGATGGCGCCTTTACCATCTATCGGCTGCCCTATTGCGTTGACAACACGACCGATCAAGGCATCACCCACGGGGACTTCGGTGATACGCCCGGTACGTTTGACCGTGTCGCCTTCCTTGATCTCGGAAAACTCCCCGAGAATGGCAGCGCCGACGTTATCTTCTTCAAGGTTGAGAACCATTCCGGTCACGCCGCCGGGAAACTCCAGCAACTCGCCGGCCATGGCGCCAGCCAGGCCGTGAATACGGGCAATACCGTCACCGATGGAGATGATCGTGCCGGTCTCCGACACCTCAACCTCTTTGCCATACTCTTTGATCTGTTTTTTGATAATCTCGCTGATCTCTTCGGCTCTGATTTCCATGGATGCTCCTACCCCTTCTGTAATATATCTTTAATCCGTTTAAGCTGAGTCTTGACACTGTTATCATACGCGATATCGCCAATCTGGGTTACCACGCCACCCAAAAGAGTCGTATCGACAACCATCTGCGCCACCACTTTTTTGCCTGTCTTTTTCTCCAGCGCATCCTGGATTGCACTAATCTGACTGTCGTCCAGAGGAAAAGCAGTTTTGATGACCGGACGAATCACACCTGAGAACTCGTCAGCAAGCTTTTCGTATGTCTGGACAATCTGGCCGAGAAATGCAACACGGCTCTTGTCCACCAGCAACATCAGAAAATTCCCCACCAGTTCGGAGCAGGCGACTTTACCAATCAGCTCCTTCATGATGTTTTTTTTCTGATCCTGGGTAAGGGCCGGATCCGCAAAAGCAGCCCGCAGCTCATTATTTGCGCTGAAAATTCCATCAAATGTGGCGAGTTCATCACGAAAGCGGTCTATCAGACCACCCTCCGAGCCAAGCTGTACGAGAGCTTTGGCATATCGTTTCGCAAGCGTGTTATTGATCACTGGATCTGTACCACCTTGTCAAGGTATTCGCCGACAAATCGGTCGTGGTCGGTCTTCCGGATTGAAGCAGTCAGCTTGCCGGTCGCGATTTCGACCGCCAGTCTGGCCGCTTCGGCGCGCAGTTCATTGCGGGCTTTTACCGTTTCCTGCTCGGCGGACAATGCCGCCTGGGCAACTATTTTCTCTGCAGCACTGTTAGCTTCAGCAATAATCCGGTTCTTTTCCTGCTCACCTTCACGAACGATTGCGGCATGGAGTTCATCAATTTCTTTGGCGGCCTGATCAAGCTTGACGCTGTATTCGCGCAGCTTTGCTTCGGCGGCGTCACGAGCGGTTTCAGCATCTTTCAGACTCTTCTCGATCTCAGCCTGACGTGCTGCCAAAGAACCCTTGACGTCAGCTTTTTTGAGCGCCCAGACGACTATGCCGATCAGCACGGCAAAGTTCAGCACACGCCAGCCGAAATCTTTCATCTGACCGGCGGCATGATCGGCGTGGTGAGCACCTTCGCCCCCTTCGGAAGCAAAACCGGCCGAAGCCAGCAGAACGATGGCGGATATATATGCCAAGGTGAAGATGATCTTTTTGGAGCGTTCGGATACCATACTCATAACTACAGGTTCCTCCCGAGAATTTTTGCACAGATGTCGGCGGAAAGAAGCTCAGCCTGTTGTTTCAGCAACTCACGCGCTTCGCCGGCCTCTTTGGCAACTTTTTCGCGAATTGACGCAAGTGACTCGGAAGCCTGTTTGCGAGCTTTCTCCAGCACCGCTGCTTCTTCGCCCTGGGCAGCCTTCAGAGCTTCGGCACGACGGGCGCCGGCTTCCGCCTTGGCTGCATGCAAACGGGCTTCGTACTGAGACATCTTGCTCTGAACTTCCTCATCAACCGACACCGTCTTCTGACGGGCCGAATCGATTACCTGACGGCGATCAGCCAGCACTTTGCGGATAGGCTTGTACAGGAACAGGTTGAGAACGAGGACGAGGATGCCGAAATTGATCAGCTGGATTACAAACGCTAAATTTAATTCTATCACGACCTACCCCTTGCAGGCATGCTGAGTTGTATACTGTATCCCAGATTCGGGCGTAAAACTGAGGTTAGCTACCATATAAATCGCGCCACTGTCAAGATAATTACACAATCCGTATACATTTTTATTTTTGAAATTTCAGATATCCAGCAGATCGATAATTCGGGTCAGTTCGTCGGAATCGCTGAAATGAATCTCCAGCCTGCCCCCCCGGGGACCTACTTTGCGGATAGCAACCCGCGACTGGAAGCGTTTTTGCAACTGTTCTTCCAGCGACGACATCAGCAGGTCAGGCTGCTGCAGACGTTTGACCGGAACCGGGTGCGGGTTGATCTTTAATCGCCGTACAAGCTCTTCAGTGGCGCGTACACTTAACTGACGATGCAGGATCTCATGACGGGCCTTTCCAACCAACTCGCCACCTTCAAGCGACAGCAGAGCACGCGCATGCCCCATGCTGAGGCGTTCTTCAACAATATCCCGCTGTATTTCATCCGGCAGCTTGAGCAACCGTAACGCGTTGGTTACCGTCGTCCGGTTTTTGCCGACCCGGCGGGCGACATCATCCTGAGAAATACTGAAATGCTCGACAAGCGAACGGTACGCCTGCGCCTCTTCGATAGCGTTCAGATCCTGCCGCTGAATATTTTCGATCAGCGCCAGCTCCATGACCGCATCCGGAGTAGCTTCGCGTATAACAATCGGAATCTCATGCAG
>CAIYZD010000064.1 GCA_903930585.1 uncultured Geobacteraceae bacterium | reverse complement strand
GTTTTTTTGATTTTGAAACAGACTGCGGATTAACGGGAGTTTTAGTTGGATTAAGACGCATATAGAGGTCTCCAGATACCCATAAAAGGGCTTGGTGACCTCCGCAACGCTAAGTGGCGGCAGGCGGCTCATTGAGCACGTTTGTCCGGGGCCATTCCCCCGGCGATATAGGGCGAACCTCTATATCAGTCAGCTATTCATTCCGGACCGGTCATGTCAGGAAGCACATCAGATTTCTCTTTCCCCGAAAGAACATCTACCGTAACGGGGAACGGGGCTGATTTTCAGCCAACCCGGCCTATCCCTCCTTTATGCTTCAGCCTCAGGAGAGCAAATTTCTTTGGCACCGGTACTGGCAAGGTAGCGGTGTTGCGTTTTAATACTGCGAAGAATCGTGTTCATTGATTCTAAATACTATAATATACCATCTATCGATTCCTGTCAAGGTCTAAATAACATATAATGTAACAAAATCAGCATATTGCTTGACATTGATAGCGTTTTATGGTACTAATCCCATCATCGACGGCCCGTATAATAGCCTCAGGTAATATCCCTCTGTCCGCCAAAGATATCTTTTATCGCCTTTCTCTCAGTTGATGATACCGGCAACGATGGAGTTTTTTAAAACCAGATCGTCAGCGGTCGACTTAAGCGAGGGCAAGTATGTATTTAATCGCCCTTGCATGTGTTTTTGTGTATACAATACTCAAGCTTTTACGGGCAGGCAGTTATGATGATAAACAGGGAGTGATTGCATGAGTTCGTCATTAATACATATCCTGGTGGTTGATGACGATTCGTTTACCGCTGAAGTTACTGGCATGATTTTGGATGAGCCTGAGTACGAAATAGTTTTAGCGTACAGTGGAATAGATGCTCTGGCAAAGATTGCCTCTGATCCTCTTATCCGGGTCGTAATTTCTGACATGAATATGCCGGGCATAAGCGGAATTCAGCTTTTTACCGGGATGCATGAGCGCGGCTATAAGCTTCCGTTTGTACTATTAACCGGCGACGAATCCCCGCCGCTTCGCCTTGAGTATCCCATGGATGCTATTGTCACTAAAGATGCAGCCCTTGAGGTGATACTACCAAAGGTCGTGGCTTCCCTTCTGTTAAAAAGCCAGCCATTCCTAAATAGCGCCACAGAAGCAACAGTAGGGTGACAACCGGCTTGCAAAAGTTCATGACACTTGTTTCCGATCTACTCACAGACAGTACGCTTTTGATCTATGGCGCGGCTCTGATTGGAATCACGATACTTGCGGTAATGATTGTGCGTAAATTTATAACCTTGGAAGACAATTCCCACCAAAGCGAAATAAAGCGGAAACAAGCCGAGCTCGACGAACAGCAGCGAATTAAAAGAGAAGATTTAGCGAGGCGCAGAAAACAGATTGAAGACAAAAAGGAGCGAGTTCGTGAGGTGAAGTGAGAAATAAAGCAGAATGAAGGCAGGGCACAGCGGTACGGAAAACCGGGTTAAGGTTTTACTGCGGCAGTAAAGAATGCAATTTTTTACATACCGAGTTAGCATTGGTGATTGGCCCCCCCATCTACAATACCACGTTGCTTAAAATCAGGCAGGATTGCCAATAATTCCAGCTTTTCCCGACCGCATTTGCAGTGAATCCCGTACTACGTTAAAATAAATGGCCCGACAGCTTATTCTCCTTAAGAGTGTAC
>CAIYZD010000063.1 GCA_903930585.1 uncultured Geobacteraceae bacterium | reverse complement strand
CTTCCTCTATTTTAGCAAGCCGGTCCTCAGCTGCCAGCCGTTTCTCTGCTTCTGTTTTTTTGAACAGGTTTTCGGCATCCTGACGTTTTTCTTCTTCAATTTTTTCTTTGATCTGAGCCGGAGTGAGCGGTTCACCAACGCAGACGACTTCTACCCGGTCATCGTACTCCACAATCTTGGACTCTTTGCACTCGGCAAAAGCTGAACGTGGTGTCATGGCTGCTGTCACCATCAGTATCGATACCGCAGTAAAACAACTTCGTAATAGTAATGTCATAAATTACCACCCGCTACATGTAATATGTACTCACTTTGCCGCTGCCGGTTTTACCGCCGCTTTCGGCGTCGCCAGAATATTGGCGGCAAAAATATACTCATCAATATAATTGCGCACCCCGTCGCCGTTGAAATCGTGCAGAGGAGCCGTGGGGGTGCCAATCTCCTGGAGAAACCGCTTCCAGCCAGTCTCGTCACGGGTGAGCGCCGTTTTTACCGGTGGGGCTACGGTCAGCGGGTAATCGAACTCTTCCGCTCCGGCGATTATACTCATTATGACTTTGACTGCGCCGGCTTCGGGCAGAACTTCCACGGACCACCGCCCCGCAATGAGCTTGTCCTTTCGGAATGAAACCAGCGTGCCGCCATTTACGGCAAAACTCGGTGCAGTGACGATTCTGGCAGGTATATCAACGGTCAGGAGAGCCTTGCTCTTTCCGTCGCTTAACACGATCGACGGTTCCTGGCGGATCGTCTGCGCTACCGCGCCGTCAAACAGTGCCAGGATAGCGGGGAGGCTTTTGCTGCCCTTATACAGCCTGAAGCGATCGAGAACGCTCTTGTAGACGACGTATTGCGCCGTATCTTCCGTTTTTGTCTCGGCAGCCGGTTTATCGGCAGGGGTGGAAGCCTGCTCAATGCTCTTGGCAACCTCTGCTGCAGGTTCCACGGGACTCTGGGGGGGAGGCGGAGCTGCTGACGGTTTGGCATCGGTGCGTTGCTGCTGCTCAGTCGGTACGGTAACCGTTCCCGCGGAAATAATGCCGGTTGTCGTCGGCGTACTTGTCGTATTTGTCCCGTTCGTCGTTATTGTCGTATTCGATGAACCGGGTAAAATGGACGAATCGGAAAAACCGGATTGGCCTGTTGAGTCGCTCGACGGGGTGATGGTAGAAGCAACGGTTGCGCCGGTACTGTCGATCGTCAGGTTTGAGGTGATCGTGGGGATAGGGGGGGAAGCGCTTTTGGCAACAAACGTGATGGCCGCAATCTGGCCGCCTCCGGAAAACGATTTCGTGCTGACAACGGCAATGGAAATGCGACCGGGGATCGAGGCGTTTGCCGCAAACATCGCCCCGGATACGACCGCTCCCTGTGTAACGGTTGGTGTGGCAAGTGACGCGGCATTATACGTGATGGCAAGTTGAATGCCGTTTACGCCGTCCAGATCCGCGCCTTGTACCGAATACGTTGCGTTTCCGGTGGGGACCAGCGTAACGGAAGCGGCAAGAACCGGCGGTGCGAACAACAACAGCACGAACAGCGAGCGCACTATAACATTGATGAATGACATATATACTCCTTTATACATAATACTCTCAAACAGTATTCTTGATCAACCCTGTTGTATCTCCCGCATCTGGATCAACCACGATTCGGCATAGTGCCCCCCGCTCGCGACCAACTGCTCATGGGTGCCGGATTCGGTTATGCGACCGTTTTCCATGACGTGAATCATGTCGGCATGCATGGCGGTCGTGAACCGGTGGGTGATCATGATGGCGGTATGACCATCGGTCAGCTCCCGAAAACGGCTCAGCCAGTCGGCCTCGGCCCACGAATCCATGGCACTGGTCGGTTCGTCCAGGGCGATGATCGGGGAGCGGCGCAGGAATGCGCGCGCCAGCGCTACACGCTGCCACTCGCCGACACTCAGCTCCGCGCCCCCAAACCATTTTCCAAGCACGGTATCATAGCCGTGCGGCAGACGTTCTATCGGCCCGGCAGCGCCGGCGGCAACGGCAGCGCAATGAATACGGTCCTGATCCTCAACAGCGGTCAGATCTCCCATGGCGATATTCTCACCGGCAGAGGTATGATACCGGACCGGTTCCTGGAACAGGACGGTAATCGCGCGCCGCAGTTCTGCCGGATCGAACCGGGTGATGTCGCTGCCGTCGAACAGGATCTGCCCCTCCTGCGGATCGTAGAAACGGCAGAGCAGTTTGATCAGGGTGCTTTTTCCCGCACCGTTATGGCCGACAATCGCGGTTGTTTTTCCTGCCGGAAGCGTCAGCGTAAAACCGGACAGGGCATCGTATGCGCTGCCGGGATAACGGAACGTCACCTGTTCGAAACGGATACCGTCACTGAGCGAGGAGGGGAGGGGGACCGGGTGCTGCGGTACGGCAAGATGCGGCGTCTGGGCCAGAAACTGGAACAGGTTTTCCAGAAACAGGGTACTGCGATAAATGCGGCCGGCACTCTCCAGCAGAGAGCGGAGCAACTTTTGCCCTTGTAAAAACGCCTGATAACACAAAACCAGGTCACCCAACCGGGCAAGACCCCGCGACGCCCGCACAAGCAGCCAGGCCATTCCGGCTATTCCGCCGACCCAGGCTATCGATCCGGCAAACAGCTCCGACTTCATCTCGTCGCGGACCAGGGCGAGGCGTCCTTTCCGCAACAGACCACGCAAGCGCCGGAATGTTGCGGTGTGATACCCCCCCAGATCGAACAGGCGCATTTCGGCGGCGCTGCCGCGATCGGTAACTATCCAGTCAAAATAGCGGGAACGCCGCTCATTGGCGGTATTGGCGATACGCCATTTATGCTCGCGCAGCACGTACCGTGCGACGCTCCAGAGACCCGGCAGGGCGCTCCCCACCAGCAGGAGCGGCAACCACCAGGCATACATGGCAATCATCCCCGCCAGGACGATCAGGGTTACGCTGTTCTGAATAACCACCCCCAGGCTTTCCAACAGGGCAATCGGCTGGGACAGTGCGTCAATCTTGGCCCGGTGCAGCAGGTCATACGATTCGGGATTCTCGTAAAAAGCCACATCCAGTTCCAGTGCCTTGTCATGGATAAGGGTGTGGATCGAGTCCTGCACCAGCTCCCCCTGGGCAGCCCGCACCCAGCGGATCAGGCTGGAAATCAGCTGGGTGACGATCCAGAGCAGGCCGATCACGGCCATCGGCGGCCAGGCGCGCGTCAGGGTCGCTGAAGCAACCGTGGGAGATATATCCGCCGCCAGAATGTCGACGGTAACCCGCGTCAGATACACCTGCAGTGCCGGTATCACCCCCTGGACCAGCAGCAGCAGTGCCCAGGCAACGGTCCAGCCACGGGCCGCACTCCAGACGAGACCAAGTCCCTTTCCCATCAGGGGGAGGCATTTCAGCAGCTCTTTTTGTGTTTTTCGTAACATTAAATTCCTGGTTGAAGGATAATGCCATACCATATCATAGCTGCCCGGTAACGAGAAACCGGAATGTTGACACCAGCGACAAAATAAGCGGTTTTATCCCCTTGATCTCCTTCATCCCTGTTAAAATGAAATTATCACCTGGCTTGACTTTAATGGCATTGCGGGCTACAACTAGCCGACCTGCGGGTGATATTTCAAACACATAAGAGGAGAATTTTTCCCATGGCACTTGATGTAACCAGTACTGTTATCCGTAACGACGGGATTATGACCGCTCCGGTTGATGATGAAATCGTGCTCCTGAATATGGCCGGGAATAACTATATTTCGCTTGACGCGATTGGCCGCCGCATCTGGGAACTGTTGGAATCGGCGATCGCGGTGAAAGAACTCTGCCGGCAGTTGGGTCTGGAGTTTGAAGCGACCGAGGATCAGATATGCGCCGATGTGCTCCCGTTTTTGCTTGAACTTGAGAAGGATGGTCTTGTGCGTGTCATCGGCTGAAATGCTGCGCAAGCTGCAAAGCCGGACCTGGCGCGAGTTGCGGCTGCTGCCGGAGGCGCTGGTGCTGCTCGGTTTGATGCGTCTGGCGGTGTTGCTGGTCCCCTTTCAGCGTACGGCCGGTTTTCTCGGCCTGACACAGGAAAGCAGCAATTTGCCCGATGTACCCAGTCATCAGCTGTCGGTTGCCGGTACCATCGGCTGGGCTGTCCGGGCCATGGCGGCACGGACGCCGTGGGAAAGCGCGTGTTTGACGCAGGCATTGGCCGGAATGATCATGCTGCAGCGTCGGGGAATTCCGGCAGCGCTGTATTTGGGGGTGGCAAAGGACGTCGCCGATCCGAAAAACATGGCCGCCCATGCCTGGTTAACGTGTGGCGATACCATGGTGACGGGAGAAAGTGGTTATGAGCGGTTTACCGTGATATCCACCTTATTATCCCGGAAAAGCAGGTAACCACTTTTAATTCTTCAGCCACAGATATACACAGATGTACTCAGATGAAATCAAAACCAGAAAGTTTTTTTGGATAAACCATCAGTTTCAGGTTATTGCCGTTATCCGTGAACATCCGTGTTAATCCGTGGCCAAATAGGCCTTTATTCTTATTGGAGGAAACGCTTCGCGTGAATGATCATACAAATGACCTGCGCCGTTCTGCGAACGTGCAGTGGCAGCATACTGCGGTCAGCCGGGAAGAACGGGCGTACATCAAGCAGCAGAGGCCGTGCGTTATCTGGTTGACCGGATTGTCGGGAGCCGGCAAGAGTACTATCGCCAATTGTCTGGAGCGCAAGCTCCATGCGCTTGGCCGGCATACCGCCGTGCTGGATGGTGACAATGTCCGCCACGGCTTAAATCGTGATCTTGGTTTTACCGAAGCGGACCGGGTTGAAAATATTCGCCGCATTGGCGAAGTCGCAAAACTTATGGCCGATGCCGGCCTGATAATAATTACCGCATTTATTTCCCCGTTTCGTGCCGATCGCGACCTGGTGCGGAGCCTTCTCCCTCCTGAAGAATTTATCGAAGTGTATATTAATACCTCGTTGGAAGAATGTGAACGACGGGATACAAAAGGTCTCTATATAAAGGCCCGTGCCGGGGAAATTCCCCATTTCACCGGTATCAGCTCTCCGTATGAAGTTCCGCTATATCCCGAAATAATAGTGGAAACCGCATCTGCGACAGCCGATGAATGTGCGGAGAAGATTGTGCGGTATCTGAGGGGGCTGGAAACGATATATTCCTGAGACTATAAGCAAACCGTGAGAAAGTAAGCCTCCTAACAACAGGGTTCTGAATTTTCCTCCTCTTTTTTCCCCTATTGCTGCCGGATGAAGTGGCTTACAACAGTTAATAGACACCAAAATATTCTTTTTTTAAACATTCCTCACACGTGATGTAGTGATTGGCTAATCCGAGAGCTGTATTAATTTGGTAAAGTT
>CAIYZD010000062.1 GCA_903930585.1 uncultured Geobacteraceae bacterium | reverse complement strand
TGAAAGGAGGATACCTGCCATATCAGCATCAAACAGCGTACTTTTAAAAGGATCATTATTGGGCATCATGCCAAGCTTCACGTTGAGATGAGCTGTGGGAGTATAGTCAAGGTAAAGTCTTTTGGTTTCCAAATTAACGGCATCCGATCCCACCGCCCCGCCACTACCGGCACCAGCAGTCGGTGAACTGTTTCCCCAATAGGCATAATTCAGTTCAAAGGCGGTGACCAGCTTAAGGTCGGCGTTCACCTTGGCACTATAGTGAAGTCGAGCACGCTGCTCTACGAAGTTGGAGGCGTTCTGTTCCTTTTTCAGTCCTGTCGGGTCATAATAGCCCCCACCCATTGCGTTGTAATCGGTAGTGGGAGTCCGGTTAAAAGTCGAACTGTCAAACTGAACGGTGAAATCACCATGGAATTCATTCTCCAAAGCATTCGCCGGGGTGGTTACCACCAGAGCAAGGCATACAGTTCCCAGCAGCTTCATAATCACATTCATAATCCTCTCCCTGACTGCATATTTTATTAATATTTTGTAAATGACAGAGCTTTACTCAAAGCCAAGTCCTGTTGAAGAAGTTTTTTTCGTAATCGGGATATTGATCGCTCCGCGAAATACTGAACAATCTTAAACCACCATACAGCCACATGCGCATATTCATCAGCACATGTCAGAATCTTTAAAACGGGAGTAAAATATGACGGTGAAAATATTTTTATTACTTCATCTTCCAGACTCACTATCATTTGAGCACTGCCCGGATCACCCTGACGGGCAGTGCGTCCAAACAGCTGCATATCCACCCGGCGTGATTCATGGCGTTCTGTTGCGATAACATGTAATCCACCAACGGCTCGCACGTCTGTATTAACGACAATATCAGTGCCCCGGCCAGCCATATTTGTGGCGATGGTAACCTGCCCCCACCGACCGGCGTCAGCAATAATCCGCGCTTCTTCTTCATGGCGAAGAGCGTTAAGAACAGTGGAGGGAATACCGGAGGAAAGCAAACGCGCATACAGAACTTCGCTGTCTCTCACACTACGGATACCAACCAGAACAGCCCTCCCCTTGGCCGTATGAAGCTGTATGTCCTTAATAACCGCATCCCACTTTTCTTCGCACGATGTGCGTACAATTTCAGGGTAGCTCACCAGTTTTTTGGGGGCATGGGTCGGAATTTTTATTACCGGCAGGTTATAAACACTCCACAGCTCTTTTTCAACATTTTGCAAAGTACCGCTCATGCCGGAAAGATTATCATACAAGCGGAAGAACATCTGAAAACTCATTTTTATATGGGCATGGGTAGGGTCAGAGTTTTCAAGACACTCCTTAACCTCCACCGCCTGGTGCAGCCCGCCACTCCAGCTCCTGCCATCCATCATGCACCCGGTTTTTTCGTCAACAATGACTATTTTCCCCTGATCGACAACATAATGGACGTCACGGTGATAACAGTACCGGGCTATGATGGCCTGTTTTATCAGATACGATGAGCGGTCATGATTTCTCCACGCCGCAGGAAATCTGGAGGCTGTTGTTTCTATTACTTCATTTCCTGCAGTGGTAATGGTGACATATTTTGCTTGTTGGTTAACATAATAGTCCTGGCCCGACACAAGTTGTTCTGAAATAGAATACGCAGTTCTGACGGCTTCATTCAGAAGCGGGCTGCTGCCGGGAATTGCAATAATAAGCGGCACAGTAGCCTCGTCAATCAGGACGCTGTCAGCTTCGTCAATTATCGCAGTATGAAGGCCGCGCATTACTTTTTTGCTGGCACCGCAGCCGGAAACAAACGTGCGGATCCCCTCACTGGCAACAGCGGATTCCGCCTCCTCTGACATTCTGTCACGGAGAAAATCCGCCAACAACTCCTTACTTGTTGAATAGACGATATCCCGCGTGTATGTTGCCCGGCGCTCCGGCGGTTCCATACCTGAGATGACGAAACCGACTGACAGTCCACAACGTTCATAAAGCGGCTGCATTGATTCGGCATCCCTTTTGGCGAGATAATCATTGGAGGTCACAATATGGCACGGCCCTCCACGCCAACCTGCCATGACAGCGGCAATGGCAGCAGTAATTGTCTTACCCTCACCGGTCTGCATCTGGATAGCAACACCACGGTTAATAGCAAGGGCTCCCATTATCTGTTCGGCATATGGGCGTATCCCCATGACCCGATAACAGACCTCACATAAAAGCCCTGTGATATATAAAGTTGAAACCATCGTTTTTTCATTTCTTGTCACTCGCCTGAAAAATATAATTTTATCATTTAACTCTTCATCACCAAGTTCAGCAGAATTCAGCGACAATCCATATATCTCTTTGGCTTCCCCCATTAAGCGAGACAAGGGAAATGTTAGACATTTGTACCGTCCATGGAGAGAGTAAAAGAAACCATCAAGCCCGGAATGGAATTTATATATATCCTTCATATCGAGTTACTCATGGCATGGGCGGCGCACCCACCTGCGCACAAGCCGTCTTCACGCAGACGACAGGTTAAACAGGCGGGGAAAATACCCGCATTCTTTTGACGTATGCCTTCAAGGTAACTTTCATAATAATCGTACATACTCGTCAATGAATCGAAATCATAAACCGACTTTTTCGTGTTTTTTGAAAGCGGAAAACATGCCCACACATGCATGTCTGTACTAATATCAATAATAGGTGAGCAACCAAAATGAGCATTGACCCGATTTAAGCGGGTAAGCCAGTTTATATCATCTTCGGTGAAGAGACATCGGGGAAAACCGCAGTCCAAAAGCGGATGCACGTCGTTTTTTTCAAATAACGAGCGGTACGACATGAGCTGCTGCACCGTTTGTTGCATATCAGCAACCGACACGTGCTGATTATGGGTTTCGGGCAAAGGGTGAGCAAAACCCAGCCGGATATTTTTATTTAAATCATAACGACTGATATATTCAAACAGGAACTTAATATCGAAACCCGGTTGGAAAATATTGAAGCTGAGCGTAACGCGACTTCTGAATGCATCAAGAAAAGTCTTCGTCTGTTCAAGTTCGTCACT
>CAIYZD010000061.1 GCA_903930585.1 uncultured Geobacteraceae bacterium | reverse complement strand
TCTTCAATCACAACTGGTTCTTCAATCACAACTGGTTCTTCAATCACAACTGGTTCTTCAATCACAACTGGTTCTTCAATCACAACTGGCTCTTCAATCACAACTGGCTCTTCAATCACAACAGGTTCTTCAATCACAACAGGTTTTTCGATCGCAGCAGGTTTTTCTATAGCAACAGGTTCTTCAATCGCAGCAGGTTCTTCAATCACAAAAGGTTTAATAAAAAATCTCTGAGTAAAAAATTCCTCCGCCAGCTGTTCAGTATCGTCAGCGGCATCTGCAAGAGCAACAGAGGCGGATTGCCCGATTTCAACCGGAGCGTCAACCGGCCTTTCGACTACAACCGACTGTTCAATAGCAACAGGAGCAGTCTCGGCAACCCCAGAGTCACCCACAGCATGAGAAGCCTGCTTGTCTTTTGACGAAGGAAAGTCATCATGCAAGACATCAACAGCGTCTTTGAGGCCGGGTTCGTCAAAAACCCGGGAAAACAAGGCGTCGAAACCTTTTCTTCCACGAATCTTCGTCATTATAAGAGTCCTATAACTTCATTAGCAAGTGCCCGAAATTTGTTGCTGGCAATGCTTTTAGGTGAATGTCGTAATACGGTCATTTTAAATGCGACGGCCTCTTTTATTTTTGTATCGGTATTAATAATGGTTGAAAAAACTTTGTCCGCAAATTTGCGCTGAATATGATCAACTGAAGCGCGACTGATACTTGTGCGTGAGTCGACCTTGTTAATAACAGCCTTGAGGAAGCGCAATTCGGCGTTAACCCGCGCAGCAATCGAACCTATTGCCTCAAGTGCAGCAACAAAACCATCCAATGAATAGCGGCAACCGGATTCAATCGGTATAATTGCACAATCACTGGCAATGAGACTATTGATAGTAAAAAGACCAAGGGACGGATTGTTATCTATTAACGTGATATCATAATTTTCAACAGCATGTTTTCGAATGTTATTTCTTAATATTTGGTACGAATTTTTCGCATCCTGATAGAGGTCTATTTCCAGATGGGTGATATCAGGGGAGTTCCTTATAGCGTCTATATTATCGTATGTAGTTTTATAAATACATTCCGTTACAGGAACATTGTCAGCATAAACATCGTATAACGTTTTTTGATCAGCAACGACTGATTCAGGAGTGAAAATAGAGGACGTATTACATTGGGGGTCACAATCAATAACAAGAATCTTCCTGCCACGATTAGCTAGTGCATGAGCAAGATTTGTAGTAATACATGACTTCCCAACCCCCCCCTTATGGTTGATGATTGATATGATCAATGGACTCTCTCCTGTTAATTTGGAAGCTTCAATCAGCCATTTTGCATTACGATAATTAAGCCCAGCCATTACGCGCTATCTGAGAATGTCGGAACAATACATCTGTAACTGTTTGGTTGTCAACATATTATAGAATTCATCCGCCGCGTCAATTGAATCCTGGTGAACGAGAACTCAAACATTGACGTAGTCAAAACTATTTGTTATTAAAATACTTTTCTCATCAGTATGCGTCTCAACCAAACATGACCACGCCCAAGAGCGCGGGTTTCAACATTGCACTATAAGGAACAGGCATTGAGAAAGATACTTCTGATTGGATTACCGAATGTCGGAAAAAGCACCATTTTTGACCGGTTAATTACCAACAAAGTCAGGATCGGTTCATATCCGGGATCAGCCGTTACCGTAAGAAGGGGAGATTTGAGCGTAAACGGAGATGACGTTGAAATAATCGACATCCCCGGAGTCTGCAACCTGTTTTTCAACGAAGATAATGAAAAAGTTGCGAGAAACATTATTATAGACGAAAAGCCGGAACTGCTTGTTCAAATTTGTGATGGAAAGAATCTTAATCGCTCGTTGGTACTTACCTCTCAACTGGCTGAGCTTGCCGTTCCCCTGGTGCTTGTCATCAACATGGTGGATGAGGCCTCCCAAAAGGGGGTTAAGGTTAAGCGGCACAAACTGGAAGAGATGCTGGGCACGCCGGTTATTGAGACAATCGCCTCGGAAGGCGTCGGTGTGCCGATGCTGATTTCAGCTTTTAACAAGGGACAGAGGCCACGTCATCCATCTAAATTGCCGGCGACTCTTGTTGCTGCCGTCACCGAGTTGTTAGGGTTGATCAGCACCGACGTTTACAGGGAACGTGAAAAGCTGGCACTCGCCGTTTTTTCACTCGCGGGTGATCATGCAACTTCCCTGTGGGCACAGCAAAAAATAGGGATACATGACAATGAGACCGCCGGTCAGATCATAAAAAACACTACGCAAACGTTTAATCGCCCTCTTGGCCTGGTTGTTTCCCGGGCGAACGATCTTTGGGCGGAAGCATTGTACGCGGAATCCGTCTACTTGTCCCCCGTGACATCAACACCACTGTTAAACAAGATCGGTGACATGGCATTAACACCGATATCCGGAACAATAATACTCGCGGCAATAATTGCCCTGCTCTATTTCATTGTCGGTAAATTTACCGCCGGTATCGTAGTTGATTTTCTGACGAACGATTTTTTTAACCTCATGGTGTCTCCGCACCTGAAAAAAGCGGTGGCCATTATCCCGTACGCCTTTTTGCAAGAGCTTATTGTTGGCGAGTATGGTCTTTACACCATGGCAGTTGTTCCTGTCTTCGGCTTGCTGCTCCCTATCCTGACGGTTTTTTTCTTTACCTTCGGCTTTATTGAAGATTCCGGGTATATTCCCCGTCTCTCAATCCTACTGGACAGGATTTTCAGAAAAATAGGATTGAATGGCAAGGCGGTGCTTCCGATGATACTCGGTTTTTCCTGCGTTACCATGGCAACAATATCCACCAGGGTTTTGGATAACAAAAGAGAACGCTTCATTGCTATCTTTTTGCTCTCACTAGGCATCCCCTGCTCCGCCAAACTGAGTGTCATTCTCGCCATCCTGGCCCAGGTTTCTTTTGCCGCATTTTTGGTCGTGTTCGGAGTTGTTTTCTTCTTAACCGTAGCGACCGGCATTATTCTTAATAAGCTGATGCCGGTTGAAATTTCCCATTTTCTCATGGAAATCCCCCCCATACGCATTCCGAGCCTGAAAAATGTTTTAGCGAAGACGTACTACCGGTCGTTATTGTTTCTTCAGGAAGCGGTACCGCTTTTTATCATCAGTGCGCTGGGACTATTTTTCGCTGACAAGATAGGGTTGCTGGCTATTATTGAAAACCTTTTATCGCCGATTATCAGCGCCTTTTTAGGGCTACCACCAAAATTCGCCGAATCTCTTATCATGGGTTTCATACGGGGCGAAGCGGGGGTCGCCCTGTTAAAAAAAATGGTGGATGTTGGAGCGATGAACCATGTACAGCTGGTTGTGGCAATGGTCGTCACAATACTTTTTATTCCGTGCGTCACGAATTTTATGCTCATCATTAAAGAGCAGGGGATGCAGAAAGCACTCGCAATAATCGTAGCCGTAACCACTTGCGCAATTTTAACCGGCGGTTTCTTGAACTTTTTCTTCCGATGGGCCACTATCACTTTTTAAGGAAGGTACGTCCTGTGCAAATTGAACATGTAACCGATGAAATTCTTGAGACTATCTGGAGATTCGAGGAAAGAGGCCGATGCACAATAGAAAATGTCAAACATGAACATGCAGATGCATCCGGATATGTCGTTGATGATGTGATTTTGTCAGAGTTGGAGAAATCGGGCCTGATAACGATAAGCGGTACGGAGATTTCACTTACTCCTGAGGGCAAAGCACACGCTCTGCCGATTATCCGCAGACACAGACTGGCCGAAAGAATGCTTGTCGATGTTCTGGGCATGCCTTTTGATGCGATAGAAGAATCCGCCTGTGAATACGAACATACCCTGGCGCCCGGACTCACCGAAGCGATCTGCACCCTGCTCGGACATCCGAGAGAGTGCCCCCATGGATCATCCATACCTGAAGGCGACTGCTGCAGACGATCGGAAAGCACGGTAGAATCATTTGTAAAGCCTCTCACTATTCTGGAGGTGGGTGACTCCGTACGAGTCTCTTTCATACGTAAAGACGATCCGGTACTGATCGGAAAGCTCGTTTCCTTTGGCGTTTCGCCGGGGAAAACAATAAGAATTCGCCAAAAGTTTCCTGCATATGTTATTCAGATTGAGAATGCCCAAATTGCTTTGGAACAGGATATTGCAGCAGACATTTTTGGAATCAAAATATAACGCCCTCCCCCTGCCAATGGGAGTGCCTGAAGATAGTTTCCGATTACATTTTCTTTAATTCATACAAATAGACTGGCCGGCAGGAGAATCCTCATGGGAAAATCAAAACAAGACATAGATCAGCTTCAACGGCACATACTGGTTGTTGATGACGAGATCGATGTATGTTGCATGATGATGAATTTTCTGATGAAAAGCGGTTTTAGTGCAAGCTCCGCCTGCACTGTACTGGAGGCCTATGACATGATGGAGCAGGAGCAATACGCTACCATCATCACTAATCTGAAAATGCCCGGTGAGGATGGGATTTCGCTGCTCGCACGGGTCCGAAAGACCTGTCCCGGCACTCCGGTCATACTGATAACCGAAGCCGCCGATCTGCAGTTAGCGATTGCTGCGATGAATCACGGAGCCTTTGATTTTGTTCTGAAACCTTACGATTTTAATCACATGACCACCGTAGTAGAACGTGCCGTCAATTACACCAGACTGCGGCATTTGGAAGACAACTACCTTGTTGAGCTGGAACAGCTTGTTTCAGAGCGCACGTTAGAACTGAAGAGTGCCAACGATCAGTTACTGGTCGAACTCGCCGAGAGTAAACAGGCCGAAGCTGCCAGCGAAGAGTTGAACATTGGACGAGTCGAACGACAGCAGCTGGAATACAGCCTGGAGCAGGTCGATAAAGAACATGCAAAGGAATTGGAGGCTGCCAACGAACAGCTGCAGGCTGAGCTGGCCGAGCGCAAAAACAGTGAAGAGCAACTGGGTCGGGCAAAAACTGCTGCTGAAGCGACTATCGAGCAACTCCAGGCGGAACTCGCCGAACATAAAGAAAAAGAAGAACAACTGGGTCAGTCAAAAACTGCCACTGAAGCTCTCATCGAGCAGTTGCAGGCGGAATTAACCAGACATAAAACTGCCGAAGAAGAGTTGGGACAGGCGAAAACCGCTGCTGAAGCGACTATCGAGCAACTCCAGACGGAACTCGCCGAACATATAGAAAAAGAAGAACAACTGGGTCAGTCAAAAACTGCCACTGAAGCTCTCATCGAGCAGTTACAGGCGGAATTAACCAGACATAAAACTGCCGGAGAAGAGCTGGGACAGGCGAAATCTACTGCTGAAGCGACTATCGAACAACTCCAGGCAGACCTTGCCGAACAGAAAGAAAAAGAAGAACAACGGGGGCAGGCAAAAACTAACGCCGAAGCTATCATTGAACAGTTGCAGACGGAATTGTCGGAACATAAAACTGCAAAAAAAGAGCTGGGACAGGCGAAAACTGCTGCTGAAGCGACTATCGAACAACTCCGAGCGGAACTCGCCGAGCATAAAGAAAAAGAAGAACAACTGGGTCAGGTAAAAACCGCCGCAGAAGCTCTCATAGAGCAGTTACAGCAAGATCTTGTCGCCGAGCATATGCACGCCGAGATGTCGCTCGGCGAAGCTGAAAATATTCACAACGGCATCATTCAGGCCGGCATGGATGGATTCTGGTTGATAGGGCGGGCGGGGCATCTGCTGGAAGTCAATAACGCCTACTGTGAGATGAGCGGCTACAGCGAGCAGGAACTGCTGGCGATGAATATTGGTGATCTTGAGGCCTCCGATACGGCTGGTGATATCGCTGATCACATACAGAAGCTGATAACTGACTATGCTAATTATTTCGAGACCCGACATCTCTGTAAAGATGGCACCATTATTGATGTTGAAATCCGGGCCCGGCATCTTGCTGACGAAGATGGACACATCGTGGCATTTCTGCGCGACATCACTCAGCGCAAGCATGCTGAAGCCGCGGCTCTGCAGTTGCAGGCGGAACTCACCGCCAAGCGGGCAGATGCAGAGCGGTTGCAGGCGGAACTCGCTGCCAAACTGGCAGATGCCGAGCAGTTGGAGGCCGACCTGGCAGCCAAGCGGGCAGATGCCGAGCAGTTGCAGACTGAACTCGCCGCCGAGCGGGCAGATGCCGCACAGAAACGGGAACAGGCACGGATTGCCGCAGAAGCTCTCAGCAAGCAGTTACAGGCTGAACAGGTCGAACGGCAGCAGGTGGAAAGCAGCCTGGTCAAGGAACAACAGTTCTCCGTC
>CAIYZD010000060.1 GCA_903930585.1 uncultured Geobacteraceae bacterium | reverse complement strand
GTATTGATGAGGCGCTGCTGCGTATTAATGACGGTGATTACGGTATCTGTGAAGAATGTGATGAAGACATCCCTCTTGGCAGACTCAAAGCGATGCCGTTTACCCGTCATTGCGTGAAGTGCAAGTCCGATCTTGAAAAACTGCAGGCCCAGACCAAGCGGGTGGAGGAAGAGCGTGCCTACCGCGAAATCCCTCTCGGTTCTGAAGAAGAAGAGTCCTAGACTTTTTTAGCACCAGCAAGCAGAGTAAGAACCTTCAGCAGCAGCCCCCGCTTAGCCCTCATGGCATTATGTGGGCAGAGCTCACGGCAGCACCAGCAGCGAATACAGCGCGCATTGTCAACGGACAGCGCGCTGTTTTGTATGGTAATCGCCACCGGTGGACACGCGTCACGGCAAATACCGCATAATACACACGTTTCCTTATCGGCTTCCGGATACGCGAGAAGATGATTCTTCAGCGCTTTTGCTAAAAAAGGCGGCAGACCGAATTGAACATCAAGACCGGATGGCAGCTTGAAGCTGATTTTCGGAATAGTCTCAATCGCGGTGCCGCAGAGAACGACATCTTCTCTCAATGCGCCAACAAGTCCCATCTTTGCCGCTTCCCGCTCAATCGGCAACTGGTCGGCAGGAATTCCGGCGAGAACTCCCGCAATTACATCAACGGCTACCGGGTTCACTCCGGCAATCAAAAGGCCGCGTTTAATCGGGTCTCCGCTCCCTGGTCCGTTCCCCTCCATCGCGATTATGGCATCAACAATATTCAGGGCCGGTTTTTTCAGCAGATATATCTCCAGAAGAAGCTGTGCAAACAGCTCCCGCGAACTGCCGGCCTTAAGATGCCAACCCGCTTTTTCTGTCCCGATAACCGCCCCGAAAAGGTTTTTAACCGCACAAGTCATCGTCATCATTTCGTGTGTCTTCAACTTAGGAAGGTTGATGATTTTGTCTGCCTCATAATAGGCGCGTGCAAGAGTGATGGAGCGAAATGTACCGATTCCCTTAAGCTCGACCGCATCAATGAATTCAACAAGAGCAGCACCACTCTCTCTTGCGGCCTCTTGCAACCCGCATTTTTCTGCAACCCGCGAAAAACTGCCAATACCGGGACTGTCGCCAATCAGTGCTATACCTCCGGATTCCCGGACAAGTCCGGCTACGACCTGCACCAGAAAGGGGTGAGTGGTAACGGCCTTATCCGGTGCTTTAGCTGCCAGCATGTTTGGCTTGAGCAACACCCGGTCACCGGGATTGACAAACGCCCGCATCCCTCCAAGAGGTTCAAGCAGTGCGAGCAGAGCGAGTCGCAGGGTCGGACGCTCATAATTATCAACACTTGTTATTGAAACTTTCTCCACAAAGACCTCTATAAGCAAAGCGGTAGATGTTTTAAATATAAATCGAGAGGGCCACGATTATGCTCACAATATCACAATAAGCGGAAATTAATAGCGCTTAGTCGTTGTTGTTTGGGTGCCATGTACTTGTCCTGTAGCAGGAAGTTACAGCCACGGCGAAGGTGTATTAACGCTGAATCTGAAATGTGTTTGTCTGAGGATGTGATCGAAAGCAGTGGAAACATATATTTCCGCATCAAGCCCTAATGGCCTGTAATCAAGGCTTAGTTTTATCTGTAACAAAATAAACATTGACACGAACCAAATAATAAGGTAAATAATCTCTTCTTTTTGAGCCGCTAGCTCAGTCGGTAGAGCACCTGACTTTTAATCAGGTGGTCGTTGGTTCGACCCCAACGCGGCTCACCAAACATTCCAAGGACTTACGTTAACTCGTAAGTCCTTGTTTTGTAAATATTCGACCAACCGCGTGTCTCTTTTTATGATGTGAGAAACTTTCTAAAGTCTTTTCGCAAAGGGTATAGCAAGAGATCTTTGATTGGCACACTCTGTTTTCCGGATGGGCCTAGTTTACCACGCCCTTTAGTTGCACCAACGTGTACCCAGTTGGCAGCTTTATAACATGTTCCTGCAAAGCGATCAGTTTCAACAAATGTTTCCATCAGCACCGGGGTGATCTGATACTGTTTCTGCCAGTCCCTTGGGAGCTGCTTTACTGCCATGGCCAGAATTTTAGACGCCAGATTTTTTACCTGAATCCATGGTAGGATTAGGAATCGAGCGTTATTTACGACCAGTGGCAGGTGTAGCTTGCGAAGTGAGTGGGTCCAGCCAATATACTCGTCTCGCGGTGCAGCCTGCCATGCAGCGGCACCGAAACCCAGCAGAGCAATGACCTGCTGGTCGAGAAGTACAAAGTACCTTAATTGTGCGCCTGGAAGCGGCGTGTAGCCCAGGTAATGATATCTGCCGATATATTCGTTCCAGAGAGCTGAATCGTTGCGCCCGGCCAACTGTAATGATAACGGACCCAAGTGATGTACAGGTTGGATGATCGGTTCTTGGCTGTCGGTCGCTTTGGTGGGGCAGAAGGGGCGTAATGCCGGTTTTGCTCTGAGGGGAGCGGGGAGCTCAATCAAGCCGTCGGCGTGCATGCGCAACATGGCGACCCGGCAGGACATCTCTTTAAGTCCGCCGTCAGCTTTATACCATTTGAAAATACGGCAAACTTCGCGGGAGAGTCCTGCCCGATGATACTCTGGATTGTCGGCCATAAGCTGTACAATCCTGGCAATTTCCGTGTCACTGAAGTCACGTCCGCAGTAAACAGTCATGAGGTGTTCTGTCTCCCTGGTGGTGGCTTGGCTAATTGTCGCCGCCGATCCTCACTCATGCTCCACGGCAGAAATGGTGTAAGATCAGCAGGAGCGGTTCCACCCTGCTCGGCGCAAGCGGTCAGGTATTCTTGCAGCCAATGGCGCGGATTGAGTTTCCAGAGTTCGATGGTTTGCAGCAGAGAAAACATCATTGCTGTAAATTCGGCACTCCAGATACTGCCGGAACCGTAGTAGTTTTTACGGCCTATAACCGGATTGCGGATGGCTCGTTCCGCACTGTTGTTGTCCATTTGGACTTTTGGAGATGTCAAAAAGATGATAAGGCCATGCCAGTGATTTTGCAGACTGGTAAGCACGCTACGCTGCCCCTCATGCAACTGTCCAGGTTGAAGCACGGAGGAGTTTGTTT
Organism: uncultured Geobacteraceae bacterium; assembly: GCA_903930585.1. Classification (GTDB taxonomy): domain Bacteria; phylum Desulfobacterota; class Desulfuromonadia; order Geobacterales; family Pseudopelobacteraceae; genus JACRCG01. The sequence continues at coordinate 1,588 of CAIYZD010000060.1, read as the reverse complement.
CGTCAGCCCTTTTCTTTGCTGATGACCTCTTGCCGGTGGTTTCTGAGCAGGTGGTAGCGGCCTGGTGCACCAGTAGTAGCTGAGCGCATCGTTCATTTATCAGCTGTAACTGGTCGGCTAATTGAATCTGAGCCTGATCAAATAGCACACTTTGCCGAGTAAGAGGAAAATTTTCATCCCAGTGGGTCAAGCGCTGGTAGTTTAGTTGATAGAGGATACCGATGTCCTCTACCCAAACCAAAGCCCACTTTTCCAAGGTTGGGAACTTTAAGGCCAGGTCGAGAAAATCGCGTCGTACATGTGCCCAACAAAAAGCCAGAATGATCGCGTCATTCAGCCTCGCCAACTTTTTATATGAGCTGAAACGGTCGCATACAACAATAACCTTATCCTGTTCAAGTTCGGAAAAATGAGCCAATGGTACGGCAGCGCTACGCGTGGGAGCTATTTGGTAGTGAATGACATCGGCAGATTTGGAAACCCAGAGGTACCAGCGATGGCCGACCTTGCCGTCGACTTCTTCATATACTTCCCAGCGACTCTCGTCGTTATGGAAGAGCGATTCACTCATTTGGTGTTCATACAAGGCAGCCTGTAAAGGTTCGAATAATGCGGCAATCTTCTGGAGACCACCGGTCACGGTTCCCGATGATATGGATAGACCGAAACCAGACAACTCACGAAGGATGCGGTGCAACGGTTGGGCATAGAGAAATTTAGCTAACAGGATATACATCCAGATTGAAGATCCGTAGGGGCTTTTGGGGATAATCTTGGCGGCTGGCGGGGCGACAATAAATTGAGGGCTGTCCTTACTCGGGGGGCAAGAACAACTTTTCATATAGCGCTTTCGGAGAACTTTACGGCGGTAGGCTTTAACCTCGATCTCAACAATCTCCGAATTTTCTGCACCCGGAAATTCCGAATATTGAAGACCACAGTGAGTGCAACACGTGTTCTGAAGTTCATGATGCTCTTCGATGACTGCGAGTTCCGGACGTTGAGTACGACCGTGACTGCGGCTTCCTCGTTGTTGTCCCCGGAGGCGGGTAGTCCGTGAATATTGTAGCTCGGTGACTTTCCGTTTCTTACTTGATTCGTTTTTCTTGGCAAAGAGGCGGTGCCTGAGATCACGAATCTGTCCTTCTTTAAGCTCTATCTTCTTTTGAAGAAGCGTTTCGCGTTCGCAAGCCCGCGCATTATTCTCCTCAATGGTTTTTTTGAGAAGTGCTGCGCGGTCGCAGGCTCGTTGATGCAGGGCTTTCCAATAATTCGCAGCCAACTTGAGCTGAGTCAGTTCTTTTTGTGTTATTGATACCAGATTGAGTGCAGGGACAACTATGGGGAACCCACCCAAGGGATGAAGCAACTGAGGAGCAGATGGTGAAGATGAGTGGGAAAGTTCCATGCACCACTACTACACTATTATTTGCGGTGTGTCCCGTTATTTCTATTTAACTGCGACTAACGGGGTTGGTCGAATAGTTACGAAAGATTCTATTCACATGTCCGGAATCCCTTATTTTAGCAAGTGAATTCCATTCTGTTTTTTCGCGACTTCGCTTTTTGATCGATGATGGAGTAACTG
>CAIYZD010000059.1 GCA_903930585.1 uncultured Geobacteraceae bacterium | reverse complement strand
CCCCATATAATGCAGGGGATTGAGTTTCTCAATGGGCACGGAATTCCTCTCAAAAGATCGGGTAGGCTTTCGCCAGGATACGGTTCTTGTCCACGAAACCGAAATAGCGGGAGTCATAGCTGTCTTTGTGCTGTCCCATGACGAACATGACTCCCTTGGGGATTTGACCATTGAAGACAAAGTGCTGCAACGGTTCCCCCTTCAGCGAGATGTCTTTGGCCCGGACCATATACTCGCCGTTGCAGTAAAACTTCTTCTCCGCATCGACGGTGAGCTGATCCCCTTCGTTGCAGCCGATGACCTTCAGCATCTCCTCCGACTTTTTCATACCAACCTTGGCCGCAAGTTCCTTATGGTGAAACAGGACGTAATCACCTCTCACCACTTTGTCCGGATTACGCGTGAGCCAGTAGATCCGGTGCTTGAGCGAAGGTGTGAGAGTGACACTGAACTTGTAGGGGAGCAGAGTTCCCGCAACGAGCAGGCAGGTGATAGCCATCCAGAGTCGCCAGTTATGAAAATCAAGGTTTAACGGTTTCGGCATTGCGCACCACCGCGTCACCCATGATGATCACCCGATTCTTTGGAATTGCAGTGATGACGGTTTCCAGTCGGTCGAAACTCTTTTTCAACTCGTCATCGTTCAGTTTGCCGGCCAGATAGTTGTCCCGCTGCTGGGAAATGTACCCCTTGATATCAACTGCAACTACCTTCTGGGCGAACCAGCGGTCATAGCCAACTATGGTTGCCAAAGATGCTCCAATAGACACCGCCACACAGATCGCTATCATGGGAACAATACTTGGATGCTGTTTGGGATGCTGTTTAGGATGCTCTTTGGGTACCGAAACGGCATCCTTGTTGTTTTCCGATTCCTGAGAGACGTTAGTCTCCATGCTGGTTTCATCATTCATGCGTATGTTTCCTCTTTCCTTATTCAGTTTTTTTTGCCGGAGTGGAAAGCAAAGCGGCCAGAGACTGCGATCCAGTTTCCCTCTGGATCTGATCAAGCAGATATTCCAGGCGGGCGTCACCGTATGTCGTATGATAATCCGCAATAGTGGTGTTCTTGGCATCTCCTTCACTTAAACCGGCATCCTCAGCTTTGAGCCCCCGGGCATAGACCACGGCGGGAACCCGGTCGATCTGGTACCGCCGGAACAACAGGGGATCGACTGCCAGGCTTGCCGGTACCATCTCGCATTTTCCTTCCTGTGGGCGGCACGACTGGTCACGCTGCAGTACTGAGGCGATGAAGCTGATGGTCGGCTGGATCTTCGTCATTCCATCGATGAACCCGCGCATGACCAGGGTGATGTTCGGATCTCCCAGGCGGGCCACCGAAGCGGCATAGTTCCTGATCGTCTGGAGCGGCATTGCCGAGGATACGAAGACATAGATTCGTTCGGAGTTGGTGAGTTTCCCTTTGCTTTCCTGTTTAGCCTTATCCGCGTAGTAGCTGGTGACCTTATCCCCAAAGACCTCAGTCTTGATTCGTTCCGTCTCACTCAATACGCGCAGTTGGAATTCATCCGAGTGGTAGTAGGAATCAAGCGTGCCGGCCAAATCCGACATTTCGCGTTCATTGCGGTTTTTGGGAACTGTCAATCGCTCTGCGAGTTGGTCGGCCTTGGTCAGGGTATTGGCAAGATCCGGTACACTCAGTCCTTCCACATCAGTCTCCTTCCACACGGTTCCATTCATAACGACCTTCACCTTTTTAAGCTTTGTCTGGATGAAGGCTCTGCCGGGTTTACCGCTACACGTGCCCACTTTATTGAGATAAACCGTATCCTCGACGATCCTGTCCACGATGCAGCAGGTATCGGGGGTAGTGATATATCCAGGATTACCGGCAGCAGATACAGCCCAGGGTGCAGCGATAAATAAACAGGACATCAATTGAGTGCATAGCCGACGCAACAGACCCTCCTTCGTGTCAGTGACCAGAGAAAATTATCCGGTGAGGTGTTGGTTGTGCCAAAGGGCGGATTCTTTGCCGTCCCCCAAATCAGCGACGGCCTGCCAATGGGTATGCAGTCGTTTCCCCGTACCGGTCTTGCTATCTGGAGCCGGTAATTGCTTTTGACGAGAATCGGTGTCACGACCCCGGCACTGGCGCACTGGTTGATGCCGGTATCATAGAGGAGCGTCTCTCGCCCGAGCTTGAACAGCATCCGAGCCGCCAAGCCCGCATTCACATTGAAGGGGTTGTTCTCGATCATGCTCCCCGAAAGGGGGTAGAACGATCCCCAGCTACCCATGCACCAGAACAGGGGATCGATTGGGTACGACATGGTTGCTCCCACGCTGTCGGCAACGCACGCCAACTGCGACACCGGATTGCCGAACAGGAGTGCCTCCGGGTTGATGATGAACGACAGACTGTCATCGTTCCACATCGGGTCCACTTCCGTCATGTAGGCCAGGTCGAACGCCCGGTTCTCGGCGCAGGGGAAATCCATGAACAGTTTCAGGATTGACCAGGCCGGGAAGTAGAAGTAATGAGCCTGCTGGAAGGCAAAGTCCGAATCGCCATACTCCTTGCTACGAATCTCGCCTGAAGAGAAGCCGGGTTTCGGGTTGGTCATGCCAGTGCCCATGACCGGGAAACAGAACGGGTCCTTGACCGT
>CAIYZD010000058.1 GCA_903930585.1 uncultured Geobacteraceae bacterium | reverse complement strand
TTTGCGGCAAACGGATTAAGTGAAGATAACAGTGGGATTTTTGTCTGGGTATTCTTGGGTTTTTGCGCCCTGATAGTTGTAGCACAGGTAATACCGGCAGTACTGCTGATGACTGGCATGGTAAAAGGGATTGTCTCCGTAGTGAAGGACGAAACTGTTACAGTGGCTGCTAAAAACTGATAAAGGTGGATACATGAACAGCAGAATGTAAAAGGCCATCTCTTGGGGTGGCCTTCTTGCATTTTATACCAAACCGATCCTCCCAGTACAACTCAACACTAACAGCCCAAAACTTCAACTAAAACAACATTGTGCTGCTGATTGTTATCAGTTTTTTCACAGCAATCACTACATTCATAGGCAATATAACGAAGATCACCATATGAAGTGAAGCCGGACTGTTTGTGAAAGTTTTATTGTACCGTGGAAATAAATTTTCCAACTGTTTTTGACTACCGTCAAGTATTTGGTGACAAAGAGAGTATACTGTTTCTATAATTCGCAACAGAGCGAGAGCGACGGGGTTAACAACAACTACTTCAGAAAAGGATACGGCGATGTTGAGAGTTATCTGCTTCATAAAACAGGTGCCGGACACATCATCAAAGGCCGGGGTCAACGCGGATGGTACGATAGATCGTGCGAGCGCCAAGCGCATGATCAATCCATTCGACCGTTTCGCGCTGCAAAAGGCGATTGAGCTCAAGCGCAGCTATGGTGCGGAGATTACCTGTGCCACGATGGGGCCACCACCTGCCCTGGAAGTGCTGGTTGAGGGGCTTGAACATGGTGCTGATTACGGCGTGCTGCTGACGGATCGTCGTCTTGCAGTGTCTGATACTCTTGCTACCTCGTGTGCGCTCTCTGCGGTCATTAAACACTTTGGTCCCTTTGATATTGTCCTTACAGGACTGCAGACCACCGATGGTGACACCGCCCAGACCGGACCCGAGATTGCCGAACGTATTGACTATCCGCAGATTAGTTACTGCGAGCAACTTTCCCTTGATGGAACGAAGGTGTTGGCTCGACGCGTAGTAGAAGGGGGGTTTCAGGAGGTGGAAAGCACACTGCCCGTTCTTGTCACCGTTGCCAATAGCGCCACCCCGCTTGAACTGAAAAACTTCTGCAATGTCGCCGGAGTCAAAGAATTACTGCGTAATCCGGAGCAAAAGTCGGCCAAGCTCAAAATTGTCAGTCTGGACGACATTGGCGCCGACCCTTCACGAGTCGGCATCGTCGGGAGTCCCACCGTTGTTGGTAAAACGTGGAAGCTTGGTGATATAGCCGGTAGTTGCGTCATGTTTATGGGTGAATCTGCGGAACATGAGGTCAGGGAGCTTGTCACCTGTCTTATTGAGGATAAACGAAAAAGAGAAACAGAGGAGCTCGTTAATGTCTGATAGCAACGTTGTAGTCATAGCAGAGCAACTTCAGGGACAGCTCCAGGGGATCACATTTGAGCTTATCGGCGCCGCCAGAGCCCTCGCATCAAAGCTGGGTGTCGGCGTTAGTGTCTACCTGCTTGGGGATACTATCAGCGGGCACTGCCAAAAAATAATCACTATGGGGGCAGACATCGTTTACGTTGTTGATGACCCGCAACTGTCCGAATATACAACTCTAACCTACAGACGGGCTGTTCTGGCGGTGCTGGAGGTAATCTGTGATCCACCTCCGATTATTCTGATGGGAGCAACAACAATCGGTCGAGACCTCGCGCCGCGTATTGCATCATATCTGGAAACCGGAATGACTGCCGATACGACTGAACTCGATATAGGTGATTACGAACATACATCAAAGACCGATCCCGCCAAGGCAGGTCTATTCAAAAATATCCTTTATGCTATCCGTCCCACATTCGGCGAAAGTCTCAAGGCTCGTATCCTGGGACCCTGGAAACATCCGCAAATGGCCACGACCAGAGTCGGTGTCATGCAGGCGCTCCCTGAAGACACATCCCGAACCGGGATTGTCATTCCTGTCCCTGTTATCTTCCAGGAATCTGATTTTCGCACAAAGGTCATTCGTACGGTTCGGGATATGAGTACAACAGTCAACCTCGTCGATGCGAAGGTCATTATCTCCGCTGGCGCCGGTCTGGCTACTGCAGAAGGATTCAGGCTGGTTGAGGATCTCGCATCGATCTTCAAGGATGCGGTAGTCGGTGCCAGCCGTAAGGCGGTCGATAAGGGATGGATATCAAGCGCCCATCAGGTCGGGCAGACCGGTAAAACTGTCCGTCCCGACCTCTATATTGCGCTCGGCATATCCGGAGCCATTCAACACCGTGTCGGCATGCAGAATGCCAGGACCATCATCGCGGTCAACAAGGATCCCGATGCGCCCATCTTCAAATACGCCCATTACGGGATCGTAGCCGATCTCTATCAGGTAGTTCCGCTCCTCAAAAAGGAATTCAGGCGGATGACTACAGATTATCTTCACTGAGGAAGGGATCCCATGAAAAAAATTGAATATGATGTCATATTTGTAGGGGGTGGCCCGGCCAACCTGGCTGCTGCAACCCGTCTCGTCCAGATCGCTCTTGAAAAAAAGATGGCCCTACGCATCGCCATTTTTGAAAAGGGAAAGGAATTCGGTGCGCATATTTTGAGTGGCGCCGTATCAAATCCCCGTTCAATTGAGAAACTTTTCCCGGACTACCAGACCAGCGGTTTCCCGCTGGAAGGGGTATGCAACGACAGCAAGCTCATATTTCTCGGTATCAATAAAGCCGTTGAGCTCCCCCCTTTCGCAACACCTGCCGAGATGAAAAAGGAGGGATATCTCATCCTCTCACTTTCCGACGTCTGCCTCTTTATGGCTGACAAGCTGCTTGAGATGACCAAAGATGTCGAAAATGTCATTGTTGATCTCTACAAAGGATTCGGGGCTTCTTCAATCGTATATGACGGTGAGCGGGTTGCGGGGGTAAAGGTCGATTCCACCGGTGACGAGTTACAAGACACCTGCTACGCCAAGGTAACGGTTTTCGGAGACAAGCAGTTTCTGAGTAAAGATCTGTATGCGAAATACAACCTGGCTGATTCGGAGCAGGCCTGGGCTGTCGGTGTAAAGGAAATCTGGGAAACCGGTCGGGACTACTCCGGCAAGGTGTGGCACACGCTCGGTTATCCTCTTCTTGACGGCTCTGTCGGCGGAGGCTTTGTCTACGGCCTGAAGAACAATCGTATTGCACTCGGTGTGGTCGTCGGTCTCGATTCTCCAAATCCGGAGATACGCCCACCGCAACTTCTGCAGGATCTTAAAAAACACCCTTTTGTTCAGCAGCTTATCTCCGACGGTAAGATGATCCGCTATGGTGCAGCCCTGCTCCCTGAAGGTGGTTATTTTGCACTGCCGAAAAAATTCGCCGTTGCGGGCGCCCTTTTGACGGGGGATGCCCTTGGAGTTCTTGATCTGAAGGGATTCAGCGGCGTTGACAAAGCTATGGAGACCGGCATCTGTGCCGCAGAGGTTATTGCCACAGCCCTGGTTGCCAATGACTTCTCCGAATCGAAACTTTCCGGGTATAAAATACGTGTTATGGATGGTTGGGTTGGGCAGGAGCTTTACGCTGCCCGATACTACCGCCACTCTATGGGCAATAGCCCGAAGGTGTTTGCCGGATATCTGCCCGAGTTTGCCAAACAGTACGAGCATTCCGGGCTTGTCAGTGCAGGCATTTCAGCCTTCATGGCCGCCCCAGCCGGCCTCACTTCAGAGGGCCTTCGCATGCTCAAGATGATGAGCGGCTCTCGTGATTTTGGAACAATACGCTTTGCCGAGGATCGGAGCCACATTGTCCCCGGTTACAAGCGGCCGGTTGTTGCTGAACCGGGTGAGTATGACAAATCGACGGTGTATTCCACGGATGATATCGTCTTTTATGCCAAAACCCACTACCATGAAGGTCTACAACATATCGACGAGTACAGTGCAGATGTCTGCAGGAAGTGTATCAAACGATTTACTACTGGTGGAACCAAGCCACCCTGTGTTGGTGACTGCACCGCAGAAGTTCATGAAGTTAGAGAAGCAAATGGAATGCAAAGTCACGCGATGAACCTTGAAAACTGCATCCAGTGCCGTACCTGTGAAATCGTCTGCCCTGAAAAAAATCTACGACTCAATCCCGCAGCTGGTGGCAGTGGGCCGGATTTTCAAAATATGTGAACGTGTTATCCAACAGCAGAATTATATGGCGTAATTGCAGATCTACCATTAGTACAACGAACGAATCGTTGCCGTAGTCCATATCTCAACCAGTTGTCAATTCCGGTCTCTCACGAAAGTACTCAAGAGCCTCCGGATTTAATAGTGCCTCCATATTTTTCACCGGTTCGCCATGTACCACGTTGCGTACGGCCAGTTCTACCAGTTTTCCGCTCTTGGTGCGCGGCATATCGGACACTGCCAACACCTTGGCCGGCACATGCCGCGGTGTCGTGTTCACGCGAATGGTGGAATTGATTCTCTTGACCATGTCCTCCGTCAACTCCACACCATCGCGCAGCTTCACAAACAACACGATGCGCACGTCACCCAGACTACCGGGCGGCCACGTCTGGGCTATGACCAAGGATTCGAGCACCTCCGGCAAACGCTCCACCTGCCGGTATATTTCGGCAGTGCCGATACGCACGCCGCCGGGATTGAGTGTCGTATCTGAGCGACCATGAATGATCAGTCCACCATGTTCCGTAATTTCGCAGAAGTCGCCGTGACACCAGATGCCGGGGAAACGTTCGAAGTATGCTGCCCGGTACCTGGCGCCATCTTCATCGTTCCAGAATCCAAGTGGCATGGATGGAAATGGCTGGGTACAGACCAACTCGCCCTTTTCGCCGCGCACGGGTTTGCCGTTGTCGTCGAAAACATCCACTGCCATACCCAAACCTCGGCACTGGATTTCGCCGCGCCATACCGGCAGCATCGGACTGCCAAGAACGAAGCATGAAACAATATCCGTTCCGCCGGAAATCGATGAAAGTTGCACCTCTGATTTGATAGAGTGGTAAACGAAATCAAAACTCTCTGCCGATAATGGACTGCCCGTAGAAAAAATGGATCGCAACGAAGTGAGTTCGAATTGTTCATTCGGCACCAACCCTGTCTTGGCCAGTGCATCGATGTATTTTGCTGAAGTACCAAAGTGGGTCATGCGTTCAGCTTGCGCGTAATCAAAGAGGACGCGTCCATCAACGGCAAAAGCACTGCCGTCGTAGAGCAATAGTGTCGCGCCGCTGGCAAGACCGGTTGCAAGCCAGTTCCACATCATCCAGCCGCAGGTGGAAAAATAAAACAGCCGGTCGCCTTCGCGCACATCGCCGTGCAATTGGTGCTCCTTCAGGTGTTGCAACAGGGTACCCCCGGCACCGTGAACGATGCACTTTGGCATACCGGTAGTGCCGGACGAATACAAGATGTAAAGAGGATGATTAAAAGGTAGCGCTGCAAAATCGATAGTATCCACGTCGGCAAAGTGAGCGACAAAATCACACCAACTTACTGCCTTCTGGATTGCAGCCAGCGGTGCAACTTCTGATATATAGGACACGACGATGACACATTCGACTGACGGCAGTTGAACTGCAACTTCTCCCAACTTGACCAGCACATCTATGCTCTTACCGTTGTAGAAATATCCATCGACGCCGATGAGCACTTTCGGCGCCACCTGACCGAAGCGATCCAAAGCACCCTGCACGCCGAAATCGGGTGAAGCGGAAGTAAAAATAGCGCCGATGCTTGAGGCCGCCAGCATGGCAACGATTGCTTCCGGCATGTTGGGTAGCCAAGCGGCGACACGATCACCCTCCACCACACCGAGGTTGCGCATGGCAGCAGCCAGTTGCGCCACTTCGTTGTGCAATTCCTGTCGGGAAAGAGTGCGCTTCACTTTGTTCTCGCCCCAGAACACCAGAGCATCGGGGTTGACCGATGGGCGCAAAAGGTTTTCGGCGAAATTAAGGCTTGCATTTGGAAACCAGTCCGCACCCAGCATATCCTGACAGTGCTTTCGGATCAGTACGAGTTCGCCCTGTTTGCCTGTCACCCCCGTAAAACCCCATACCGCTTTCCAAAAGAGTTCGGGACGTTCTATGGACCAGTTCCACAGCGCATCATAGTCTGCCGCCTCAACACCGTGGAATTCGCGCAAGTAGCTCAAAAATGTCGCAACGCGCGTCATGGCAGCTTGTTCTTTATCGGGCGTCCAACAAGGACCGGTAATGGCTCGTTTACGTGGCAGCATCGTCTTCTACCTCTCAGGTGTACCCACCGTATTAACATGGTGTCGTCTAATCGGAACAGTGAGTTTAATAATGGGTAACTGTACATCTGACACTGTATTCTAAGGTACTGTCGCTTAATTCCGCCGTTATTTTTGTTCTCTAGATTATACCTGTTTCATGTAACTCGGCAAACTCATGAGAATCTATGTTTAATATCTGCTTCAATACGTGTGCTGTATGCTCACCCAGCAGGGGGGGCGGCTGTGCCGTGCCAATCGGTGTAGTGGAAAATTTTATGGGTGAGCCGATCAGGCGTATCTGGCCTGCGGCAGAGTGTTCAACCTTCATGCATATTTCACGTGCTAGAATTTGAGGATCGGCAAAAACCTCTTCCAGATTGTTAATTGGACCGCAAGGAACACCAACTTTTTCCAGTTGATCAATCCACCAGGCTTTTGTCTGAGTCGCAAATTTTTCCCGAAGCACCGGTATCAGGCAGTCGCGGTTACGTACCCTATCAGAGTTTGTAACGAAGAGTTCATTTGTTGCCAATTGGGGGATACCGGCCACTTCACAGAACTTACGATACTGGACATCGTTTCCCACGGCAAGAATGAGATAGCTGTCGCTGGTAGCGAAAACCTGGTAGGGCACGATGTTTGGGTGAGAGTTGCCGAGACGCTCTGGAGATTTACCAGTGACAAGATAATTGGTCGCCTGGTTGGCCAGTGTTGCAACCTGAACATCAAACAGGGCCAAGTCGATGTACTGGCCTGCACCGGTACGTTCTCGACTGGCTAAGGCGGCTAGAACTGCGGTTGCGGCATACATGCCGGTGAATAAATCTACTATGGCTACCCCAACTTTTACCGGTCCGCCGCCGGCCACATGGTCAGGCTCACCGGTTACACTCATAAGTCCTCCCATTCCCTGGATCAGAAAGTCATAACCGGCTCGCAGCCTGTATGGTCCTGTCTGACCAAAACCGGTGATTGAACAGTAAATGATTCCGGGGTTTATCGCTTTCATAGATTCATAGTCGAGTCCGTACTGGGCCAGGCCGCCTACCTTAAAGTTTTCCATGACTATATCGCACGTAGCGGCTAAACGCCTTACCAGATCCTGACCTCCCGGGCGGGTGAAATCAATGGTCACCGACTTTTTTCCACGATTGGTGGAGAGGAAATATGCTGAGTCACTGGTCGGATTACCCTCTTGGTCTGCAAGAAAAGGTGGTCCCCAGCCACGAGTATCGTCTCCAATTTCGGGACGTTCTACTTTAATGACTTCGGCACCAAGATCGGCCAGTGTCTGTGTGGCCCAGGGACCAGCAAGAACCCGACTCAAATCTAACACCCTGATATGTTTCAGTGGACCTTCCATTTGCATCACTCCTTTGTTGAAATAAAGAATCTGCACCCGTAGGGCGGAGCTTTAAAATTAGCACCCGTTCCCATGTAATTAACCACCTGCTATCAGTAAAGACAAGTGCATTTTTTACGGTGCTCTGTTAAACTTATACCATGGTGTAGCTGCTGTTCGATATTCCGGGTTCTGGAGTGTGAAGAAATTTCTGCGATATAAATCGGAATAATAGAAGATTGTCTTCAAGGAGATTATATGAACTTAAACGAACTGTTCCAACAACAAGGGCTGGGGGTTATGGCCACAGCATCGAAGGATGGCTGCGTCAACACTGCCGTCTATGCTCGCCCGCACGTGATCGATGAAAAGACTGTGGTATGGGGAATGACAGAGGGGCGGACCTACCGGAATATTTCAGAGAATCCGCAAGCCTCATTCCTGTTTAAGGCTTCAGGTCCCGGTTTCAGTGGAGTTCGTCTTGCTTTGGAACTTGTGAAGACTGAAGAGTCTGGTCCCATGCTGGCAAAAATCAAAGAGAACGCAGATACAACCGTTGGCTCTGGTACCGGTGCTGCTGTCACCCACGCAGCCTGGTTCGCGGTTACGGAAGTACGCTCCCTTATTTGATGAGAGCTCCACGTTTCCCTCTTCATGTTTTTTACGATGGTTCTTGCATTGTCTGTGCTACCGAAAGTGGTCATGGTACAAGTTCAATGCGACATCAATATCGGGACGGTCATGTGTTCGAAGAGGTCTTTTGTAACCGGGCTGACATACAGTGAACCGTGAAGAGTCTGGGCATATACACCCATGATCAGAAGATCGCAGCCATGTTCCCAGGCATAATTCATCAGTACATTGCTAACGGGAACGTCCCCGGACTCCAGATTTTCTTCACGGACTCTGATGCCATGTCGTTCAAGATGGGTGCGAATCTCATCATCACGACATGTATCGGACAACGTTTGATCGGCGGACGACTTTACCGTTACCGCAAAAACCTTCTTTGCCTTGAGTAGGAACGGCATGGCGTCGTGGAGCGCCCGTGCCGATGCCCGTCCGGATTTCCATGCCAAGAGCACGCACTCTCCGGCTGTGCCGAATGTCCCCGCATAGGGGACAACCAGCACAGGTCGTCCCGAACCCAGGACAACCCGTTCGGGGAGATCGACGGGGACATTCTCCTGCGGGCTGTTTTGGTCAGACTGACCGACGATGATCAGATCCTTCCGGTGCGCGTAATAGTTTAAAATCTCCACCGTGCTGTCACCCGTGACACCCCAGTCGGCGAGGCAAAACTCCGCTGAAAGATCCTCCCCGGCGGATTTTGCCTGAAAAAGTTCCTTCGCTTGCAGCACCTTCAGATCCACGGCTTTGCCTTGCGACGCATAATATGGATGGGAGATCGCGTAGAGTCCGGTCAGATGGGCCCCGTGCTCCCTGGCAAGCGTGATCGCCAGCTCCAGCCTTGTGGCGCACTGCTGCGAATTATCGAGATGAACGAGTATATCCTTGATTTCCATGAACAGGCCCCTTTGTGCCGATATTCCGCCTGACGGGCTGCCGCAGAGATTTTTCCAGCGGCAGCCCGTGCCGGATTATTTGTAATCAGCGTGGTCTTCCAGCTTCCATTTGCCGTTTTCAACCTTCAGTACGCACATGCCGAGCTGGTTAATTCCCGTATGATCGGTTTTGGACATGGTAAATACCGTCCCGGCTCCCTTAAGACCCTTGGTGCCCTCGATTGCGTCACGAAGGGCGACCCGGAACTGCTCCGTACCGGGCTTGGCAACCTTCAGGGCCTTGGGAACGGCTGCCTCGATAATTTTCAGCGCATTCCAGGAAAGGGAGGCAAAGAAGTTGCGAGCCCCGAATTTGGCCTCGTACACCTTCACAAATTCCAGGGATTCCTTCTTGGCAGGATAACCATCGGGAAATTGCTCCGCAGCAAGGAGAGGAGAACCGAGCATGAACGAACCCTCCAGAGCCTTCCCGCCAACACGGAGAAATTCGGAGTTGGCTGACCCGCCCGACTGGTAGATCTTACCCTTGTAGCCGCGTTCGATCAGGGCCACGTGGGGAAGCGCCCCCGGCGTTCCGGATGAGGCGATGTATACCGCATCAGGATTACCCTGCATCGCCTTCAACACCTGCGCGGTGACACTGGTATCGACTCGTTTGTATTTCTCGACCGTCAGGGTTTTGATCCCCTTTTGATCCGCGAGCTTCCTGTACGCCACGGTGCAGTTTTCCCCGTAGGCATCATCAACCGCAATCACGGAAACCGTTTTGACCCCCTTCTTCACCATGTGCCTGATCAGGGCATCGGCATACACCGAGTCTGCCGGTGGAGCATTGAAGATCCACCGGCGCTTGGGATCGTCGGAAGAAGTTGCAATGCCCGGTGCAAGCTGGATCATGGGTGTCTTCGCTTCAGCCACCGTGTCGGTCACGGCCTTGGATGCCGGTGACGTGCTGGGTCCGATCAATACATCGGCCTTTGCCTCGGAGACCAGACGTTTCACGTTCTGTACGGCGTTGGTGGTGTCGGTGGCATCATCGTAGATCACATAATGAACCTTCTGTCCGGCGATGACCGTGGGGCCAAGGGTGACGGCATTCTTCTCCGGCATGCCGAGTGAAGCAGCGGGCCCTGTCGAGGAGACGTTTACCCCGATCGTGATGTCGGCCTGCGCAACAGCCGCCGCCACAATAACCGTAACCATACTGATACCTACAATAACCTGTTTCATCTCATACCTCCTGTGTGGTGAGTGACTCCGGAGAGTGCACCGAGTTGTGAACTTTATGAGCACTTTTTTTGATTCAAAATCTTTTTCATTGTTGTTCGGCTTTCTCGCCTCCACCCATCCCGAGATAGCTCTCGATGACCCGCGGGTTATGAGCCAGTTCGGCGCTCGGTCCCTCCAGGGCGATCTCACCGTTTTCGAGAACATAACCGTAATCCGAAATCTGCAGGGCCGCGCGCGCATTCTGTTCGATCAGCAAAATGCTGACGCCGGTTTTACGCAGCTCACTGATGTTGTGCAGGATTTCCTTGACGATAAGCGGCGCAAGCCCGAGGCTCGGTTCGTCCAACATCAACAGAGTCGGACTGCTCATGAGCGCGCGTCCAAGGGCAAGCATCTGCCGTTCACCACCTGACAGGCTGCCGGCAAACTGAGTGCGCCGTTGTTTCAGCCGGGGGAACAGTTCAAATACCTTGTCCAGACTCTGCCGTATCCCCTTGTCGCCGCGCCGGTAACGGGTAAAAGCACCAAGTTCAAGGTTGTCCTCCACGGTCATTTGCGCAAAAAGCTCACGTGTTTCAGGAACCAGACAGAGCCCCTGACCGACCCTGCGTTCGATGCTGGTTTTTTCCATGTCATTGCCACAGAATTCAACGGTACCCCGCGATGGCAGCACCCCCATGATTGCATTCAGGAGTGTCGATTTACCGGCACCGTTCGGCCCGATGACACTGACGATGGTTCCCCGGTCCACGGTGATAGATGCCCGGTAAACTGCTTCGACCTTGCCGTAGCGTACATTCAGGTCACGCACGGTGAGAAGACGTTCCGCCATTATACACCCCCCAGATATGCTTCGAGAACATCGGGATTTGACCGGATCTCACCCGGCAGCCCTTCTGCCAGTTTCTCGCCGAATTCCATGACCACGATCCGGTCCACGAGATTCATCAGGAAGTCCATATCATGCTCGACAATCAGGACGCTCAACCCCTCTCCGCGAAGGTCAGACAACAATCGGGCCAGTTCCTGTTTTTCCAGGTACCTCAGGCCGGCAGCCGGTTCATCGAGCAGCAGCAGAACGGGGTCTGCGCAGAGGGCACGGGCAATTTCGACGATGCGTTGCTTGCCGAGCGACAAATTCCCGGCGGGAATGAACATGCTTTCCTCAAGTCCGACGCGACGCATCTGCCTGGCCGCTTCCGCGCGAACCTGGGCTTCCGTCGCACGGTTCAGGCGTAATCCGGCAGAAAAGATCCCGTCATGGGTGCGCAGGTAGGTGCCGATCATGACGTTCTCAAGTGCGGTCATACCCGGAATCAACCGTACATGCTGAAAAGTCCGGCTCAAGCCCCGCCGGGCAATCTGGGGAGGCCGCAGGCCGCTGATTTTTTCGGATCCGAAGTAGATGTTCCCGGCGGTGCGAGGCAGTTCGCCGCTTATCAGGTTGAACATCGTCGATTTACCGGCCCCGTTGGGACCGATCAGGCCGACTATCTCACCGGCGGAAAGCTCAAAACTCATTTTCTTGACCGCCAGCAGGCC
>CAIYZD010000057.1 GCA_903930585.1 uncultured Geobacteraceae bacterium | reverse complement strand
TGTTGCCCTGTGATCTGAGGCAGTCAAAGGCATTAACTGACACATAATACATTTGTTAATAGAAAACAACGTGAAAATGAACGTTGACGCACAACAATAAATCCAAAGTCCAGACCATCTACCTTGAAGACCCATCACCTTATCTTCCAGTGAAGAAGAGTAAAGGCAGAACAGCTAAAATCACGCTATCGCCCTTCTTGGTCTTAAGGACAGTTCCTGTTACAGAACGGGTATTCATGTCGTCACTTCTGCTGTTTTAGGCTTACGTTTCTGTTTGCGTTCAATCTTGGCTGTCTCTGCTACCGCTTCCGCGCCATACTGTATCAACAGCGCCGTTTTGAACTCATTTACAGCCTTTTCAACCTCAGGCAAGAGTTCAAGCATGAGTGCTGGATTTAACGAGATCCCCTTTCCTGTAAACTTGTGGCCACGGTATGCCCGTATAGAGACAATCGGGCTCCCCATGTAGATTTCATACTGAATCCGCACTGTTTCGTTCGTATTTTTGACCGTCTGATATGTGGTCACTCTTTCTGGTGGGTCAAACATATGGAGACTCCTATAGCTATTACGTTATATGTTTTATATATGAATACATGTAGGGTCAACTGGGTGGATAGATTGCCCCTCCGATCCTCAGTGACACGCAATTTTAAAATTTGAGTAGCAAACGGCGGCGAGTTTTGAACCCCATCCGCCGTATTTATCTGCCTGTTAGCGTAGGTACCCGGACTCATGTCCGAAACAGCCACATTTCAAAGCATGAGCGATTTTAAAGAGATTGGCTTGCATCCCTGAAATGGCCCAAGTATCCGGAGCAAAAACATCTTTATTGTCCGGTAAGCTGCCACCGTTATTCTCAACTGCACTGATATATTCAGCCATATCAACAATGACAACTTCTGCGAGCGCCAATTGCATCAAGAGATCTTCCACGCAAACGACGTCGTTCTCTGCATCTGGACCAATCTGGAAATGTGTAACAAGTCCCTTTGTGCCTTCAATCTGTTGTGCGTCCTGCTTTACCATGGTGTGACTCCTTTGGTGTCCGGTCGTGTACCGGTTTGATGGTTGTATGCTCTGTTCGGTTGATTGCCTGCTGGTGGATCTCCTTCACCCCGGCAAGTATCCACTGCGGGCATGTGGTATCTGCTTTCTTTCCCGGTCGCCAGCGTGGTTTCATGAATTCACCACCAAAAACCTGAATACCTGACAATCGGTGCAACGGGTGCATTGCTCTCGGTACATTTCAACCCAATGGCATATTTGAAACCAATACGGGCATGATACCGGGTCGTCGATCTGCTCAAAGGTTGCTGGTACGATCTCACTAATTGTCGGTGACGGTCGCCGTGGATTATCCAGATATTCGCAACCGCCGCAACTATTACCCGGTAACTTTTGGCTACAATGACAACCGCCATCAGAACAATACAGGTTCGGTTTATTGTCGGTTTCCGTTACCGGCTCCACTGGAATTAATGGAATTAACGGAATTAATGAAACTACAGGCGGGTTTATGGTCATTGATTCCATTGATTCCATAAATTCCCGTGGTGGTGCTGCCTGAAAGTCGCGCCAGCTCATCAGCAACCTCCTTTCAAAATAGCAGGGTTCACCGTGTAGATTATCTCAGGTCGGCGGCCTGTCGGTCGCTCTTGTGGGTCGCTGATTATGTTGCGCTCGGTCAATACCTTTAACGCTAATACAAGACGGTCTACACGTTCAAACCTGCCGTGCGTAGCTTTGTGCAAATCACCACGGCGGAAACTATCAGCGCCTTTTCTGATAATCCATTGCAGCACAAATTTTGCATCAGGAATAGCCGGGTCGCTCCCCATCAGGTCAAAGGCTGCCTTGGCATGAACTATCAGTAATTGTGCAAGGTCAAGCGCCCGCTCTATGGTGGCCGTGTTAATTACGGCGGCCTGCTCGCCATGCTCTACAACGTGGCATAAACCGGCAATCCGTAACGCCGCGCCGGGGAGTTTACCAGTCCAGTCCTGTATGCTGTGAAACTCTCCATATTGCCCCTGCTTCGATTC
>CAIYZD010000056.1 GCA_903930585.1 uncultured Geobacteraceae bacterium | reverse complement strand
TATTAAACAAGGGTCTTTTGCTGCATGTTACTATTGCAGATAATGTTCCGTATGTCATAAGGGGCGACCAACTTCGGGTTAAACAGATTTTACTTAACCTGCTCGGAAACGCTGTGAAGTTTACAAAACAGGGTGAAATCAGTATTTCCGCACAGATGCTTGAGCAGAAAAACGAAAGTATTATCTTACAAATTTCTGTACGTGATACGGGTATAGGCATTTCCACGGATGCCCTTGAAAAAGTTTTTAGCCCCTTTGTTCAAGAGGATGGTTCAATATCTCGTCAGTTTGGGGGCACGGGTCTTGGCCTGAGCATCTGTCGCAAACTTACTGAACTGATGGGTGGTGCCATCTCGGTTGAAAGCACGCAAGGTGTCGGTAGCTGTTTTAAAGTCAACCTACCGTTTGTCATGGTCATGAAAAGCCCGCCAGGTAAAAAGGGCAAAGATCACGTAACTACCTGGGAGGGGCCGCCATTACGGATTCTGCTGGTAGATGACAATGCTATCAACATAAAAGTTGGCGCCGCACTGCTCCGTATGTTTGGCCATGACGTATCTTGTGCGGAGGATGGCAGAGCATGCCTTGAGCTCCTTGAGCGAGGGGAATTTGACCTGCTGTTGCTGGATATACAGATGCCGATTATGGACGGCGAACAAACGCTTAAAGAAATTCGCATAAAGGAGCAAGGCTCATCACGGTACCTGCCAATTATTGCCGTTACGGCCTATGCTCTGCGTGAAGAGAAAGAACGCTTTCTTACAGAGGGTTTTGACGGATATGTATCAAAGCCGCTCTCGCCTGATGAACTGATGTCGGAGATGAAGCGGGTAGTAACAAACTCTAAAAAACTATTACAGCATGATCTCTAAATTCTCGTCCTTCGTACAGACGGATTTTATGCACAATCAGGGTGGGGAGCAGTTCATATGTCAGATACCATTACAGAACAGAGCAGAAACACAGAAGTACAAACCCTCCAGGAACATTTTCATAGAGTACTGTTGAGTAACTTCCCCTTTGCCGCATGGCTGAAAGACAAAGAAGACCGCTATCAGGCCGCAAATGTAAAACTGGCGGAGTATCTTGGTGTTGCAACACCTGAAGAGTTGATAGGAAAGACGATACACGATTTTTTTCAATCAGACGTTGCGGATGGTATCTCTGCGGAAGCACAGGAAGTATTGACTAACGGTACCACCATCCAATCAGAAAAAAAGTACACCGTTAATGACAGTGTGCGCTGGTTTGATATTCACGTGTCGCCTATCACTATTGATGGACAGTTAATTGGCACCGTTGGCTGTGCCTGGGACATCACGGAACGCAAATTGATTGAGCAGGCTCTCGCCGAAAGTGAAGAACGCTACCGGAGAGTCGTCGAGGTTTCTCCGGAGGCAATATTTATCCATTGTAAAGGTCGTTTTGTTTTCATGAACATGGCAGGAGCCAAGCTCCTGGGCGCCGGCAACCCCGAGGAACTCTACGGCAAACGAGCGCTCGATTTTGTCAGTCCCGATCTTCAAGACAAGGTTGCAAAGCGAATCAGGAATGCCTGGCAGCGTAAAGACAACCCATTGATTGAAGAAGAGCTTGTTCGCCTGGACGGTACGACTATACCGGTTGAGATGGTGTCAGTGTTTTTTACCTATAGGGGTAAGGACTCTGTTCTGGCAATTGCCCGTGATATTAGTGAAAGAAAAAGGATGCAGGAAGAGTTAATCAAGTCACAAAAGCTGGAGTCACTTGGTGTGCTGGCCGGCGGCATTGCCCATGACTTTAACAATATTCTGATGGCCATCATCGGTAATGCTGATTTGGCGATGATGCGTATCAATAAAGAGTCTCCTGTAATTGAGAACCTGCGTAGAATAGAACAATCGGCAGCTAAAGCTGCCGATCTTGCCAAGCAAATGCTGGCCTATTCAGGCAAGGGCAAGTTTGTAATCGAGCAGATAAATCTAAACCTCCTGATAGAAGAAATGCTCCAGATGTTGCATGTTTCCATCTCCAAAAATGCGGTATTGCGCCTTAAACTTGCTCATACCCTCCCCCTGGTAGACGTTGACGCAACACAGATACGGCAGGTTGTCATGAATCTGGTGATTAATGCCTCAGAGGCCATCGGGGATAAAAGCGGGGTTATCGCCATTACTACCGGCTGCATGGATTGTGATCAAAGTTACCTGAAAGATGTTTGGCTGATTGAAAATATCAAAGCCGGATTCTATGTCTATCTTGAAATTGCCGATACCGGTTGCGGTATGGATAAATTTACCCTTGAAAAAATCTTCGAACCATTTTTTACCACCAAATTTACCGGCAGGGGGCTTGGTATGGCGGCGGTAATCGGGATCATTCGAGGTCATAAAGGAGCGATCAAGATCTATAGTGAGCCGGGTAAAGGGTCATCTTTCAAAATACTGCTACCGGCATCAGAAAAACCGGCTGAGATATTCAACCACGTACCCACTCAGGATAATTGGAAAGGGAGTGGCACGGTACTCCTGGTTGATGATGAAGAAACGGTGAGAGGAATCGGTAGAGAGATGCTGCAAGAATTTGGCTTCGAAGTTATTACGGCCAATGACGGCAGAGAGGCAGTAGATGTCTTCAAGAGCAATCCCGCCATTAATTTGGTTATTCTCGACTTAACCATGCCTCACATGGATGGAGAACAGTGCTTCCGTGAATTAAGAAAGCTCAAATCAGACGTCAAGATTATCATGTCAAGTGGCTTTAGTGAACACGAGGTTACGCAGAAATTTGTCGGTAAAGGAATATCAGGTTTTATTCAAAAACCATATAAACTCTCAGATCTTAAAGAGACATTGCAGAACGTTTAACACCGAAATCTTCGTATACATAATCTATGTTAAGAAAAATCTGTTGACTCGATTTCATTTCACGTTACATTCAAGGCTTGATTGAAATCCCAATTCCTCTTTTAAAGGAGCCTCCAATGCCAGAAGGTCCGGAAATTGAACTCGAAAAGCTGCATGAAGCTATAAAGGAAGAGATGGAACATGAGGGGGGGATGTTTCTTAAGCTGATTTCCATTTCAACTGCAATCCTCGCCGTATTTGCCGCCATTGCCTCCCTTCAGGCTGGAGCTACGGTCAATATCGCCTTGATGTTAAAGACGGAAGCGGCACACATGCAGGCAGAAGCCTCTAATCAATGGTCATATTATCAGGCCAAAGGAGTAAAAGCAGCCGTTCAGGAGGCGTCAAGAACAGCCTGGCTGGCCATCGGAAAAGAGCCTCCTGCCACCTATGAAGAAAAAATACATCGGTACGGCGAAGAACAGAAAGAAATACAGAAAGTAGCGCAAGAAAAAGAGAAGGAACGGGATGAACGACTGAAAGAGTCCGACCATCTTTTACATAAGCATCATGGGTTCGCAAATTCGGTCGCACTTTTTCAGGTGTCCATCGCGTTGGGAGCGGTGGCGGCGTTGACGCGTATCAAGCTGGTCTGGTACGGTTCACTGCTTACCGGAATAGTCGGTGTAGTCCTTTTTCTCTGGACTTTGATACATTGACAGTGCCGATTTCGAATCCCGGATTGGCATATCATACCTTGATTTACCCTAAGGGGCATACTTTGAAACCTGGTGATAAAAAAATAAGCGGGCAGAATCCTGCCAACTCAGAAATCTTACAGACTCCTACCTATTATGTCGGCATCGGCGCCTCGGCCGGCGGTCTTGAGGCAATCGAGTCATTCTTCACTAACATGCCTCTCAACAAAAATCTGGCCTTCATCGTGGTGCAGCATCTCTCGCCGGACTATAAGAGCCTGATGGTGGAACTCCTGTCAAAGAAGACCGCAATGCCGGTTAATCGCGCCGAGGATGGCATGCTGGTATTGCCCAACAATGTGTACCTGATCCCGCCTAAAAAAAACCTGACTATTTTCCATGGGAAACTGCTCCTTTCCGAGCAGGATCATACACGGGGAATTAACCTGCCTATCGATGTGTTTCTCCGCTCACTGGCGGAAGACCAGGCCGAAAAAGCCGTGGCAATCATCCTGTCCGGCACCGGCAGTGACGGAATGAGAGGAGTCCGCACCGTCAAAGAATGCGGCGGCATCGTCATGGTGCAGGACGAGGAGACCGCTAAATTCGACGGTATGCCGAGGTCGGCAATCTCTACCGGTCTCGCGGATTTTATCTTGCCACCTGATAAAATGCCCGGCCAACTGCTTGCCTTTGCCAAGCACCCCTACGTAACTGATACCGAACGTTCCGAGACACTTCTGTCCGATGAGGAAGGGCTGACAAGGATCTTTGCTCTGCTGCGGGAACGCTGCAAAATTGATTTTACCTTCTACAAGCCAAGTACGGTTACCCGCCGCATTGAGCGCCGCATGAGCATCAACCAGACTGATTCCATCAAGGAGTATCTGGCGTTCATGGTAAACTACCCCGGTGAGGTCGTGGCCCTCTATCGCGAACTTCTGATTGGCGTGACCAGTTTTTTTCGCGACCAGGGTGCCTTTGACTATCTGTCTGAAACCATACTCCCGGAAATTTTCAAGAACAGCAGTAAACGGGAAGTCCGCTTCTGGGTATCAGCGTGTTCGACCGGTGAAGAGGCGTATTCCCTGGCTATTTTGGCAAAGGAGTGCATGGAAAGTCTGGGACTGCGTCATGACGTCAAAATCTTTGCGACTGATATAGACCGTGATGCCATTCATTTTGCAGCCACCGGTTGCTATCCTGAAAGTGTTGCAGCTGATATTCCCCCTCTCTTTCTCGCCAAGTATTTTCACAAGCGTGACGACAACTTCCAGATTGTCCGCTCCATCCGCGAGATGGTCGTCTTTGCCCAGCACAACCTGATCAAGGATCCGCCATTTACCAACATTGATTTACTCTCCTGCCGGAACATCCTGATTTACTTTCAGCCGGTGCTGCAGCGCAAGGTTATGGAGTTCTTCAACTTCTCACTGGTCCCTGGTGGCATAATGTTTCTTGGCAGTAGCGAAACGACAGGCGAGATGAGTGACTATTTTGACCCGCTGGAACAGAAACATAAATTTTTCCGCGCCCGCGGCAGGGTACGCCATTTGGGTGAAGCGGTTCATCTCCCTGCGGTGACTGACACCCGCTTCCGGGAACTGAAAGGGCACTTCACTGCGGTACGCCGCACGCTTCGAACCAATGACGAGGAACGGCTGCTGGAACGTTTCCTGAATGCAGCCGTTGGTGATTATCTGCCCCTTTCGTTCCTGGTAAATGAGCATCTGGAGGTGCTGCAGATTATCGGTGACGCTGATGGGTATCTGAAGCTTCCTTCGGGCAAGGTGGTTAACGATATCTCCAAAATGGCGATCAAGGAAATATCAATACCCCTGGCCACCGGCATTCATAAGGTTTTTCGTCAGAATCAGGAATTGCGTTTTTCCAATATCCGTATCACCCGGCATGGCCTTTCCAAGCTTATTGACCTGCGCATTAAACCGTTGTCACACAAGATTCATCAGGAGCCTCTGGTCGCTATTTTTATTGATGAGACCAGACGAGAGTTGATCGATTCAAAACAGGAGGTGCAAACGTACGACCTCTCTAAAGAAGCTGAGGAACGATTGCACGACATGGAACAGGAACTGCAGTTCACCCGGGAGAATCTGCAGGCCACCATTGAAGAACTGGAAACTTCCAATGAAGAGCTTCAGGCCACCAACGAGGAACTTCTGGCCAGCAATGAAGAACTGCAGTCAACCAACGAGGAGTTGCAGTCCACCAACGAAGAACTGTTTACCGTTAATGCCGAGTATCAGAGCAAAATAATCGAGTTGACCGAACTGCATAACGATGTCGATAATCTGCTTTCCGCCACTCAGATAGGCAACCTGCTCCTGGATGAAAACATGGAGGTCCGCCGTTTTTCCAAAAGAACGACGGATATATTCAAGTTGCTTGATAGTGATGTGGGACGACCAATAACTCATATTTCCCACTACCTGGTCAATGTTGATCCGATCAAGGTTGTCAGGGATGTGCAGCAGACCAATCGTCAAGTGGAACTGGAGGTGCAGACGCAGATGGGGCAGTGGCTGCTCATGCGGGTAGTGCCCTATTCAATCGGTCCAAAGTCGTTTTCCGGTACCGTGTTATCGTTTGTGGATATCAGCGCCATCAAACAGGCCGAAGCGGTTGCTTTGTCCTCCAAGATCATGGCACAAATAACCATGGACTCTCTCTCGTCCAATATCTGCGTGCTGGATGAACAGGGGGTCATCATAACGGTCAACAAGGCCTGGCGGGATTTTTCGCTCAACAATCAAGCGGAATGTGACTCGGTTGGGGTTGGCATCAATTATCTGGATGTATGCTCGGGCATCAGCGGTAGCGACAGCGAGAGCGCTCTGGGTTTCCGTGACGGTATCCGCGCCGTTATGAGTGGCGCCTGTAAATCCTTTGAGATGGAATATCCCTGCCACTCACCCGATCAAAATCGGTGGTTTGTCGGCCGGGTAACGCCCTATATCGGTTCCGGAGCTGGCTTGCGTAAGGTTGTTATTACGCATGAGGACATAACTGCCCGCACACAGGCTGTTGCGGCACTGCAAGCTCAATCCGGGTTCAAACGAACGGAACGGAAGGGGACCAGTGAATAAAAGCAATAATGAAGCATTTCAAGGATTGCGGTCACGGGCCGAGGCGCTTCTTGCACAGTCGAATGACCCCAGGACCAACCTGCTGCATAAGGATGTCCAGGCACTGATCCACGATCTGTCCGTACACCAGATAGAGCTTGAGATGCAGAATGAGGAACTGCTCCAGGCCCAGAGTAAGCTCCAGCAGGCTAAGGATAAATTTCAAAATCTCTATAATCACGCGCCGGTTGGATATTTGTCGCTTGATGCGTTTGGCATGATCCTCCAGCATAACCAGACGTTTGGCGTTATGCTGGATACCCCTGGGAGCATCGCAATCGGCTCCCCATTCGCCTCGTTCATGTTTTCTGAAGACCGGGATATCTTTCTTGCCCGCTACCGGGCCTTTTTCAATAAACCGGAGGAGAAAAACATTGATGTACGCCTGAGCCGTGCAGATGGTTCCTTACTTTGGGTTCGCCTGTCCGGACGTCGTGACGTCCGGGACTCTGATTCTCAAGAGAGCAGGGAATGTCTGTTGCTGACGGTGGCAGACATCAACAGCGAAAAGCAGAACGAAAAGGCCATGGTTGATAATCTGCAGTTCGTCACTACCCTGCTTGATACGGTACCGAGCCCGATTTATTACAAGGATGCATCCTGCAGGTATCTGGGGTGCAACCGTGCCTATACTCAAATGACAGGTTTTTCT
>CAIYZD010000055.1 GCA_903930585.1 uncultured Geobacteraceae bacterium | reverse complement strand
GTTGTTCGCGTTGACCATTCATACGACAACAGTAAAAAAGTTAGCCTCTCGCACGACGTTATCGATTTTGGTGATAAGACGCCTAATTACCCGTGCCCCGGCGGCCGTGTCAAACAGCACTTTGAACAAACCCGTAACATCGCTGGTTAATAGGTCAAAAAGGAGGTTCACCATGGAAAAGCTTCAAACCGCAGCGAAAAAAGTGTTAGAAATAGTCGGAATCCCGACCTTAATCTTTGCCGCAGTTTGTATTGTTGTGCTCCTGGTGACTTCCTTTGTGCCCCCAGAGAGCTTTATTTCGCTTATTTGTAGAAAAGGGAAATAGAGTTTTTCAGTTCTTTCAACTCCGGCGGCAGGCAGAAAGTAGCCTGTCGTCCGGATAGCTCATCATACAAAGGATTACTGTATGTTTTTCGCCCTCCGTGCCATTGCAAGATTCATTAAAAGCATTTTTGACGCCCTCTCCCCCGGCCGGCCATTAACCACACATGCCAGGGAAAGGATGGCTCAAAGAGGAATATCGCAAGATCAGATCCGGCTTGTCCTCAACTATGGCGTCAAAAAAGCCCAGAGAGACAAAGGCTCGATCTCATATTCAGCGAGAAAAAGCGATGTAAAAGCCAACCCGTCACTCAGAGGTTGTGAAGACATAGTTGTGATAACAGCAGCAGATACCGGTGTGATAATTACTGCCTACCACCGCGACTATTCCGGCCGCCGGTGATCCAAGATCCAATAACCAAGAATCGAGGGGAAAAATGCCAAAAAAGAGTGAAATTACAACCGAAACGCAAAAGCCCAAAGCACACTCGCTGGAATCGAGACAGATATTAGCGCGAATGTCGGTCAAGCTATTTGGTCGCTGGAGATTGAGCTTGGAAGATCAGCTTACATTGCTCGGGTTGAGCCAAGGTGGCCGGGCAACTCTGCGTTCCTACGCTCGCGGGAAGCCCATCGGCGATAGGCAAGACAGGATAGAGAGAGCTGAATTGTTGTTGGCGATCCATGCCGCGCTTGGGCGTTTGTACCCGCAAAATATGGAAATCAAATATAATTGGGTCCTCTGCAAAAATGAGCGATTTGAAGGAAAAACCCCTTTGGAAGTCATGCTTGAAGGTGTTGAAGGTATCAAACGGGTACTCAGTTATTTAAACTGGTACTGTAATATATAGACGTAACCGCTTAACACAAAAAGGAAACCATATGCTGACAACCACTGAAGAAACAACCGCCGCCCCGGCAGAGCCACTCCGGACCACACTTGCCGACGTCCTCCCTATAGAGTTTGATCGCGGGTTTTGCTCACTGGCAGTAGTTTGCCCTGCCTGTTCCGCCCCGCTACCAGGAGAGAATATCAACGTCCTCGCCCGCTTTGATTCTCCAAAGTCTGTCGCCCTGCAGCTTGAACTCAACTGCAGTTCATGTGATGCAGGGGTTCAAAAAGCTGGTCTCCGGATTGCGGACGATGGAAAAATTCTGATGCAGCTGGAGGACAGTGGCTGGATCGCAGGCGATAGAAAAGTGATCCCGGCACCGGGGATAATCAACAAGCTCGCGCACCTGCTGACGAAGTTTCTATGGCTTTTTCTGCCGTTCAAACCGCAGTAACCGCCGCGCCCGGCCACATTCGACTCAACTCTCAATCAACTCCTTCTCGCTTTTCTCTCGCTTGAGCCTCCTCCGCCATAGCCAATTCCGCTTGACCTCAGCAATCATTCTCTCGCCTACTCCATCCTTTATTTTGCTTCCTTTCACTTGACTTTTGTGTTAATCATTGGCTTGTTTTCGCTCTGGTTTGGGCTCATTCTGAGATCCCTGGCAGTGCGGCCGGCTGGGTGGTTTTGGCCTGGTTTCCCTCTAACCTTTTATTCCCTTTTATTTCGCTTGACCATAAATATAATTATTGCTATGGTTGTGTAACGTGTACGAAGTGCGCCGCTCGTCGGAACCAGTGAGGGATTATGCCAGAATCGAAATTATATGGAAAATCCCGCGATGGTTTAGTGCATTTGGTCGGAGCTATTAGCACGGAATTTACCCTGTGCGGCAATGCATATCACGGTGATGACGATGAGGATTTTCAGACCGACCCCTATGTATGGATTCCTTGCGCGGCAGGGCCGGTAACGTGCCCGCGATGCATCAGTCAAATTATCAACTGTAGAGGCGTAAGAACCAAGGCATAACGAGTATTGAGCAGAAGGGTGAACAGTCATGGACAAATTTGATTATTTTGTTGCAGAAAATAAAGAGACAGAACGCTTGGTGTTTGAACAGGAATTTTCTCATCATAAACTTGACCGCGATGCATGCGGGGAATATTTTTTTCGATACGTCCAACACGCTTGGGAGGGTTGGCTTTCCTGTGCGTTTCGCAAATCCGAAAATAGATAATGAGCCAGTAGTAAAGGATTTCTTTACAACTGAGTGCTGTTCAATCGCGTTATACTATGTTTTTGGAAAACGCAGTATAGCGCGGTGACGCGATTACAAACCATCAATTAAACTCGATAGATACTGTTTTAAGAAGTCGAAATGGAGTGAAAGAAATGCCTGAAAACACCACCCTCACCGTGTCTAACGAAGCCCGCACAGACGGCAAAGTCATACTGTACGAGCCACCCAAAGAGGTCACCCGGACGCTT
>CAIYZD010000054.1 GCA_903930585.1 uncultured Geobacteraceae bacterium | reverse complement strand
GGTGGTCTCGGAGATTCCCCCTGGAGCGATGTTGCCGGCGCCGATCGCCCCGGCGTACTGGTCCAGGCAGCCGACGACGAGCCGGCATGTCCTGGGCAGGCCCAGCATGTCGGCCTGGTCGGGCAGGATCGTCCCAGCTTCCAGAACTGTAAAGCCAAACATTTCAAGAAACGCCTTGGCAATGAGCCGTACCTGATCCTCATCCTCTACAAGCAGGATTGTACCGCTTCCCTGCCATGCTGGAAAAGGGGTTACTGAAGTAATATTTTCATCTCTGGCTGAGTCATTTTTAGGAACAGGCAGATACACTCTGAATGTGGTACCCCTCCCAAGTTGACTGAAGAGTTGCAACGCTCCATTATGTGAGGTTATTATACCGAGTACCGCAGACATCCCAAGTCCACGTCCCGTAAATTTGGTGGTATAGAACGGCTCAAAAACCCTCCATTTTGTTTCTTCATCCATACCGCAACCGTTATCAGTCACTTCCAGACAGACATATTCGCCGTAAGAAATGATTTTACCGTTATAATCCACAATTGATTCTTTTGCAGATACCGTTACCTTGTCAAGCGATACTCGAATTTCACCCTGTTCAATTCCGATAGCCTCAGATGAGTTTATTATCAGGTTCATGACTATCTGTCTGAGTTGGCTGGCATCTCCATTTATGTAAGGTAAATTAGTCGGCAGGTCAGATTTGACTTCAGCATTTTGGGGAAGAGTTGATTTCAACAAGGTGATCATCTCGTCCACCATTGCCCACATATTTACCTGAGTCATGGTGAGCTGAGCTTTACCTGCGTATGACATCATCTGGCGGCAAAGGGCAGCCGCACGTTCGGCGGCTTTTTCTATCTCAGGTATATTTTTGTCGGCAGTCTCATAGTCCATCTTTATCAGACCGCAATATCCAATTATGATTGCCAGAATGTTGTTGAAGTCGTGGGCAATACCGCCTGATAACACACCAAGGCTCTCCAGTTTCTGAGTATGTTGCAGTTGCTGTTCAAATAGCTGTCTCTCTTCCTCAGCTCTTTTGCGTTCAGTAATGTCCTGATTGGTGCCTCTCAGTTTTACGACTTTTCCTGTAGAGTCGCATAGTGGTTCGCAGATTGTGATGATGGTTTTTTCAATACCGTCGGGACGCTTGATACGAAGCTCCATTGTATATGGGACTCCGTGCTCTGCGGCTTCCTTCAAGAAAGCTTCAAATTTTGGATAATCGTCGGGATGAATATATTTTTTATGGTCTTCAACAGGGAACAAGCCCAGTGAGGGATCAAGACCCCAGATGGAGAACATTGCTTTTGACCACGTAGATTTCTGGATAACCGGATCGTATGTCCAACTTCCAGTTTTTGCCAGAAGTTGAGCTTGCTCCAGTTCATACTCTTTCTCTTTCAGGTAAATTTCTGCCTGTTTACGATCAGAAACGTCGGTGATTGAAGCGACCCAGCCGATAATATCACCATTTTCATCTTTATCCGGAGTATAAGCGATATGTAGATATCGATCTCCTCCAGCTTGAAAATGCACTGGCGTTTCGTATTCGACACTCTCCCCATTTAAGACTCTCTCGATGTAGGGCCTAATTGCCGCTAAGCCTGCTTCACCTATTACCTCCACTATTGGTTTCCCAATAATTTGCACCCGAGGGACTCCAGCCAGTTTAGCGTAGGCTGTATTCGCTGAGAGATAGTGCAGATCACGACTGCAACGGGTAAGTCCAGTTGACGATGTTTCCAATAACCGCTCCATCTCAAAGGAAAGCTTTTGTAAAGAAAGCTCTGCCTTTTTCCGTTCGGTTATGTCAGAGACTGTGCCGGCAATTTCTGTAATGGCTCCCTGATTGTCTCCAATCGGCACTCCCCGAACCAATAGCCAACGTAGCTCTCCGTCACGACGGTAAACACGGTACTCCGAAGACGCCGGTTCAGATGAAGTAATTATTTTCTGCCAAATATTTTTGGCTTTTTCACGGTCTGATTCATATACCGCATCCAGCCATCCCATACCGTCGTCGGCAGTCCTCTGTGCCTCTGACTGTCCTGTGTATTCGCACCACCAAGAGGCGTTAGCCCTGTCGATCTGCTCGATTTGAGATAAACCGTCGGGGCGGAAACTCCAGACCGACTGACTGGAAGATGCAACGAGTGCCCGGAACAAGTGTTCACTCTCTCTCAACATTTTTTCAGCCTGCATTCGTTCGAAAATATCACGATGGAAGCAGATAGTTAAGGATTCTCCGCCCAGGGAAATGAGACTTGCCTTCACCTCAAGCGGAAATATATGCCCATCCTTATGATAGTGTTCCACCTCAAATGTAATGGTTTCCCCGAACAAAATGGCTTGTCCTCTTTCAGGATTTTTTTCTACACCTCCGTTAACATCCAAATCCCTGATATTCATCCCCAACATTTCATTTATTTCGTAACCATGACTCTGTGCAAAAGCTTCATTGACCTGAATCAACTTCCCCAGTTGGGAAATAATGCAAATTCCTTCTCCTGCCTTTTGAAACAGTGTCCGATAGCGATTTTCACTCTCTTCTAACGCAAATCGTGCTTCTCTGCGTTCAGTGATGTCCCTGCCAACTGACTGGTACTCAATCAGATTTCCGCTATCATCAAAAAAGCCCGTGTGAGTCCACCTGTTCCAGCGTATTCTTTCGTCAGGCAGGACAATACGGCTCTCGGTTTCGACCATGGGATTGTCTATAGTAATCGACTCAATACGGCTGACCGTTTCCGCACGATCAGTTTCGAGGAGAAATGGATAGAATGACGTGCCAAGCAGCTGCTCCTCCGGAAGACCGGAAAATTTGACAAGGGCTTTGTTTACATAGGTCAGTATTCCACCGGGCAAATACCGATCAACAAACTCGGTCTGATTTTCAACAATATTCCGGTATTGCTCTTCACTGTGGCGGAGAGCTTTTTCGTATTGCTTATGCTCTGTTATATCTCTGATAAGGGAGTAAAATCTGCCGCCATTGGTAGGCGAATAAGTGGTGCTGACTTCTACATCGACGATTGAACCATTTTTATGTATATGCCTGGTCTGAAATCGCAGAGTCCCTCTTGAAATGAGTTCTTCTACTCGTTTGGAAACGTCCCCTGGACTTTCAATCGCATCAATCTCAGTCATGTGTATATTGACAAGTTCCTCATGATTGTACCCCATCATACGACAGTAGCTGTCATTGGCTTCTAAAATATGACCAGTTACAGCGACTATCAGGAAGCCGTCCAAGGAGGCAGCAAACATGGTGCGGAATTCGTCTGATTCAATATGTCTTGGATTTTCAGCACCCGTATTGTGCAGATTATTTGAATTAATCGTGAGCACTATGTTTTCTTTTTTTATAGCTGTAACATTGTATTCCAAAAATCACAGCAACTACGGTAAATAACGCAAGAACAATTATCAATATCAATTTATTACTCCTTTAAACTGTGAGTATGAGTAACTATGGTGGCAAATGGCGTCTGCCGAGTTATTCCCAATTCATAGCAGAGAACTCCCACCCTGGTCTCGGTAAATTATTTTTCGGATTTTTCTTTCTACATTTTAAATTTATGAACAAGTCTCTGAAGCTCTTTTGCATTGTCATGTAGCACTGTTGCTGCTTTAGCAGATGCGTGTGCGCCATAAGATGTCTGGTGAACCACATCGTTTATTTGATGCATGTTGTTTGATATCTCGCTGGTAGTTGCTGTCTGTTCTTCTGCAGCGGTGGCTATTTGGTTTACCTGCATTGC
>CAIYZD010000053.1 GCA_903930585.1 uncultured Geobacteraceae bacterium | reverse complement strand
GGGTTCGTACCCTTTGGCAAGTTCTTTAGACATTCAATGATCCTTTATCACGTATTCTCAACCTAACCATATACTACTGATGGCCGATTCAGGTCAAGCGCGCTCTTCGGGGAGTTATATCGAAACTGCGCGGTCTGGCGCCGGAAGAAAACTACTCAACGCCTCGCCCTTAAAGGGAAGGTTTACTCCCGGTCAAGCAGTTCCCGCACCTTACGCAACAGCTCAAGAGGCTGGACCGGTTTCATGATAAGTTCGGCCCCCTCGTCTAGAACATCGTGTCTCTGAATGATGTCAAGGGTGTAGCCACTGGAATAGAGTATCTTTACATCACTGTCGAGCTGCCTGATCTCGTAACATGCTTCCTTGCCGTTTTTCTTCGGCATGATAATATCCATAATTATAAGCTTGACCGTATCTCTGTTCGCCTTGAATTTCTCGACGGCGTCCTGTCCGTCCATGGCTGGAATTACTTTGTAACCGAAACCGGTAAGGATCTCCTGCACAAGTGTGCGCACGGAACTGTCGTCTTCGGCTACCAGGATCGTCTCCGTTCCTCCTTTGGGCGGCTCGGGAGTTGCTACCTTCTCATTCTCAGCCAGTTCGTTCTCAATCAGCGGAATATAGATACGGAAGGTGGTCCCGATCTGTGGTTCGCTGTAAATATTGATAAACCCGCCATGCTGTTTGACAATCCTGTACACTATTGCCATGCCGAGGCCGGTTCCTTTGCCTTCCTCTTTGGTGGTGAAAAATGGCTCGAAGATTTTGCTCTTGGTCTTTTCATCCATGCCGACACCGGTATCGGATACCGACATCAGGGCATAACGCCCCGGTTCGCCATACCCATTACTTTGAACGAATAGTGCCTCAATGTCCATAAGCCCGGTACCGATGGTCAGTATGCCCCCGTTTGGCATGGCGTCACGGGCATTGGTGGCCAGATTGACCAGAACCTGTTCGATCTGGCCGCTGTCAATTTTGACCAGCAGATCGGTTGTGACGAGATCTGAGGTCAGGTGAATGTCTTCCCCGATGAGCCTGACGAGGAATTTTTCGACCTGCCGGACTACATCGTTGAGGTTCGCCACCCTGGTCTTTATTTCCTGCTTGCGGCTGAACGTCAGCAGACCGCGGGTTAACTGAGCCGCTTTATCCGCCGCCTCAATGATATGCTCCAGTTTTTCTTTCTGAGGGGAGTCGATTCCAAGGTCCTTTTTCAATATATTGCTGTACCCCATGATCACCATGAGAATGTTATTGAAATCATGGGCCACCCCGCCGGCCAACTGCCCGATTGCCTCCATCTTCTGGGATTGCCGGAGCTGTTCCTCCAGATGCTTCCGCTCGGTGATGTCCTCTGCAATTCCGAGCAGGTAGCGCGCGTTTCCGCTGCTGTCAAAGAGCGGTATTTTCTTGGCGCGGATGATCCGGTTGACTCCGGATTTGGTTTTAATCGTCTCTTCCGGTATTTCAAGCAGGACACCTCGTGACAGCACTTCCCGATCCTTCATAGTGAAGAATGCCGCCTGCTCTTCCGGAAAAAGGTCGTGGTTGTTTTTGCCCAGCATCTCTTCCCGCGAGTATCCCAACAGCTCTTCACCAGCCTTGTTAAGGGCGACAAAACGGAGTTCAGCCGCTTCTTTCACAAAGACCATGGCCGGAATGTTTTCTACGATGTTCTTGAGAAAAGCCTCGCTCTCTCGCAGCTCTTCCAGGCGCTGCTGAAGTTCGGGGTAATAGGTTTTGCGGAGGGAATGTTCGCCGAATCCGGCCAGCTTTTTCCGCAACACGTCCATCGGGTCGGGAGTGTCAGAGGGATTCTTCATATACCACCTCAATATCCCGTTGTGACGCCTTTCTCGGGTTGGTCGCCATGCAGGGATCTTTCAGGGCATTGCCGGTCAGGAATTTCAGATCGCCACGGCTTACCCCTAGCTCGTTTAACGTCCGGACAATACCGGTTGCCTTTTTCAGCTCTCTGACGTGATTCAGCAGGGCCGATTTTTTCTGAACGGAGTTCAATCCCTGCAGTTCCACTCCCATTGCTTTGCCAATGTGCTCAAAACGTTCCGGCGCCGTCGGCAGATTGAATTCAATGACGTGGTCGAGCAGGATGGCGTTGCACTCGCCATGGGCGATATCGAGCGCCCCTCCCAGGCTGTGGGCCATGGCGTGGGTGGCCCCCAGGATGGCATTGGAAAAGGCCAGTCCCGCCTGCAGGCTCCCCTGCATGATATTGCTGCGCAATTCAAGGTCGGAGAGGTTGGTGATGGAGGGGAGGAGGCTTGAAGATATGAGGCGTATCGCCTCAAGAGCGTGCAGATCGGTCATGGCGGAACGGGCAGTGGACACGTAGGCCTCTATGGCGTGGGTCAATGCATCAAGACCGGTACAGGCCGTGAGATATGAGTCCATGGTGGTCAGGGTTTCCGGGTCGATCAATGCCAGGTCGGGGACAACCGATTTGCTGATGATGGCGAATTTGACTTTTTCCAGCGGGTTGCTGATGATCACGAATTGTGAGACGTCCGCCGATGTCCCTCCGGTGGTCGGGACACAAATCAGGGGTGGCATCGGAAGTTTTACCATATCCACCCCTTCGAACAAAAGGATGTGCCGGTCGTTGGAAGTGACGATGCCGATCCCCTTGGCGCAATCAATGGGGCTCCCCCCACCTACGGCAATAAGCGCATTGCACCGTTCCGTCCGGTAAAGTGCAACACCTGCCATGATCTCGTCGGCCTTGGGATTGGATGTAACACCGGTAAACAGGGCAAAGGGGAGTCCTTCGGCTTCAAGGCTGTCCGTTACATCCCGCGTCCACCCCGCCGCAACCACGCCTGGGTCCGAGACGACCAGGATCTTGCGCCCTCCCAGGTTTTTTGCATAGCGTCCGGCCAGGCGCCGTGCCCCCACACCGAAGACGAATTCAGGGGCCACAAACTTGCGCAGTTGAAAGCCCTCTGACATGATTCCCTCCCGATGTTTAAATTTATAACTGCATTTTATCCTATACAGGCGAATCCCTCAATCCTTTTCGGAGGGCGCCCGATAAATACAACAGGGGCGCTTGTCGAATAAGCGCCCCTGTTCCAGTCTCGTATCGTGTTTTTCGGTAGCTTTACCGCTACGATTGCCATGCCGCCAATGGGTCACGGCCGTTTTTTTGTGAAATCACGCTTTCGAGTACGGATTCAACATATTAAAAAGGCAATTTACCATATGCCATAAGGCCGAAAGCCGGAACCAGAAGGCAGGTGAAGCTGAGGACGATGAACATGGTGGCTGCTACCTTGGGGTTGATCTTGCCGTAGGTTACGCCGGCTACGGTAAAGCAGATAACCACAAACGTCAGGTTCATGAACGCCAGGTAGGGGGTTACACCGATAAACGTTTTGCCGTCCGGCTTCAGGCCGCCGCCGGTGGCAAACAGATATGCATATACTGCGCAGACTATGCCGACAAGCAGGGCGCCATTTCCGACGGTACGCAGGTCAGTCACGCCGGTCAAAAGTGCATAACCGGTCTGCAGATACAGGACACCGAATACGAACAGCAATCCGGCGGTAAAGGGGTCGGTGAAGACGGCTGCCTGAAGAGTCGCTCCGATAACAACGAGGGTTCCTACAACGGCACTGACAAAACCGGTGCTTTTGGCCTCGCCATAGCCGAGAAAGAACATACCGACCGGAACCCACATAATACTGATCAAAACAAGTAGAGCTAACGTCATGTCATCCTCCAAAATGTACTGTCCCGCATGGGGAGCAAAGGGTTGATTTATTCTGCGGTGGTCGGGTCAATTATCGTTTTAACTTCTGCAACACTGTTGGCCGGGAATCCGCCCTGTGTGGCGTGCTCCAGCACGATTTCCTTGTTGGGGGCAATGTATATGCAGTAAATCTTGTCGTCGGTCACATAGCTTTGCACCCATTGAATCTCCGGACCAAGTCCCTTGAGCACACTGCATGATTTTTGTGATATTGCCTGTAACGTTTCAGCAGGCAATTGTCCTGCTCCTGCAAGCTCGCGTTCAATTACATATTTTGGCATGATAATCTCTCCTTTAGAGTCTGTTTTCCGGTTACCAGAAAAATGTCGAGCCGAGCGCAAACTGGTTCGATTGCTGTTTTGCACGATCAGACCAGGTATTCTGGGCAAAGGTATATTCGGCGGTAAATTTGGTGAATTTGTTGAAAGCATAGGTAACGGATGTTGTTGCCGCTTCCTGGTTGGTGACCGGAGGAGCAGCTGCTTTGCCTGTTTCCTGACGGCACTGACCATAGTTGACGCCCAGTGTCACCGTGGAGGTAAGAGCGTAGGTGGCCTGGGCCAGGTAACCCCATGCAGTTCTCTCATTGCCGGCGTCATCGGTTGAAGTTGATCCGAGGAAATCGCCATCCTGTACGCCGGTCATGCCGAGTCCCTTGCCGGCGTAGCCGGATGCCATAAGAGAGAGACCGTTCTTCAGTCCGGCGCTGACGCCGTATGCAGCGCCGAACACCGTGTTGGTCTTTCCGGGGCGTGCTGCGGCAGTTGCGCTCCGTTTTGCACTCTCAAATAATCCGGAAAGCCATGCCTGTACTGCGGTGTCGCCGATGGTTTTTGCGTAGGAGATTTCCGTCTCCAGGCGGGGCGTATTCATTTTGGAGGTGTCGGCGGAGATTTTGTACGGTTCACCTATTGAGACAGCCACCTTGGTCCCTCCGAAATCCGGTGTAGTGTAACGGAACTGGGGGCCGAAATTTGTATACAGATACCCGTAGCCGATATGGCCAAGAGTGGTATTGCCCTTGAATGCGGACCCCGGAACAACACCGGCCCCGAGGAGGGTCATATCATTCAGGATATTCTTTCCTTGAAACAGATTGAGGGCGCGGCCGACCAGCAATTCACCATAGACCCCTTTGGCGGTATAGAAAAATTCACGGAAATCGATATTGGGTGATGTATTGAAACGGTTGCCATTGGCGCTGTTTTGTAAAGCCGGATAAATGCCGACCCGCACAGCCGATTCAACGCCGTTTGTGGTGGGGGCCGTGACATTGAAGGCGATTACGGAAGGGAGCAGGCCGATACCCATGCCAAATCGATCATCTTTTACCGCTTCATTGCCGCCGACACTGAGCAGACTCAATCCACGCGCGCCGCTTGGAAGTTTGGCGGTTGAAGCGTAGGTGGAGTATAAATCGACGATTCCGTCCGTGCTGACTTTCCAGCCGCCTGCACTGCCGATTTCAACTGCCGCGCCTGCCGGGTTGCTTGCGGCCATCGAAGCCGCTGTCAGAAGTCCAACTGCTACCAGTCTGCTTTTTTTCATAAATCATCTCCCTCTCGTGTAAGTTGATTGAAAATAGTTGCTCTGCATTACTTGACTGCAACGGCAGTGCCAAAAATAGAACATTGGTTTTAATGTTAAATATCAGTTAGTTGCGCTGTTGAGTCATGCGTGCATTGTGCCGGACTAAAGTGGGGATAAACAGGACATATTTTATAACTTACTGTAATTATTATATGATATGCTGATGAGTAAGAGTTCTACACCGTGGAAAATAGTCCCAGAATCGTTGTCGTCCTGACGAATGGCGAGTAATGTGCGGCAAAAGTGAAAAAGTATGGTGCAGGTGTGGGAAAAATGCAAAAAACATAGAACCTGGTTTTGTATTGGGCACGAGCATTGCTTATAAATAAATGGGCAATTTCCGGTATGGTCGCGAAAATCCGGTACGCGACGAAAGGTGTGTAATGGAAAAAAATTGGAACAACACTTTGCAAAACTATAAGTTCGAGGTTCCTGAAATCATTTTCGGCAGAGGGATGCTCTGTCAAGTCGGCGGGTGTGCCCGCAGACTTGGGGGAAAAAAAATTTTTCTGGTCAGCGATAAAGGGCTGTTTCGCGCCGGTTGGGTCGATGTGGCCATGCAGAGTCTCCTTGAGGCCGGCCTTGAATTTATTTATTTTGACGGCATCACTCCGAATCCCAAAGACCACGAGGTGGAAGAAGGGGTGAAGGAATATCTGCGCCACGGCGCCGATGTGATTGTCGGACTCGGCGGCGGAAGTTCAATGGATGCCGCCAAGGCTATTGCCATTCTTGTCTCGAACGGCGGTAAAATCAGTGACTATGAGGGGCCGGACCGGATCATCCGGCCCCTCCCGCCGCTGGTCCTCTGCCCGACGACCTGCGGCACCGGTTCCGATGTTTCGCAGTTTGCAATAATCAGCGACACCGAACACCGACGCAAAATTTGTATCATGAGCCGCTGCGTCGCTCCCTACATCAGTCTGACAGACCCGGACACCCTTGCGACCCTGCCGGACGAATTTATCGGCACGACCGCTACCGATGCCCTCAGTCATGCCATGGAGGCCTTTTTTTCGATTGCTTCTACAACTCTCACCGATGTTCATGCCATCAAGGCACTGCGTCTGCTGACCGGCAGTCTGGCTGATGCCGTTCAGGAACACAGGCCGGAGGATATGGAAAATCTGGCGCGAGCCAGTCTGCATGCCGGCATGGCTTTTTCAAATTCCATGCTTGGCATCGTCCATGCCCTGGCTCACCCGATAGGCGGCCTCTATGACGCTAATCACGGCAGCATCAATGCTATTTTGCTGCCGGAAGTGATCCGTTACGACATCCCGGTGGTTACCGATAAGCTTCAGGAGTTAGCCTGGGGACTCGGGCACCGTGCCAGCGGCGATAACAGCGCTGCCAGTGAAAATATTCAGGAAACGCTCGACTTGCTCCTGGATGCCAGCGGTGCTCCGCGCAGTCTGCGCAGTATCGGAGTTCTGCGTAAGGACCTGCCGGAATTGGCTCGTCAGGCACTCAAGGATGTCTGTATTGCAACTTCACCGCGTGAGGCGGATGAAGAGGATCTCCTGCGCATTCTGGAAAGGGCGTACTGATGGATAAGGTTGCCGTTCGGACAAAGTTTGACGAATCGGTGCTGGAACGTCTTCTTGGACTTGATAATTCCAAAATTGGCTTCTATGCCGAAGTTAAACAGAAAATTCACGAACTTGAAGCGGCAAATCTCGGGTTGCGCAGTAAAAGCAGCGAATTTCAGGCGCTGTTTGACTCCATCAGCGATGGGGTTATCGTGTATGACAGCAGAGGGAAGGTGCAGCATCGCAACCACGTCTGCCCGCAGTATTTTTCTCAGGAAACCCTTCCCGGCAGTTTGTGCGGTGAACTGTTTCATCCGGAAGAAGAATCAGCCCCCCTCGATTGTCCTGTAGAGCGGGCTTTGAGGGGTGAACGGGTCGAAATTTCAATCGCTTCGCAGCCCTCCTCGGGGAAGATACGCTACTTTGATGTGACCGCGACCCCGATAGAGGATAGTAACGGCGAGCAGAGCCGTGCGCTTGTCTTTATGCGTGATGTAACCGAAAAACGCCTCCATGAGCTGCAGCTGATGCAGGCCGAGAAGCTCTCCAGTATCGGAATTCTTGCTGCCGGTGTTGCCCACGAGATCAATAACCCGCTCTCCTCGGTAGCTGGTTATGCAGAGGCCCTGCTCAGGCGTATTTCAAAAGAACAAGCACTGATTGAAGATCCGCGGTTTGATGTTTTTCCCAAATATTTACAGGTTATTATCCAGGAGTCATACCGGTGCAAGAGAATTATCGATTGCCTGCTTTCCTTCAGCCGCAAGTCCGACGGTTCTGCCAGTAACATAAATCTCAATGACGTACTGAACGAAGTTCTCGAACTTGTCCGGTTTAAGTCCCGTTATGACAAAATCGAGATCCGGACCGACTTTCAAAGTGATCTTCCGGATGTAAGCGGTGATTCGGCCGGGCTTCGCCAGGTGTGCATGAATTTGCTGATTAACGCCCATCAAGCGATCAGAGGGGCCGGTTTCGTGGCAATAACAACAAGAGTGACTCCGGAATCAATG
The DNA here is from genome assembly GCA_903930585.1 of uncultured Geobacteraceae bacterium. GTDB lineage: Bacteria > Desulfobacterota > Desulfuromonadia > Geobacterales > Pseudopelobacteraceae > JACRCG01. Next base: position 3,145 of record CAIYZD010000053.1, on the reverse strand, counting down.
GTTGCCTTGGAGATCCGGGACTCCGGGTGCGGGATTTCCAAGGATGCCATAGAGCAGATATGGGATCCGTTTTTTACCACCAAGAATGTCGGACAGGGAATTGGACTTGGGCTGGCGGTCACGTACAATATCGTTAAGCGCCTTGGCGGAGAAATAAGTGTGGAAAGCCAGATAGACAAAGGATCTAAATTTACCGTAAGGATGCCAGCATGTCAGAAATAATCCGTAACGATACAAAGGTTCTTGTTGTCGAGGATGACAAGTCACTTAGGGAATTGCTGCAGATGGAGCTGTCCCGCACCGGTTACAAGGTGACTGCCACCGCGACTGGTGAAGAGGGGTTGGCTGTTTACCGGGAAGAGATATTCAACGTGGTGCTGCTTGACGTTCGAATGCCCGGGATGGATGGCGTTGAGACTCTCAAACAGATGCGTATGGAGTCGGCAATTCCGGAGGTCATCATGTTTACCGGTCACGGCACGATTGAAACTGCTGTGGAGTGCATCAAGCATGGCGCCTACGATTATCTCACCAAGCCGATCAAGCTAGATGAACTGGAAATGTTGATCGATAAAGCGTGTGATAAGAATCGGTTACGTCTGGAAAACATTAATCTCAAGCTTGAAATAAACCGTTTTGGCAATCATCGTATCATAGGAAAAAGTCAGCAAATTACGAAGGTTCTTGAAACGGTGCAGCGATGGGGGGCTACCGACGAGCACGTGCTGGTCACCGGAGAGAGCGGCACCGGCAAGGAATTGATCGCCAGGGCGGTGCATGATGCCAGTCGTCGCAGCAACAAACCGTTTGTGACCGTCAACTGCGGGAGGTTCGACGCCAATACGGCCGAAAGTGAGCTCTTTGGCCATATGCAGGGTGCTTTTACCGGTGCAAACAAAATGCGGGCCGGACTGTTTGAGCTGGCCGATACCGGAACGCTTTTTATGGATGAGGTCTCGGAGATGCCGCTCGACGTTCAGGTCAAGCTCCTTAGAATCCTGGAAACCAGTACTTTTCGCCGTATGGGGGGAAATCATGATATTCGCGTCAACGTCCGCTTTGTCTTTGCCTCCAATAAAATCCTGGTGGACTGCGTCAATCGCGGCGAATTCAGAGAAGATCTGTATCACCGGATCAACCTGCTGCTGATTCCCGTACCGCCGTTACGGCAGCGTCCCGATGACATCGTACCGCTGGCCTGGTACTTTATTCAACAATGTAATGAAAATGATTCACGAAGCTGGGAAATCACTGATGAGTCCATAGCGTCGCTTCGTGCCTATGAGTGGCCGGGGAATGTCAGGGAGCTGCGCAATACTATCCGACGGGCCTGCATTCTCGCCAATGAGCCGATTATCACCCCGGATCTGTTTCCATTTGCACCGCAAAAGGCGGTCTATTCGCCGGCAGCAGGCGTGCCGCGCAGCGAGGGTTCGGCCTTTACCGCCGTGCCGCTCTGGGTTGTCGAGCGTGATCATATCCGGAAGGTTCTGGAACTGGTGGAGCAGAATAAAAGTCAGGCAGCCAAACTGCTTGAAATTGACCGCAAAACGCTCTACAGCAAGCTGGAGCGCTACGAACTGGAAGATGTACCCTGATATACGTAGTGGCCATTGTAGCATTTTTCTACACCAGGTACAGTTTGATATGGGTAATTTTTACACAGTGTAGAATAATTGCCCACTCAATGGCATAGGGAAAAAATGGCATGACTCGCTGCGAATCGCTGGAAACAGTACGCCAATGGGGATTAAAACCCCCAAAGACGCTTACCATTGCCATCACCGCCGCCTGCAATCTCGCCTGTCAACATTGCTGGGTTGAAGCCGGCCTGTTGCCGGTATCCGCCCACGTGCCGACGCGGAGTCTGATGCGGATCATCAAAGAGTTTGCCGCGCTTGGCGGCGAGGGGCTCCGGATAACCGGCGGCGAACCTCTCTGTCATCCACACGTGCTGAACATTTTGCAGAGCTCCCGAGCGTTGGGGTTCAAAGCCATCATCCTCCAGACCAATGCCATGCTCTTGAAGGATGAACACCTCACGGCTCTGCACGAGCTGGAGTTTCCGGGACTTTCAATCCAGGTAAGTCTGGATGGCGCAACAGCCGATACCCATGATCTGGTGCGCGGCAAGGGCGCGTTTGACGGGGCGCTGTCCGGACTTGTCAAGCTTGTGCAGTATGGATTAGCCGGTCGGATCACACTCTTCCTGACGGAGATGCGTCACAATTTGGAAGATATTCCGGCACTACTTGAATTTGCCGAGCGCATGGGGATTTCCTCCTTCAACAGCGGTGCTCTTGTGCAGTGCGGGCGTGCAGTCGGAGATACCGCCGCCGTTCCTCCCGACAGCGCACAGTATCTGAAACTGCTGGAACGTTACGACACCGATCCGCGTTTCCGGGAACTCTACCGGAAAATCGGCAGGATTGCCGCTCTTGAGTGGAGAACAGGAGAGACTGTCCGTCATGAGCACTGTACCTTTGTCGAAAACCCCTACCTCACTCCATCGGGAGTGCTTTATCCCTGCCTGCTCTGCCACACCGGCGACTTCTCCGTTTCAGGCGTTTTTGACAAGGGGTTTGCCGCCGCCCTTGCCGAAGGCGCTCCAGCATGGTCATCCCTGCTTCAAATAAGCCGCAGTCGCACCGACACAATCAATGAATGCCACGATTGTCCGCTAAAACCATGTTGTGGGGGCGGCTGCATGGGGCGCGCATGGGGGAGTCGGGGAGATTTAGTGGCCGCTGATGACCGGTGCGAGGTAAGGCAGGCCATTTATCGGTATGGATGCAATTGTCGGTATTGAGCCTGTTAAACCGGTTGTGTGATATTTCCCCACTGTAGATAAAATCCATAGCCCAAAAAGTACCTATTGTGGACAAAATTATATAAAACTGTTTCTTATCACCCCGCGCCTCACCCCCGCCTTTTCTGGATTCCTGAAAATAAATACTTAACATATCGTTTTTATTTATGTTTTTTAGTTGGCACTCAACTTGCTAAAACCAATTTAAACTCGATCATGATGAGTCTTGAAGAAATACGGTCAGGCTCATTTTCAATATAATTAAATGATCGTAAAACCTGGTTATGGGGAGGTGAGGAGCTAAATACCGGAAAGGAAAAAATTGTAGATGAGATC